>CAIXIX010000337.1 GCA_903919615.1 uncultured Chthonomonas sp.
CCCGGCCTCAACGCTGTTCTGTTCTCGCAACTGACAGAGAACCAGAGCTTGACGCCGCGCCAATTCGGTGGCCTGTGGTGGATAATCAAGTGCAATCACCATAGCATCGAGACCATCGATGACTTCGAAAAGGTGAAAGATCAGTGCCGCGATGCAGTACTTGTCGAGAAGGGAAAGAAGCAAAACGGCTCGGCTTTGGAATCTGAGCGAGCGGAATTCGTAAAGGCATCAGCAGTGATAGTAACCTTACCAAAGTATGTTGACCTGTCCTTCGGCATTCATGAATAACCCTTCAGGCATTGCTACTTTTGGGGCTGAGATATTTATTTCAGCGTGAATCGGCAATCGCGGGAGGTTATCAGAATGTCTCTGGAGAACGACACCAACGGACAGATACATACTCGTATTACCTATCGATCTCGATGAATTTCGAAAATTGATCAAGGCAGGAAAATGAATCCCGAAGAACCATCTATTACCTCTACATCGCGACGCGACTTCCTCAAGACTACAGGAACCGTAGCGGCGGCATCGGTTCTCGCCGGTGTAAATCTTCCCTCGGCGCATGCCCAGGGCAGCGACCTGATTCAGGTGGCTCTCGTTGGCTGCGGCGGTCGCGGCAGCGGCGCAGCCGTGCAGGCGCTCTCGACAAAGGGCGGCCCTATTAAGCTTGTCGCAATGGGCGATGCATTCGAAGATAGACTCAAAGCCAGCTACGACAACATCAATGGCACAATCGGCCAGAATGTTGCCGTTCCACAAGATCATAAATTTATTGGCTGGGACGCTTATCAGAAGGCGATGGATGTGCTGAAGCCAGGCGACATCGTCATCCTGACCACCCCGCCAGCATTCCGCTGGGTTCACTTTACCTACGCTATCTCGAAGAAGCTCAATGTCTTCATGGAGAAGCCGGTTACCGTCGATGGGCCTACGAGCCGCAGAATGCTTCAGCTTGCGGCCGAAGCCTCTGCGAAGAACCTGAAGGTTGGCGTTGGACTGATGTCTCGCCATGCAAAGAACCTGATGGAACTGCACGACCGCGTTAACAATGGCGAAATCGGCGATGTTATCCTGATGCGCGGCTATCGAATGCACGATCCGGCTGGCTATTTCGAGTCTCTGCCAAAGCCAGATACCATCAGCCATCTGGACTATCAGGTTCGGCGCTTCCACAGCTTCCTGTGGGCAAGCGGCGGCAACTTCAGCGACTTCTATATTCACCATATCGACCACTTGAGCTGGATGAAGAACGACTGGCCAGTAAAGGCTCAGGCGCTCGGCGGCCGACATTTCAAGACCAGCCCGGAAGGCATTCCGTTCGTCGATCAGAACTTCGATACCTACTCGGTTGAGTACACGTTCAAAGATGGCAGCAAGTTCATCTTTGATGGCCGCTGCGTTACCAACGCGACGGGTATCTACTCTAGCTACGTGCATGGCTCCAAGGGCGTCGCCATCGCAGCGCGCGCAAACGACATGGGCGGTCCGTCTGCGATCTTCAAGGGCCAGAACCTTGAGGGCCAGCCCGTGTGGGAATCGACCGATCGCACGAATGCCTACCAGAACGAGTGGGATGAGCTGGTATTCGCAATTCGCAACAACAAGCCATACAATGAAGTTGAGCGCGGTGTTTACGCCAGCGTAACCACCAGCCTCGGCCGCATGGCGGCGCATACGGGCCAGGAGATGACGTTCCAGGATATGCTGAACTGTGACCATGAGTTTGCACCTGGTCTCGATAAGCTGACCAAGGATTCGCCGGCTCCGCTGCAGCCAGGACCCAACGGTCGCTATCCGCAGCCGCAACCCGGTGTCAACCTGAAGCGCGAATACGCGTAAGGGACGACGACGCAAGCGGCGAGGGAACTACCTACGTCGTCGGAGAGAAGTGCCTGCAAGCAGGCGGGAAGGGCGATGAGCCCTTCCCTTTCTTTTTGCCACATGGTGATGTGTGGTTTATCGTGTTTCAAAGCGACTAGGTCGGTTGGATCTTCAACCGGTAGGCACGCTCTGGCCACTCTCACTGTGAGAGTGGTCTCCACCGCGCACCAGCTTGCGGCGATTCAGCTTTATGGTATCCTAACTACATAAATCTTTACACCGCAGACAACTGGCGTTCACAGGGAATACCCTGGGGGAGTCTGCGATGAGCATTTGCCGCGCGCCTGGGCCCTCAGCAAACAACAGCACGAGAGGAGTCCGGGCTTTTTTGTGCCCGAACGCCAGAAAGGAAGCCTGGTATGAGCCAGAGTAACGTTGCATCGAGGCAAAAAAGAGCGCTGATCAGCGTCTCAGACAAAACGGGACTTATCGATTTTGCCGCTGCATTGAGCGGCCTCGGATTCGAGATTGTCTCCACGGGAGGCACCGCTAGCGCTATCGCAGCTGCGGGTGTTCCGGTCATAAACGTTAGCGAAGTCACTGGCTTTCCCGAGATGCTCGAAGGCCGCGTTAAGACGCTTCATCCGGCAGTTCACGGCGGCCTGCTGGCACGACGAGACGTTGTAGAGCATATGGAGACCATTGCGGCGCATGGCATTAAGCCGATCGACCTGGTCTGCATCAACCTGTATCCCTTCGTTACCACCGTAAGCAAACCTGGCGTTACGCTGGAAGATGCGATCGAGAACATCGACATCGGCGGCCCCGCAATGATCCGCTCTGCGGCCAAGAATCATGAGAGCGTTGCAGTAGTGGTCCATGCGGCTGACTATAATGGCGTTATCGCGGAGCTTACCGAGAATGGTGGCGAGCTTACGCTGAAGACGAAGCGTAACCTTGCCGCAAAGGCGTATGCTCACACGGGCCAGTACGATGCGACGATTAGCCAATGGCTAGCATCTCGATTCGCTGCGGATGGTGACGCGAGCCTCGCGTTCCCGTCGGAGATCGCACTGGGATACAAGAAGGCCCAGGACTGCCGATACGGCGAAAATCCGCACCAGAAAGCTGCCTTCTACGTTCAATCCGGTATCAAAGAGCCGTCTGTTGCGACAGCAGTTCAACTGCATGGTAAAGAGCTCTCGTTCAACAACTACTACGATCTGAATGGGGCGCTCGAAACGGTAAAAGAGTTTAGCGAAGAGGCCCAACCAGCGGCAGTCATCGTAAAGCACACGAACCCGTGCGGCGCGGCGCTTGCAGACACGCTCGCTGAGGCGTTCTTGAAGGCACGACTGGGAGATCCGATCTCCGCTTTCGGCGGTATTCTGGCCGTAACGCGACCTCTCGATGCCGCAACCGCCGAGCAGATAACGGGTAAGAACACCTTCTTCGAAGCGATTATCGCGCCTTCCTTCGATGAGGATGCGATCCCGATCCTTACTGGGAGAAAGAAGTGGGGAGCGAACCTGCGCCTGTTAAAGGTCGGCGATCTTAAGGGATGGCGAGAACTCGCCGCATCGAGCGGGCTCGACTACAAGCGAGTTGTCGGTGGAGCGCTGCTTCAGCAGCCGGATCACCTTGTACTCTATGAAGCCGATCTGAAGGTGGTAACGGAACGGGCGCCAACCGCAGCAGAGATTGAAGAGCTCCTCTTCGCCTGGAGAATCGTTCGTCACGTGAAGAGCAATGCGATTGTGTTCACGAAGGACAGGCAGGTAATCGGGGTCGGCGCGGGGCAGATGAACCGCGTACGCAGCGTAAAGCTCGCTGTGGAGCAGGCCGGCGGCGAGGCCAGCGGAGCGGTAATGGCATCCGACGCCTTCTTCCCGTTCCCGGATGGACCGGAAGCGGCCGCGGCGGCCGGGATCACTGCGATCATCCAGCCGGGCGGATCGGTGAAAGATGCGGAGACGATAGAGGTCGCGAACAAGAACGGCATCGCGATGGTGTTTACGGGAATTCGTCACTTCCTGCACTAAGAACAGAAGAGATTCAGGTGTTAGGTGTTACGTGTTGGGTTTTAGGTTTCAAGGTGGACTAAGCGCGCCCCCTTGCCCAATGAACACAGAATAGTGCTTAATCGACTAAAAAAACCGCGGAGCAGATCGATTTGATCTGCTCCGCGGTTTTTACGTTTGTTTGCAACAAAACGAAAGCCGCTCTCAGCCGAGCAGAACAGGCTTGCCTGTTTCGATCGACTCGATTGCGGCGAGTGCGATGCGAACCGCTTCCTTGCCATCCTGGGGCGAGATGGAGGGGGTTGCTCCTCGATGCAGGCAATCGATGAAGTGCTCGAGCTCAAGCTGATACGGATTGTTGCCAGTTGGACTTTCGGGGATGGCGACGCCAGGCTGACCGCCTGCTGCAGCCGTGCTGAAGGCCGGCTTGAACGGCGCGCCTGTTGGCTGATTTGCATTGTATTCCAGCAGTCCGCCGTCGCCGGCAATTTCGAAGGTAACCTTGAAGCCGCCCGGGTCTGCCCAGGTGCCCTCAACATGCCCAATCACGCCGCTCTTAAACTTAAGCGTGACAAGCGCATAATCGAACGCTGGAAGTTTGCTATCTCCAAGGCCGCGCGCGTAAACACGCTCCACTTCACCAAAAGTCCAGCGAAGCCAATCGAAGTCATGGATGATCAGGTCGAGAACAAGGCCGCCGCTGCGCTTGAAATCGGCGTACCAATCGTCCCAGGCGCGAGGCATCGGTCCGCCACGTCGCGTGCGCACAGACGCCGGCAAGCCGACGTTGCCAGCCTCCACCTGCCGCTTTGCGAGCGAGAATTCCGGAAAGAAGCGTACGACGTGAGCGACAAATAACGGGATACCTGCAGCCTCACAGGCCGCGATCATTCGATCGCAATCCTCCAGACTTCGGCCCATCGGCTTTTCGGTTGAGATTCCACGGATGCCCAGTTCTGCGGCGCGCTCGGCGGCACGAACTACATAATCCACATGCCAGGGCGTCGGACAGCAGACATCCACGACGTCTGGCCGGATCTCCTCCAGCATTTTGTCAAAATCTGTAAAGGCTTTCGCACCATGCTGTGCGGCAAGCGCCTGCGCAGCTTCTGGGCTTGTATCGAGCACACCAGCAAGTGTCGCGCCCTTTATCTCTCCATAACAACCAGCATGCACGCCAGCCATTCCGCCAGCTCCCACGAGCGCCACACGCATCATCCCACTGCACCTCACACCTTAAAATTACAGATGCCGTCCAATTAGGCGCAGTCGTTCGCGATTCCTGCTAGCTAGCGCAAGCGCAAGAAACTACCGCTTCGCAAGGAAGAGCCTGTGTAAATACAGGTTAGAACATGCCAGAATTCAATTAACAAATCACGGCACGTACTTGGAAACCCAAGGGGTGACATCTACATATGTTCATTACAAATGCCATACATACCATCTTCGGGGTTGCTGCCTTCTGCGCTTTCATTGTTGGCAGTACGGGGATTTGCACAGCACAGGAGTCGCTAAATGGGCCGAAATGGCAGGGTGATGCCGATGGATTTACGATCATCGCTCCATTGCGCTCTGCACCCTATCCCCACCCTAGTAGATCGGCGGGGCATACCTACGACGGCAAAGTCTATTCAACCAAGGATCACTACTCAAATAGCGATGTGGCAATTTTCGTCCCAACAGGTTTCAAACCGTCGGCAACAACCGACTTTATTGTTCACTTTCATGGCTGGAACAATCACGTCTCAGAGGTTCTGAAGCGGTATCGACTCCGCGACCAGATGCATGCTGCACGCGTCAACGCTATCCTCGTCGTTCCACAAGGCCCCTACGATGCGCCGGATTCGGGTGGGGGAAAGCTTGAACTGGACGCAGGTGGATTCGCAATGATGATGAAAGACGTTATACACGTGTTGAAGTCCAGTGACACTGGCATAAAGTCGGATCGAATCGGCAAAATCGTGCTATCCACTCATTCTGGTGGCTACGCCACGACCGCCGGTGTGCTGGAACATGGTGGGCTGACCGACCACATTACTGACCTGTTGTTATTCGATTCGACCTATGGCGGCCTGGATAAATTCGCTTCCTGGGCTGCAGGCAGCAGGCGCCGCAGGCTAATCAGCCTTTTTACCCAGCATCTTGCGCCAGAAAACTTCATTCTTCAGGTTGAACTCAAACGACGTGGAATAAAGGCTGAGACTGAATTGCAGGAGGCGATCACAACTGAAATGGTTCAGCCCCGGGGCGTGCACATGTACCACATTCAATCGATTGAACACGATGAGATCCTGCAGAAGCAGAGCTACTTTGAGCTCTTCTTACGCGGCAGCGCGCTGTCAAAAATGTAGCGGCCTACCGAAAAGCAGCAAGCGCCGACGGAAATTTGAAAGTGCGGTAGGACATTCGAATGAATGAGTTTAAATTGTCACCGTAATTTCGAATCAGGACGTATCTGTTGTGTTTACAAATCACCGCATCGCTCTAGCTGCCGCCGCAATATTTTGTTTGGGCACGGCGCTCTGCTCTTCTCCCGCCGTTTCGGATCCAATGCCTCCTCTGAAACATGCGCTAAGTCAGATGACCTACCGATTGGTGTGGGAGTCGTATATCGATGGCAACTGGGAGATATACACGTCACATGCCGATGGATCAGGCATCCGAAATCTTACACGAACCCCCGGAGTTCACGAACACGACCCGCATCCGTCACCGGACGGGAAGCACATTGCCTTTACCGTAGATTCAGGTGAAGGCAGGGACGCTATACGCAGCCTCTGGGTGATGGACTCAGATGGCAATCACCGAAAGAAGATTGCGGATTACGCGCGTGAGCCCTTCTGGAGCCCGGATAGTCGGAGTATTGGATACCTGCCGCAACTCTATCCGAAGTTCTTCCTGGCAGAATCCTACAACAAGGGCCTGCTCTTCTACGACATTGAGACGGGCAAAACAACTCCACACGTGAATTCCAAGGGCATATCGCGGGTCTACAATCCGAGCTATTCGCGAAACGGCAAATGGATCGCTGTCGTCTCCAATGGCGACCCGGACGACGGCCTTGCGCTGATCGAAGCCCATGGGAACCGGATCATCAACCTCCATTCGATTGGATGCCGGCCCAATCTCTCGCCAGACTGCACGCACATTGCGTGGGGGAAGACGGATCATGACCTTTGCGTCGCGCCACTAGACCTCAGCTCCGAAAATCCCGTTGTCGGCAAGCCGTCGCTGATCATACACGATTCAATTAACAAGATTTACCATATCCACTGGTCGCCGGACAGCCGCTATGTAGCGTTTAGCCGTGGGCCAGAAGGCAGAGGCGACATCACCAGAAAGGGCAGCTTTCAGAGCGCAAACGAGATCATTGGCGTTTACGCCGGCGGCTGGAATATCTACGTGGCCTCCGCCAAACGAACAGGTGTTTTAGACCTTGCAAACGCATCCAGTGCAGATCTGGCGCAGATTTCCACGAATGGAGCGAGCAACAAGCAGCCTGAATGGGTGAAATGAGCTTAGAGCGAGGTTAGAGGGGCTGCCACCGAAATAGCTTTGCGGTTGCTTCGGGAGTGACGTTAGGCGCATGCTTTTGAAGCAGATCGATCACGTGATCGCGCGCTTGGGTTACCGGAATTTGCTCGGCTTTTGCGAAGCTATCCGGAAAGGCCTCTTCGCACAAGCACCAGCGGTAGCCATAGGTGCCGCGGGTTCTGCCGGTGATATCATATTTCGTTAAAAGGAATTTCTGTTCCAGTGTCGCGAGGTAGAGCATGCGGCTGCCGGGGAGCCACGGTAATGCCTGTGTTGGCGTTGGACCATTGCGCTGGATGTGCTCGTAAACGCGAATCGCATTAACTGCAAGCTGCCCTTTTTCGTGCAGATTGTGCGCATCGATATCGCCCTGCGCTGCGATCATATAGGGCAGCAGATCCAGGGATACGAATACAGGGGTATCCGGAGCGAGCAGCTTGCCATAGAAGATCTTGCGCTCAATATGCAGATCGTCTTTCCAGAACCATGTATTCATGGTTACATCCATGCCGTTCCAGAGTGTAACCGCTTCAAGCGAAGGAAACCAGGGAAGCCTGGGTTGGTGGCGCCAGGTGCAAATCTGCATCTGGTGTAAGTACTGGACAAATTCCTCTGGGGTGGTCACCTGCATAGCAATTGGTTCTGCAGGGTGGCATGAACTACCTGCTGAACTGGATTATTCAAAGCCCACAGTGCCCTTTCGTCTGGATAACAGCAATCTTCCAGTTCATTTCATGCATTTGTTACGTATTTCACAATTAGCTTGACGCTAGATTCGGGGCACAGGTATACTCCCGCAGTCTGCGGACTCTTTGTTTATGATGATAGTCGGCGAGGTTCCAAACGTGACACCATCCAGCAACGGTAAGCCACCCCCGCCTGTTCCTACTTTGGAGCGTCTGGCAACATATCATCGCTTTCTTGTTGACCTCTCGCATGCGCAGGTCGAAACCATCTCCTCTGCAGAAGTTGAACGCCAGACTGGCATCAACGCAGCTCAGTTCCGAAAAGACCTATCCTACTTCGCGCAATTTGGCAAGCCTGGCGTCGGCTACAATGTTGTGGATCTGAGGGACCGAATCGCGCGTATCCTGAAGATCGACCAAGATCAGAAACTTATCCTGGTTGGCGCCGGCAACCTCGGTTCCGCGCTTGTGGGATATCCAGGTCTCAAGGAGCATCGCTTTAACCTGGTAGCGGTCTTTGATAACAACTATGGCAAGATCGGCCGGCCACTGTGGAACCTCGAGATCATGGACGTCACACGCGTCAAAGAGGTGAACCAGCAGCATCGAGCACGAATAGCAATTCTCGCGGTTCCGTCGGTCTCAGCGCAAATGGTTACCGACCTGCTTGTTGCCGCCGGAATTCGGGCGATATTGAACTTTGCTCCAGTTATGCTTCGCGTGCCAGATACCGTCTTTGTGAGAAATGTCTCATTCTTGCAGGAGCTATCCGTTCTCTCCTATCACCTCTCTGCCGATCCACCATTCGACGGACTTTCTATCCTACGTGAGCTCGATGACCACGGTAACATGGCCGAAACCGATTAGCAGGTGTATACTTTTAGCATCGTAACGATCTGAGAGCGATTTTAGATGCCTAAACTGTACCCTGTGCACCTTATCCTCACCGGGCGGCTATGCCTCGTCGTTGGTGGTGGCATCATTGGTGCACGCAAGGCACTCGGACTTTTAGCGGCCGGCGCAAGGGTTCGTGTGGTATCGCTCGATTTTTGCGATGGCCTCCGGTCCTGTTCACACGAACTTGAACTGATTGAAGCAGCCTACTGCAGTGAGCACATGGACGACGTCTTTCTCGCAGTAGCCGCAACCGACAGTCGACAAGTGAATGCTGCTGTTGTCAGTGACGCCCGAGACCGAAGAATTCCGGTTAACTGCGCCGACAACCAGCAGGATGGAGATTTCATCGTACCGGCAAGCATCCGCCGAGGCGATCTCTGCATATCTGTTTCCACAGGCAGTGCAAGCCCAGGACTTTCCATGCGTATAAAGCACGACTTAGAGGCGCAGTTTGGTGACGAATTCGCAGATTACGTGAAAATTCTTGGGGAGATTCGTGAATTGCTTAAAGCAGCAAGAAAGACTGAGCAATCCCCAGTAGATAGCGCGATGGCAGCGTTGCTAGATTCTCAGGAATCCCTTTTGTCGCTGCTGCGGTCGGACGGATACTTAGCGGCGAGACATGCGGCGCTGCAGCTCATAGAGCGCTTACCGGAGTAGGTTATTTGCACCTTGTACTTGTGGGGCTCAGCCATCATCGTGCACCCATAGCGGTGCGCGAGCGTATATCTTGCCCCGAACACAAATTGAATGATGCGCTCGCGCACCTATCCGGATGCCCCGGAGTTCGCGAAGCAATTATCCTTTCTACCTGCAACAGAATGGAGGTCTACGCCCTGATCGAAGGCGCTGACCTCGGAACAGCATACGCTGCTATCTGCAGGCATCTCTCCTCGTTTCACAACATTCCAGAGATTCAGTTCGATGCCTTTATATATCGAAAAGCAGAACACGATGCTGTAGCTCACCTGTTGCGAGTGGCATCGGGTTTAGATTCGTTGGTTCTGGGTGAGGCGCAGATCATTGGTCAAGTTCGCACGGCGCTTCGTTCAGCGCATGCAGCCGGCGTAGTTGGCGGAACACTTTCTCATCTGTTTCAGCAAGCGTTGAACAGTGGCAAGCGCGTACAGCAAGAGACCGGCCTGAGCCGGGGAGCGTTCTCGATTGGCCATGCTGCCGTAGATCTCGCGGCTCGCATTTTTGACCTCTCTGAAGCTACCGTAATGATCCTCGGTGCGGGCAAGATGAGCACTCTGGCAGCAAAACACCTTGTCGCGAGTGGCGTACGGTACATCATGGTAGCCAACAGAACCCACCACAAAGCGGTATCTATGGCAGCCTCATTGGGCGGCACTGCTGTCGATTACGATGAATTCCCCCAGATGCTTGCCAAAGCAGACATTGTAATTGCGTCAACGGCTGCGCCTCATCCCGTTATTCGCCGTGATACGCTAACTCCCGTTTTGAAGAAGCGGCGTGGTCGACCGCTTTTCTTAATCGACATTGCTGTGCCTCGCGATGTGGATGAGGATGTTGCCGAACTCGACAACGTGTTCCTTTACAACATCGATCATCTTCAGGAGGCCGTGGCGGATCGGGTTCGTGGCCGTGCGACCGAAGCAGTTGAAGCCGAGAAAATTGTTGGGGACGAAGCCCTCCAGTTCCTGAACTGGTATCGCGCTCGCGAGGCTGCCCCAATCATAAAACAGCTCCGTGGCCGCCTTGATGATTACGCTCGAAAACGGCTGGAGATAATGCGTCCGGGTCTTTCATCTCTCACCGAAAAGGAGTGGAGCCACATCGAGCTGCACATCAGTTCCCTGATGGATGAAGTAGCCCGCGAGCCTATCCTGCGGATGAAGCGTGCCAGCAAGGACGCTGCAGTTCGATTAGATAGCAACGCAGAACAGGTTCGATACGATCTGCTTTCTGCTGCGCGAGAGATTTTTGGGCTTGGAGTTGAAGACCAGGCTAGTGAGAGTGAGAGCATTGTCGATTCGCTTCCTTTGCCTGCTCCGCAGAATGGAACAGCGCATATGAACGCAGTTTCTCACGCCATTCCGCCGATTGTGGACTTACACAAGCTGGAGCATCGATCGTGAACTCCGCAATACTAACCGGGATAGCCTTTGCACTCTATCTTTCCGCTGCCGTTTGTTATGGCGCCAGCCTATTTCTAGATGCGCCTGCGGCTCCGCAATCGATAGGTACTGGAACAAGCAGCAATCGACCGTTACTTTACGCTGTCCGATTTCTCGCAGCCGGGATTTTGTCTCAATTTCTCGCTGTTGGCGCAAATTGCGCTCACACCCATCATTCACCATTCGCAAGCGTTTATGGAACACTGATGGTTGCGGCATGGGCAATCGCTATTGTGTATCTGGCCTGGGATCGTCGGGCAAAAATGCCAGCCGTTGGAGCAGTAGCAATGCTGACGGACTGCATTATCCTTGGATTTGCAGATTCCCAGGCGCATTCGCGAATTGCCAGGGATCCCGTGCTCAGTCATCCTGTCGTTTCTCTTCACGTGCTTGCGATTATCGGCGCTTATGGGTTGATCCTCGTTGCCTCAGGCTGTGCAGTGATGTATTTGATAGAGAACAGAATGCTAAAGAAGCACTCCCGCAATAGCATTCTACGAAAGTTTCCACCTTTAACGTCTCTCGACAGCATTGCCTACCAGTGTATCGCTTATGCAACTCCCCTGCTGACGATTGGACTCGGCGTCGCTATTTCGTTGATATTTGCGGGCGGTGTTAAGGGCTCACCACGTGAGTGGTTTCTCGGAGCCCAATTTATATCGACTGCGATCCTCTTAACTCTCTTCACGCTCTACCTTGCTGCGCGCCTTGCCGTTGGCTGGCGAGGCGTTCGGCTGCAGTACATTCTGTTGATTGGCATTCTGTGTGCTTTTGCAGCCTTTGCGCTGCCTACGGCTGCTGCGCACCACTTTAATTGACAGGTACGCTCCTTATAATGTAAACTTGACCGATTGTGCGCACGCATTTCACCAGCAATAGGCACAATGCATCATGCGCTACCACTTTGCGAAGGGACACCCGGACAGATGCAGTTGTCCGCAATTACCGACGAGATCTCACAGGACTTTGAGCATGCGCTTGATGTTTTGCTAGAGTACGGAGCTACAGGCGCAGAATTGCGCGGGCTCTGGGGGATCAATATATCGGATCTCGATGCTGATCATGTGTCGAGGGCGAAACAGGCGCTTCGCGAACGGGGCTTGAAGGTGGCTTGTCTTGCCACTCCGTTTTACAAGTGCGACCTCTTCTCGGCCGACCCTGATTCCGATGCTGGCCCCATGCATCTTGCGCGCGGACGGGGGCTGCCTGAGCAGATCGCTCTGCTTAAACGCTGCATCGAGCTTGCACACACGTTCGACACGCGCCTCATCCGCGTGTTTAGTTTCTGGCGTAAGGACGCGTATACCCCAGAAATTGAAGCTCGTATTATCGATGCATTTGCCGAACCGGTGCGAATCGCCGAAGCCGAGGGCATTACTCTTGCGCTGGAAAATGAGCACGCTTGCTTTGTAGGGACGGGTGAGGAGGCTGCGCGCATTGTGGCAGCGGTTAACTCTCCTAACCTGCAAATTGTCTGGGACCCAGGCAACGCGTTCTTTGCTGGAGAAGAGCCTTTCCCAACCGGTTACGACGCTGTTAAGCCCTGGCTTTGCCACGTGCATATCAAAGATGGGAAAATGGTTGATACTCTGGACCAGGGATTGCGCGCGGAGTGGTGCGTCGTAGGCGATGGGGAAATCGACTACACAGGGCAATTTGCCGCGCTCAAGGCCGATGGTTACACCGGTTATATCTCGCTGGAAACTCACTATGTGCCGACGACTGGCACTGGCGAAAATGGCAAAGGCATTCCGGAGGATGGCTCCAGACCTTGCCTTGCGGCGCTGCGTAAGTTTATAGACAGCTAGTTACATTTAGAAATATGCACGGGTTGTGAGCAAAGCATCTCAATTCGCCCGGCTGACAATGGTCTGACAAGGAACTCGACGTATATGGACTTTCTCTCGTTAACCTGGTGGCGTAAGATCTACGCCAAAGGTGGGCGTGTCTTCGCGATCGGTTGCGCACTGGTGTTTGTTATTCCGATCATTCTGACTGCCGGTTTCAATATCAAGCATGGCCCTTCCGGAGCTGATATACAGCAGGGTGGAACGCTTGCTTCCGTTAACGGGGAACCCATCACATCTCGTGATCTATCGTGGGTCCCGTCCGAAAGTCTAGGCGGCACTCCCGGGCGCGGACATGCCGGTATGTACGGCCAAACGATCTTCTCCCTCGTACAGCACAAAGTGATCGAGCAGATCGCAAAGAAAGAGAACGTGCATCCAACCGATGCTGAAATCGATCGCGCGATCGCGAAAGTACGCGAAAAAGAGGTTGGAGCGAAAGCCACCGACATCGAGTGGGAGAACTATCTTTCTGAGCGACATCACGTTGCTGCCTCTGATTTCCGAGAGTACATGGCATCCCAGGTTACCGTTGAAGCCCTGGTTGAGCATTATAAAGCGGCAGAGAATGTAACGGCAGCCGATGCCCAGAAGCTTAACTCCGAAGTGAAGCTAACGACCGTGTTCATTGCTTCCAAAGCGACAGGCAGCCCCTTCCCACCCTCTCCCAAATCGCTGCCAGAGGCGGAAGCAGAAAAGAAGGCAAACGACCTTCATGCTAAGGCAGTTACCGGCGCTGATCTCGTTGCCATCGCAAAAGCGAATTCAGCAGATTTCCAAGCGACATCGAAGACTCCCGGTGTATCGGATTGGCAGAAGGAGTATGTCGACAATCAGTTTGGAGCCTTCATGTATGGCAAGGACGTAGATGAAGCGGTTCAGAAGACTGCTGTTGGTCAGATCAGTCCTGTCGTGAAGGCGACCGGATTCCGGACAGGTTTCTTCTTCGCAAAAGTCGTCGAGCGACGGTTGAATACTCCAAAAGACTTCGATGAAAAGAAAGAGATCGCATCGCTCAAGGAGCAGCGCGCCTACAAAAAGCTTGATGCCATTATCAAAGCTGCAGTGAAATCTGCCAAGGTTGTATTCTCGGCCGAACAGATTGATAAGAAGGCATACTACGATTACGCACACTTAATGATGATGCAGCAGGAGATGGGTGGAATGATGGGCATGAGCCCGTCCAGTGATGCCCCGACTCAGGCTGATATGGACAAGCAGCAGGCGGAGGTCGATGCCGATTTCGAAGCGCTGCTCAAGAAAACGCCGGAGGACACAACCGCGACCCTGATGGTTGCGGCATCTGTACAGACCAAGATGGCGACTGCTCCTCCGACGCAGCAACCTGTACTCCGGGATCGACTCATTTCGCTGTACGAAAGCGCCTTTAAATCGACTGAGGACATCAACTCTCGTTTCACGCTCGCTGGACTGTACGTGGACAAGAAGGATTACAAGTCGGCGTTCACCCAGTACTCCAAGATAGCTAAGCTTCTCGATGATGATCCGCCGTATGACTTGAATTCCAGAGAGAAGCAGCGACCAATCAGGGAAAGAGTTGTAACAGCGCTCAAGGGCTTCTCTCCCACGGATGTTCCTGAAGCTGCGGCGGCTGTGAAGGATCAGGAAACCAAGCTTGCCGACCTCGTCACAAAGCTGACGGAAGATAAGGCAAAGCAAATCGAAGAGCGCAAGAAGACGGATGAGCTCCAAAAGCAACTGCAGAAGGCGACATCCGCTCCTGCTGTCCCCTCGAAGACGCCACCTCCTGCTGGTGGCCCGACACCTGCACCACAAAAGCCCGCAAAAGCGAGCAACTAAGGACCTCGCGTGTTCCGGACTGGAAGATAATCTCCGGTCCGGGACTACGAGAATGGATGCCAACCTTGCCGCATCCGCCCGTTCACAACCGCAAAGGCACACTCTATGTTGTGTCGCTTCCGATTGGTAATCCAGCAGATATAACAGATCGGGCAAGAGACATCCTCTGCACTGCGGAGCTTATACTCTGTGAGGATACACGAATTGCGCGCCCGTTCCTGAAATCAATTGGATCTGAGAAGGAGGCGGTGAAGTTACGCTCTCGCAATGACATCGACGTAATCCGAACTGCGGTAGTCGCCCTCGAGAGTGGAACAGACGTTGCTTTAGTGAGCGATGCAGGAACCCCGCTTGTTTCAGATCCGGGTCTAGCCTTAGTTTGCCGCGCTCTGGACGGCGGGCTTGCGGTTAAAGCTGCGCCCGGAGCAAGCGCAGTTCTCTGTGCACTTGCCGTGTCAGGTTTCAGCGCGCAGAGGTTCGTGTTTGACGGCTTTCCGCCAAGGTCTCGATCTGACCGTCGGACGTTTTTCCAGTCACTCAGGTCAGAGCGAAGGACAATCGTTTTATTTGAAACTAAGTCGCACTTACGCTCCACGATCAGAGAGCTCGCGACTCAGCTTGGCGCGGATCGTATGGCATCAGTTCTGCGTAATTTGACACTCAGCGATGAGGCTCGGTACGCTGCGAGCCTAGGCGACCTGATCATTGAATTGAATCCGCCACCTGCAGGTGAGTACGTAATAGTGATCGAAAGTGCACCAGCATAGAAGATTCGATTAAGATTTCGTTACGGCAGCAATCTCTGGCACGGAATGTGCAATTCTTTAGTAGTCTGAAAGCGCAGAGACCCCGAGTGCGTCTCGACTGCTGTATTGAGGGCATCGAACTGAACAGATCGAAACGTAATGCGTCTAATGACTCGCCGGGCAATCCAGCGTCGGGTGCCAACCATAGCGATGTCACTTTCACTAGTGCGGAAATGCAACAGCGAGATTCGTTTCTCGAATGCGTATTACCGTCCGCTATCCACGAACTTTCAGAGCGTGTGTTCTGTTCCAATGCTGCAATCATCCGCTTTGATATACTGCCCTCTTTGAAGACGCCAAAGCGCTGTGCTAATGTTGCTTCTGATTCAGGTATCATGCAGCAATTAAACAACAGCAACCTGCGCAATCTTCATTAAGTTGGTTTTCTGGGGATGCCCATGAGAGCCTCCCTGCACGATCTGTACCCGTTTGCTCACGCTGGCAAACTGCACACAAAGAAAGCACCAAACCTATGGCGACTATGCGAGAAAGACCAACCACGCTAATCTCAGGTGGCACAGAACGTGGCAGAGCTGTGGTGTCTGAATCGTTACATAACATTTCCATACCATTGGACCAGGCACATATGGATACTCTGGAGACTATTGATGCTGCAGGCGGCATGGATCGCACGCCCGCTGCAGTACGCTCACCGATCGATTGTACGGAAAAATTTCAAAAAGGCTATTTGGATCCGGCGTTTCCCGTTAAGACGGTTTCCTACGGGGGGCTAAAGCGGGCGTTCGACGTCGTGTTTGCGGCTGCTTTTATTCTGGTGACGTCTCCCGTTTTCCTGATTCTTGCGCTGCTTGTACGGATCACATCCAAAGGCCCAGTGTTATTCCGTCAGATTCGCGTTGGACGAGGTGGCCGGTATTTTCACTGTTATAAGTTCCGGTCAATGTGCGTGGACGCGGAAGACCGCAAAGAGCAGTTAATGCACTTGAACGAGGCAGATGGCCCCGTATTTAAGATCAAAAACGACCCTCGAATAACGTCGTGCGGCATCTTCATGCGCAAGTTTAGCCTTGATGAACTTCCACAGTTCTTCAACGTGATTAAAGGGGATATGTCCGTCGTTGGCCCTCGCCCTCCTATACCCAGCGAAGTTGATCGGTACACTCAAAACGATAGGCGTCGCCTGAGCGTTGTGCCAGGTTTGACGTGCCTCTGGCAGATCGGTGGCCGCAGCAATTTGAACTTCGAGCGGTGGGTTCAACTCGACCTTCAGTACATCGACAATATGTCGTTTACTGGTGACTTGAAGATCATTGCGCAAACAATCCCTGCGGTACTTACTGGTTCGGGCGCACACTAAATTCAGACAATCAGGTATGCAAAAGTCCCCCGCAACCATTGAGGAGTGCGGGGGATTTTTTGATTACTGTGAGTGCCTGCAATGCACCAAGAATAGCAGCATCGGCTGAACATGCTTTGTCTCCTCCATATCGCTGATGTGCACACACAATTATTCAGGTCACAGCAAGATTTTACGGCAGCAAGTCGATAGAGACAGTATCGGTATTTGTTAACATCACTTACTCCAATTGTGTTTCCTCAGTTTGGCCGAATTGTCACCACACGCAGGATATGAACGAGACAGTGTCGATGTAAGGCCTCCCTCCTGATTAAGCAACGGGACTTATCGCGTATACTGATTACAAAACATAAGGAGCTTGGTAAATGATTCTCGTAACTGGCGGAGCGGGATATATTGGCAGCCACTACGTGATGCAGGCCATTGAGGCTGGAGAATCGGTCGTTGTGCTGGATAACCTTGCTTACGGGCATCGTGAAGCCGTTGTTGATGGCGCTGAATTAATCGTTGGAGACATGAGTGATCGCGGGCTATTGGACCAAATCTTCTCACAACATCGCATTGATGCAGTCGTACATTTCGCAGCATTTGCATACGTAGGTGAATCGGTAACTGCCCCCCGCAAGTACTATCTTAACAACACCGTCGCAACCTTGAATGTATTGAATGCCATGGTGGACCACGGTGTTCTTAAATTCGTATTCTCGTCAACCTGTGCCACCTATGGCAACCCACAATATATGCCAATTGACGAGAAACATCCGCAGTCGCCAATCAATCCCTATGGAGAGAGCAAATTTTTCGTTGAGAAGATGCTTCAAGCATATAACAACGCATATGGCCTCCGATTCTGCGCGCTCCGTTACTTCAATGCTGCGGGAGCCGACCCGGAGGGAAAGATCGGTGAGAGCCACGATCCAGAGACGCACCTTATCCCCCTTGTACTGCAGACCGCAACTGGTCAACGAGATACCATAAGCATATTCGGTACGGATTACGACACACCAGACGGCACATGCATTCGGGATTACATCCATATATTGGATCTGGCGCGTGCTCACGGGCTTTCACTTAAACGCCTTCGTGACGGCGCAGAGAGTGGCTTCTTTAACCTTGGAACGGAGACCGGTATTTCCGTAACTGAAGTGATTGAAACATGCCGTAGAATTACTGGCAAGCCAATTCCAACGCTTTTCAAAGATCGCCGCCCGGGCGATCCTGCCAGACTTGTAGCGAGTGCGACGAAGGCACGCACAGAACTTGGCTGGGAACCGCAATTTGCGGACCTGGACAGCATAGTTAGAACTGCATGGACGTGGGAGCAAAACCGAAGATACTAAATGGCGACCGCCACGAAGCTTGGAGGCCAAAAAATGAAGGGTATTGTACTTGCTGGGGGAAGTGGAACGCGCCTCTACCCCGTTACTCATGCCGTATCGAAGCAGTTATTACCGATCTACGATAAACCAATGGTTTATCATCCGGTATCCACGTTGATGCTCGCGGGAATTCGTGAGATACTCCTCATATCAACACCGGTTGATTTACCCCTCTTTGAAAGATTGCTGGGAGATGGCAGCCAGTACGGTATTGAGATCCAATATGCGGCTCAGCCGCGACCCGAGGGGCTGGCGCAGGCTTTTCATATAGGAAAGCAGTTTTTGGCCGGCGGTCCCGCATCGCTCGTTCTCGGAGACAACATCTTCTATGGAGATGGACTCAAAGAGCGCTTGTGCAGTGCAGCCGCCCGAACGAGTGGAGCCACCATCTTTGGCTATCGTGTAAAGGACCCAGAGAGATACGGCGTGATGGAGTTCGACGGCGAAAATCGCGTGATTTCGCTAGAGGAAAAGCCTTCAGCTCCGAAGTCTCATTACGCCATTGTGGGCCTCTACTTCTACGATAACCAGATTACAGACATCGCAGCCAATATTGAGCCCAGCGCTCGTGGAGAGCTAGAGATAACGGATGTAAACAAAGTCTATCTTGACAGAGGCATGCTTCAAGCAGAGCTGCTAGGCAGAGGGATAGCATGGCTCGACACGGGAACACACGACTCCCTTTTGCAGGCCAGTAACTATATTGAAGCGATCCAGAACAGACAGGGCCTTAAGGTTGCATGCCTTGAGGAGATCGCGTTTCAGCAAGGATACATTTCCGCAGACCAGGTATTGGCACAGGCTTCACGATTGGGTAAGACTGAATACAGTCAGTACCTGTCGCGCCTCGTAACGGACGATCCCGTTCGAGATTAATAGACACAACTAGGACAATTAAGATGGTTGAGCTACTTCCCGAAGCTGACGGTTTTTTGGTTCGCCCGATGACTCGTCAGGACCTCACACATGCATACAAATGGTCACTTGAAGAGGGCTGGAATATTGGTCGCTACGACCATGATGCATTTTATGCGACCGATCCGGCCGGGTTCTTCATTGGCGAGCTTAATGGCGAGCCCATCGGAAGTGTAAGCGGCGTTGCATACGGCGAAAGCTACGGTTTCGTAGGAATATACATACTGCGTCCAGAGTACAGAGGCAAGGGCTACGGCATACGGATCTTTAATGCCGCAATGGAGCACCTCGCAGGGAGGTGCATTGGCCTTGATGGTGTAATCGCTCAACAAGACAATTACCGCAGAAGCGGCTTCACATTTGAGTACAGGAATATACGCTATCAGTGGAAACCGACTTCCTCACCTCGAATTCCAGATGGAATTGTCTCTGCATTGGATGTACCATTCGAACTGCTCGCTGCGTACGACGCTGACCATTTTCTCGCGAGGCGTGATGCTTTCCTGAGCCGCTGGATATCCCTGCCAGAAGCGAGCCCGCTCGTATCCGTCACGAACGGACGCATTGATGGCTTTGGCATGATCCGAAGATTCGCAAGCGGATGGTCCATTGGGCCGTTGTTTGCAGACACACCTGAGATTGCAGAAACGCTTCTAACTTCGCTAGGCAGCAACCATCCCGGTGAAGATGTTTACCTCGATGTTCCCGAAGTCAATGCGGCCGCCCTCGCCATGGCTAAGGCGCATAACATGTCGCCTGTTTTCGAAACAGCGCGGATGTACACAGGGCCAGCCCCCAAGCTGCCCCTCGATGAGATCTTCGGCGTCACCACCTACGAATTGGGGTAGAATCCACAACCGGGTCAAACGAACAATTGAAAGTGAGTATTTAAGGATGAGCAGCGCCGAAATCGAAACACCAATTCCTGGCGTCATTACCAAACAGCTTAATAAATGGGCCGATTCGCGCGGCTGGCTGGTTGAGCTGTTTCGTGACGATGAACTGCCCGATGGATTTGAACCCACTATGGGATACCTCTCCGTAACACACCCGGGAGTACCACGCGGCCCGCATGAACATCGCGACCAGTCTGACGGCTTTGTATTTCTCTCTGGTACCTTCGAGATTACTTTATGGGAGAACCGCGGCGATCGTGAGAAGATAAAGCAGGTAATTATTGCCGGCGCCGAAAATCCAATTTTCCTCGTCGTTCCACCGGGGGTTGTTCACGCGTACCGAAATATTGGTTCCGAGGACGCATTCGTCCTGAATTTTCCAGATCGCCTCTACGCTGGATGGGCGAAAAAAGAGCCCGTAGATGAGATTCGACACGAGGAGATAGATTCGGAGTTCAAGTTATGAGCTCATCAAAGACAGTGCTGGTTACCGGCGGCGCCGGTTTCATAGGAAGCAACTACTGTCGCTACGTGCTTAAGAATCATCCGGATTATCGCGTTGTCGCGCTCGATGCGCTCACTTATGCGGGCAACCTATCGACGATGGCGGATATGCAGAACAATCCAGAGACTGCGCCGCGATTTAAGTTTTATCCTGGAAAGATCCAGGACGAAACGGTTGTAAATGGCATTATCAAGGCTGAGAAGATTGACTTTATCGTCAATTTTGCGGCAGAAAGCCACAACGACAGGTCTATACTCGATCCCGGCAGCTTTATTCAGACAGATGTGTATGGGGTCTTTACTCTGTTGGATGCTGTCCGACGCCACGGTGTAGAGCGGATGTGCCACATATCGACAGACGAAGTTTACGGTACCATCGATGATGGTCAGTTTACAGAATCGAGCCCGATAGAGCCCAACACCCCCTACTCTGCCAGTAAAGCTGGCGGCGAACTTCAGGTTCGCGCTCATCGAATCACCTACGGAACGCCCACAGTAATCACACGCTGCGGTAACAACTTCGGGCCCTTCCAATATCCGGAAAAGTTGATCCCCTTCTTTGTATCCAGACTTATCGACTACAAGAAGGTGCCCCTTTATGGCTCTGGCCAGCAGGTTCGAGACTGGGTATACGTGATGGACCACTGCTCCGGTATTGACCACGTGCTGCATTACGGGGTTACCGGTGAGGCCTATAATATCGGCTCCGATTGTGAAAAGCCCAATATCGATATCACGCATCGTCTCCTGAAACTCTTAGATCGCCCGGAATCGCTCATCAAGCAGATTGGAGATCCCAGAGGCGGCGCACACGATAAGAGATACAGCATCGACGCTTCAAAGTTGAAGTCGATAGGGTGGAAACCAGCTTACAACTTTGAGGAAGCGCTTGAGAGCACTGTACGGTGGTACTTGGACAATCAGTCATGGTGGCGAGACATAACCGCGACAAGCGACTACCAGCAGTTCGTTGCCAGTTTCTATGGCAAGTACCTAGGTGAGGACCTTTAACGGCTTCAACTGCACGCCGGGAATATATGAACAATGGGTGTCGGTCTCGATGGCATTACGAGGTCGCGTGTCGAATTTGCGCGGCACAGCGGAGGGCGGCCGCGTTGATTCGACGGTAACGCTTCTTTGCCCGAAAAATCTTGTCTGTTACGCGTGACCGTTTGCTTGACCGGCTTAGGGTGCACGCGCCATAATCTTGAGTCAGCAGCAATTGGTCGGGCATACCGGTTTGCCGTTTCGGGCCGAGAGCTGTATTGGCAGCCGGTTGCGAGGTTTTAATTTTTGCCATCCGGCGTTTCGGTTTAGGAGCTACTCTGTGACACGCGAAAACTTGTGCGCGGGCGATGGGCCGTGGGCCGTAGATCACTTGCTCAATACGGGCCAGCGCGTATCTGTCAGGCCCCTCCGAAGTGATGACGTTTCGCGGCTGGGCGATTACCTATTGTCTCTCTCGGAAGAGACGCGCCGTCGGTGGTCGCCCCACGGGTTCGATCGCGATGCCGCGGTTGCTGTATGCAACGGGTTAGGGTCGGATGACGTGGTTCGGCTTGTTGCTACGACTAGTGCCGATGGTGATGACCAGATAATCGCATACCTGCTTGTCAAGCTTGGCGTTCGGGAACGCGAGTCGGTTCGATACGCTGCTTACGGCATCGCTCTTGACAACGATTTTGACTGTACTTTCGCTCCGTCCGTTGCTGATGCCTATCAGAACTCAGGTCTCGGCAGCCGCATGCTTCAGCACGTGAAATCGGTGCTGCGGTGTATCGGGCGGGAGCGCGTCGTTCTTTGGGGCGGTGTTCAGGAGACTAACCTGCGCGGCATACACTTCTATACGAAGGCGGGTTTCGTTAAGGTAGGTGAATTTTATACGGATAAAAACAATTGGGATATGTTAGTTGAACTTTAGGCGGGCTTTTGGTTGCTACCATTCGGCTGGAACTGTGCTGTGATGCGTTTTGCGGTCGCAGAATTCGGGTTTCTGGTGCAAGTTCATGGGGGCGATACGCGCTGCTTAGGTTTTTGTGAGTGTCATGGTGAGATATGTTCGTTCGCGTCGATTGGTGCGGAGGTTCTCTGTTATGCGGGTCGCGCTTTCGGTCTTCGGCGATAATTTCAAACAGATCGCCTGTTCGTCCTGAGCCACACAGGATTGGAGAGGTATTCTGCTGCGGATAACGCCCGTGCGCCTTTACCCTAAACGGCCGCGTCTCAAAATCTGACCACGCTATGGCATGGAATGTGCACTTTGGCATCTGGAGTCGCCGGCAACACCGGTTAATGACCTCAATCTCGCTGCAGCGAAAAAATGCTGACATCAATGCGATGATCGTCTCCAGCATGATGACAAGCACGTGAAGCTTCTCAACGGTTTTTAGTGCGCAAATGTCAACTTTTAACCGGCCGTTGGTGCTTTGCTTCAGCCACTTTGGTCCCTGCTCCAAAGTGCGAAGCGAGCGCTCGATTGGCCGTGCGCTCGAGATCGGGCACGATCCCTTAGGGTATACTTAGTCCGACACTTAGCCTGATACCACATTACATTGTTTGGCGGGAGCACTACACTAGGCCATATGGAAACAAGCTCAACGGCGACTCGTGCGCCGCTATATACGATTAGGCCAAGCACCGGCTGGTCCGCCGTTAATCTTAAAGAACTCCTTCAATACCGTGATCTCCTATTCGTATTTGCCAGTCGCGATGTTAAGTTGCGATATCGGCAAACTCTCCTTGGTCCAGTATGGATTCTGCTGCAGCCTTTGATGGGCGCCGGCGTCCTGTCATTCGTTTTTGGCGGTATAGCCAAACTTAAGGCCCCAGGACACATGCCTATCTTTGTATACAGCTTTACGGGCATGCTTGGCTGGAACGTGTTCTCTGGCCTCATTTCCAAAGTAAGTGTCTCATTGGTCGGAAACACTCACCTTATCTCGAAAGTCTATTTTCCGAGACTGTTGCTGCCATTCTCTACCATTTTCGGAGTACTCATCGATTTTACTGCTGCGCTCCTCATTGTGCCGTTTCTGCTGGTTGCATTCCACATTACTCCAGGCTTACCGCTGCTAATGCTTCCGGTTTGGGTTTTTCTACTCGCCCTCATGGGTATGGGGATCGGCCTCTGTGCTTCCGCTGTTATGGTCCTCTATCGGGATGTCTCTCCGATGGTCAGTGTCGTTATGGGATTCCTGCCGTACATCAGTGCTGTGGGGTTTGATCTAACGCAAGTTCGGCCGGAGTTCAAACACATTGTTGTGTATAATCCGATCATCGGGTTACTGGAAGGCATGAGGTGGTCTCTCGTAAACCTGCCATTCAGTGGAAGCGCAAATCTCGCTTATTCCGTGGTGGCATCGGTCGCGATCTTTTTCCTCGGCATAATGGCATTTAAGAGAATGGAAAGGATATTCGCGGATGTCATCTAGCGACCTCGCAATTTCTGTGCGTGGTGTCGCGAAAAGCTACATGATTGCGCACGAAGCTAACAAAGAAGAGAGCAACGATTTTAGCTTTACAGCAGCCGTACGCAAACGCGCTCGGTCGGGGGGAAAACGCGAGGAGTTCTGGGCGCTCCAGGGTGTTTCGATGGATGTTTACCGAGGAGATGTCGTCGGAATCATTGGTCGTAACGGAGCCGGTAAGAGCACGCTCCTGAAAGTACTCAGTAGAATTACTGAACCGACACGCGGTGAAATCGATGTCTATGGGAGGGTCGGCAGCCTGCTTGAAGTTGGCACTGGCATGCACCCGGAGCTGACAGGCAGAGAGAATATCTTCCTAAATGGCGCAATCCTCGGAATGCGAAAGTCCGAAATACGCTCGAAGTTCGATGAGATTGTTGATTTCTCAGGCATTGAGCGATTCTTAGATACACCTGTAAAGCGCTATAGCTCCGGTATGTATGTCCGTTTGGCTTTCGCCGTAGCTGCTCACCTGAACCCGGAAATCCTGATCGTCGACGAGGTTCTTGCCGTTGGTGACTCCGAATTTCAAAAGAAGTGCCTTGGCAAGATGCAGGATGTCGCTTCACACGGGCGTACAGTTCTCTTTGTCAGCCATAACCTGACAGCAGTTCAGGGCCTCTGTAAATCGGCGGTATGGTTAGCTAAGGGTAAAGTCAAAGAGGCCGGAGACGTCGGACGGGTTTGCAACAATTATCTCAATGAGGCCTATTCGGAGTCGGCTGTTGATCGAAGCTGGGACGACATGGAAACGGCTCCTGGGGACGCCTCATTCAGGCTTGCGCGTGCGCGGGTTAGCGTAAACGGCCCTGAGAATGACGTGATTTCCGTCTCTACGCCGCTATATTTGGAGTTCGAATACTGGAACCTCCAACCCGACACCGTTTTGAACCTTAGTTTGCACGTATACAATGAAACCGGTGTGATGGCGTTTAATACGACCTCGGTAGGTGAGCCTAACTGGGACGGTCGGGCCTTTCCATGCGGGAAGTACAGGACTGTGTGCGAGATACCCGCTGGTTTGTTAAACGACGGCACTTATAGGGTTGAGTTGCTTGCGGTTAAGGATAGAGGTACTGTGGTCTTCATGATGGAGGATAGCTTGTTGTTCGAGGTGGTGGAGGATCCAAGTACCCGGGCCGGGTGGATGGGTAAATGGCCTGGTGTGTTGAGGCCAAATTTGTCATGGTGCACAACTGTTTCTGATGGCGCAATAACGACGGTTCGCCAGGCTTAGGAGGGCCCGGCTGCGTGGATGCTTACCGCAGACGGTTTGGTACGCTTGTTTACCCAGGCGGTGCCGTGATCGGTCGAGTGGGCTATCGGGCGTTGGCTGAATGCAGGTAATTGGTTCTTGCATTTGGAGCTCCTGCGAAGCGTTGGCTGTTTACGGCTGTAGTGAGCCCAAGGATTTCGGCGAGCACACCGGCGTTGTGACCTTTGGATGCAGCATTATGGAGGCATTATTTGATGACAGACGGTAGGACTACATCGGTCGGCGATCTTGCAATTGGAGGTGCGCAGCCGGCGTTCGCTCAACCGATTCACGTAGGGCGGCCAAACGTGGGCGATCGCGAAGCGCTTTTGCGCAGGATCGGTGATTGCCTTGACCGAAATTGGCTCACTAATAATGGTCCGTTGGTCCAAGAATTCGAGTCACGTGTTGCCGATTACCTTGGTGTTAGACACTGCATCGCTGTATGCAATGCGACTATTGGGCTGGAGATTACGATTCGTGCGGTTGGGCTTGCTGGTGAGGTTTTAGTTCCTTCTTATACTTTTATAGCGACAGCTCACGCGTTGGACTGGCAGGGGATTAAACCTGTCTTTTGCGATATTGATCCGTTGACCCACAACATCGATCCATCCGAGATAAGTCGGCACATTACGCCTTTGACGACCGGTATTATTGGCGTTCACCTTTGGGGACGGCCCTGCGCGGTTCGGGAGTTACAGGCGGTTGCTGAAGAACATCAGATCAAGCTGATTTTTGACGCGGCGCATGCTTTTGGTGCTTCATATGAGGGGAAGCGTATTGGTGGCTTTGGTGAGGCCGAGGTTTTCAGCTTCCATGCCACGAAATTCGTGAACGCGTTCGAGGGCGGCGCGGTCGTAACAAATAATGACGATATTGCAAAGAAAATACGTTTGATGACGAATTTTGGATTTGCGGGGTACGACGACGTTGTCTATTCTGGCACCAATGGTAAGATGACCGAGGTTTGTGCGGCGATGGGACTGACTAGCCTGGACGCGATGCCAGATATAGTTAGCCGGAACTTTGCTAACTACCTCGCTTACCAGAAGGGTTTGGCGGGGCTGCCTGGACTTCGCCTAATCGACTACAACGGTGTGCAGGACTGTAACTATCAATACGTTGTCGTAGAAGTTGACGAGGACGTTTCGGGCTTAACGCGCGACGAGATAGTTAGGATATTGCACAGTGAAAACGTCCTCGCCAGGAAATATTTCTGGCCTGGCTGTCATCGGATGCGTCCTTACAGGGACAAATATCCATATTCTGACGCTTTTCTCCCGGCTACAAACGCTGTGGCAAAGCGCGTGATGGTGTTGCCTACGGGCACGGCTATCGATTACGTTAGCGTAGAACGTATTTGCCGCATATTATACACCGCGCTGTTGCACTCTGCCGACGCTCGGGCACTCTTGGTTGAGGACAGACAAATTGCGCAATAACGCTCGCGAAGCGCGCTAGCTCTGATCGTTGAGGAGATAACCGATTATCATGGCAAAACGACCGCTCGTGGCTGTAAGCATGATTACATACAACCATGAGAAATATATAGCGCAAGCGATCGAGAGCGTTCTTGAACAGGTGGCTCCTTTCGACTTCGAACTCGTTATAGGCGACGACGCGTCAACTGATAAGACTTTTGATATTGTGTCCGGATATGCGGCTAGGTATCCGGACCTAATTCGGGTGCTCAAATCCGGGCCAAATGTCGGGTCTCAGAGAAACTTTTTCAGGACATACCTCGAATGCAGAGGTTCGCAGTACATTGCTCTACTTGACGGCGACGACTACTGGACCTACAATCACAAGTTACGTGATCAAGTTGCGCTGTTGGAGGCAGATCACTCCCTTTCCATGTGCTTCCACACTGCCGGCAGAACAGTTGAGGGCGTCGGCCCGGCTAGCCCTTGGCCTGACGTCGTGATTCCGGCGGTCACAAGTCTTGACGCGTTGCTCAGATACGATTACATTGCAACGTGCTCGGTGCTCTATCGCAACGCCTACCAAATTGTTATTCCTGATTGGGCATATGGCTTGAGGATCGCCGACTGGCCGTTGCACGTTTTCCATGCGATGCATGGCGACATTGGCTATATTACTGATGAGATGGGAGTGTACCGCCTTCATGGCGGAGGCATCTGGACGAGCCAATCAGCGCACACTCGCATGATTTGGAATCTCGACTTTTTGGAGCGCTTGTCGACTTATTTGGACCCAAAATTCGCTGTGGGTATCCGCGAAGGACAGATCGGATGCTTGGATGCCTGGCGGTGCGATTGTGTCTGGAACAGCGATTACGGAACTGCTTGGAAGGCGGCGCTGGCTGCTGCTCGGTTGCGGCCGGGGTTGCTGGTAAAGCCGAATTTCATTCGGGGTTGTCTGGGCATCGCGAAACGCCAGGCAGCTTCAAAGTTTTCTCGTGGAACTTAGCCCCCTTCAGCGTGAAAATATGATTTCTGGTTGTGGGTCCTGGGTTTGTGAACTACACCTTTATCGCCGTGGTGCCGGGTGTGCCGCTAGGTTTTACCTAGCTGGTCGCATGCAGGGGCTCTTCAAACAACTGTTTAGATTGGCGAAGGTGGTCGCAACACCCGGCGAGTGCAATTCGGGGCACTGTGGTAAGGCGAGCGGTTGATTAAACTGTTTTGTCAACGCAGTGTTACGCATTGATAATGCGCTGATGCGTTGTATAGATTCGGTGCCGCAGCCCCAACCATTCGGAGTTGGTAGCTACTTGACGTTTAACACAGGAGTTAGCCATGATTACAGCCGCTGAATATTTAGATGGGGTTCGGCATCTGCTTGATCAGATATCAGAACAAGAGATCGACCGCCTTGCCGACGCGATCTACACGGCATGGAAACACGGGCGTCACGTTATTATATTTGGTAATGGGGGCAGCGCCGGAACGGCATCCCACATCGTCAACGACCTACAGAAGTGCATACAGCTCGAAACTGGTAAGGCTGTGCGGGCTATGTGCCTTTCCGATTGCACCCCGCTTGTTATGGCCTGGGCAAACGATACGGAGTTCGCGAATGTCTATGCTCCGCAAATTGCTTGCTGGGGTGAGCCTGGCGACCTCGTGATTGCCATCAGCGGAAGCGGAAATTCCCCTAACATTATTCGCGCCGTTGAGAAGGCAAACGAGCTGGGGCTTCATACCTTTGGGCTAGCCGGTTACGACGGTGGCCTCCTCGAGAAGACCGCCAAGGATTGCATTGTCGCCAGAACTTTCAATATGCAGCAGATTGAGGACATTCATATGATAGTTCTTCATCTCGTGTTCTCATTGGTCAGAGACCGAGTTACGCAGGTAGTCTGAGCTCCGTGTGAACAGGTCTACCCACACTTAACCGGGGCCAATCCAACGATTCGAACGGCAGCGGCACGTTCAATTCATCCGATCAGCGTTCTACCAGGACTTGGAAGGCCCAGCGTCTTTGGCCAAACAAGCGCTAACAGGGCCACGGTCGTAATAGCGCCTTCTGGAGACCGACAATGACAAGCGGTATCGTTATCCCGCACGTGCCAACCTCCATTACAATTCTCATATGTACTAGGAACCGATCCGAAAGTCTGCGGAAAACACTTCTGGCAATTGAAGAATGTGAAGTCCCGGTGAGCGCCACTGGCGGTGTTGAGATACTTGTGGTGGACAATGGGTCTACGGACGATACCGCGCAGGTCGCATCAGATCACATCACCGCAAAATATACCATTCGTTACCTGTTCGAACCAGTTCGCGGAAAGAGCAATGCCTACAACGCTGGCGTTAATGCGGCCCGCGGTGAAGTCATTATATCGACGGATGATGATGTCATACCAAGTGCGTCGTGGCTAATTGAACATATTCAGCCGTATACAGAAGTGAACGTCGCTCTAGTTCAAGGCAGAGTGATCCTTGATTTCGGCGAGAACTCCCCGCCAGAATGGCTTGGTCCGTTACATAGACAGTTCCTTGCAGAGACTGCGTTCGGCGATGCCCCGATCTGCCCATTTGAGGGCGGATTTATTGGCGCGAATATGTCTTTCCGCAAGTCCGCCATACCATCGGAAAATCCTTTCGAACCTTTACTTGGGCCGGGCAGAGCCGGGTTCGGAGAAGAGGAACATTTTGCTGAGGCAATTATGCGTTCCGGATTCGTCGGTTACTACAACCACCTGGCCAGCGTCAAACACGTGATCTCGCCCGAACGGCTAGACCCAAAATATTTTACGGACACCGCGCTTCGAATGGGACGCAGCTTGAGTTTTCGCCTGGCAATTGGGGAACACCAGGATGCAACCAGATTTAACGCAATCACCGTGACGAGGGCCTACGTTGGAGCCTGGCGTTCAAAAATGCGATGTGCATTTACCCGTGAGGCGTGGTACGGCAGCGCAGACCATCTGAGGTTTCTGGTCTATATTGGATTCGCTCGCGCAAACCTCCTCGGGTTCGATCGCTTGCGCAAGAGCCTGGAGGATTAGCCATGGCTGCCTTATTTAAGGAATCTCGCCTCGACAGGCTGACCTCGGCTAGATGTCATTGGAGTCTATAAACGGGTGGCACATAGCCCTGCCGATAGGCGACTACTGGAGGACAAACCTTGGGTGACAATACATCAATTGGGTCTTCGGAATTTTCCGCGACAATCTTAATATGCACGTGCAACCGGGCGCGGAGCCTCTCAGCGACTTTGCAGGCACTGGCTCAGTGTACAGTTCCGGCAGGAAATACGGTCGAACTTCTCGTGGTTGACAATGCCTCTGCCGACGATACGAAGGCGGTTGTCGGCGATTACGTGCCAGCAAATATGTCAGTTAGGTATGTTTACGAAGCCGTGCGCGGGCAGGCCAACGCACGAAATGCCGGTGTAGCAGCCGCGCGCGGCGATATTATTATATTTACGGACGATGATGTTGTGCCATCTCACGATTGGATTGTTCACGTTCTCGATTGTTACACGGATCCCCAGGTCGCAGCTGTGCTTGGAAAGATTGATCTTCGATTTGACTCCGCACCGCCGGATTGGCTGCAAAAAACACACCGAAGTCTTGTTGCTGAGGCGGATTTCGGTCCGGACCGCATTTTTCCGTTCGATCGCTGGCTGATTGGTGCAAATATGTCGTTTCGTGCTTCGGTCGCTCGTATCAGCGGGCCCTTTATCCCGCTTCTTGGTCCCGGAGCATCTGGATTCGCCGACGACACCGAATACTCGGAGCGTTTGAAGAGGATGGGATTTCTTCAGCTCTATGAGCCTGCGGCAAGAGTGGAACATCTAATTTCGGGTGCACGCTTAACGCGTGCTTATTATAGGGATGTCGCATTCAGGCTCGGCGTAAGTAGGAGCATTATATTGGCTCAAAACGGTTCGCCTTCCGCGAATTTCCATCCTGGCACGCTGTTACGTGCAACCTTGAAGGATCTGTCGCGTCGGCTGAGGGCCGCGATTAGACGAGAAACGTACTATGGCACCGACCCACATCTGTGGTACATAAACTATCTGGGAATCGCGTGGGGCAACTTCCTGGGACTGGAACGGCTTACACGAAGGTATTCTGCGTGCGAGCCGAGCCGTAAGGAGCGCATTACTGCCACGTCGGCTCAGGTCGAAAGGCCTAGATGATGCGTGATGCAGTGTTTTTAGATCGCGATGGTGTGATTATTGAAGACAGGGCCGACTTCGTAAAGTGCTGGGATGAGGTCGCATTTGTACCGTCGGCTTTTGACGCCATTGCGAAGCTGACCGATGCGGGCCTGCCCATCGTTATCGTGACCAACCAGTCTGCCATCGGGCGCGGCATTATTACGCAGTCCTTTCTGATGGATCTGCATGCTCAAATGCTCGCTGAGATCGAAAGCCATGGCGGTCGAATAGCGGGAGTATACTTCTGCCCACACCACCCCAATGATGGCTGCAGTTGTCGGAAACCCCTTCCCGGGATGATTTTCCGCGCTGCTGCGGACCTAGACATCAACCTTGGTAAATCTTATCTGGTAGGCGACTCTGCGACAGACATTCAGGCGGCAAATGCTGCCGGCGTGAATCCTGTGCTCGTGCTTACCGGGAAGGGTGAAAAGCACCGTTCGCTTGTGGCCGCCAGCTCTTCCGGACAGACACCAGCAATAGCCGCCAACCTTGGTGAAGCTGCCGACCTGATATTGACGCGCCGCTCAATGAGATGACAAATCAATCCGAGAATAGCGCAGTTCCAACGGTATCGGTAATCATCCCAACGTATCGGCATCGTGACTACGTGCTTGCAGCGCTCGATTCCGTTTTTAAGCAGACGTATTCGGATTACGAGATCCTGCTGATCAATGACGGTTCGCCAGACGACACAGCAGATGTCGTGCGGTCGGTGGTGGAGCAGCGAGGAATTAGGTACTATGAGAAACCGAATGGCGGCCAGGCGAATGCCCGGAACTTCGGGCTTCAACTGGCTCGAGGCAGGTACATTGCCTTTCTCGATGACGACGATTTATGGCCCGCAAATAAACTAGAGTGGCAGGTGGCTGCGCTAGAGGGCGCACCTGATGCGGTGATGGTGTATGGCGGAATGCGCCTGGTTGGCTCGAGTGAGGATGCCGCCCTGGACCCTGGTCCAGGTGCACCTGAAGGGAATGTGACGGATTCGTTCTTGCGACGGTGTCGGATCTGGTCTCCTGGTCAGACTGTCATTCGTACAGATCACCTCAAAGCGATTGGCGGGCTTGATGAATCTCCTTTGATCCAGGGCGCCGATGACTGGGATATGTACATACGTCTCTCAAAGCGTGGAGAGGTAGTCTATCGCAATGAGCTTGCGCTCATGTACCGTACGCATGATAGCAACGCGTCGCAAGATGCAATCCGAATGTACCAGGTTCAGGTGAGAGTTTTCCACAAGCACCTTGGAATTGCGCCGTGGCGAGAACCGGCAGTTCGTCGAGAGTTCCGGGGCGCAACAGGGGCATATTGCCTGAGGGTGCTGGATCAGGCGCTAGCACGCCGTCGATCTGGCCGGAAGTTAGGGGCGTTAGCTGCGGCTCTCTATGCAGTACGGATTGCGCCAACGCTGTTGCGCGAGCGACATTTCTGGGTTCATCGCGCCTGGCCGCTAGTAACAGGCAAGGGATGGTAACAACCTATCGCACAGCGTTCGACTCCAGGCTGTTCCTGGTTATAGACTGGAAAGCGGTTCGTGCTTGAAAGCAAGCGTCATCATATGCACCTGCAACCGGGCTCAAAGTTTAGCGCAAACGCTGCAAGCTATCGAGGCTTGCGGCGCCTTGCTGCCCATTGAATCGGAGGTGGAGCTTCTTGTCGTCGATAACGCATCGACGGATAAGACTCGCGAGGTTGTAGAAAGCCACCACTCTGCGTTTTACTCGGTTCGTTACGTATTCGAGCCGAACCGTGGCAAGGGCAACGCCTACAATGCCGGGCTGAGGGAGGCTATTGGCGAAATCTGCATCTTTACAGATGATGATGTAGTGCCTTCTGAAGTGTGGTTAAAGTCGCATTTAGATGCTTATCAGGACAGTGCAGTGGCGGCTGTCCAGGGAGCTATAGAACTCCAGTTCGATACCCAGCCGCCGCCATGGCTCTCATCGATGCACCGAGATATGCTTGCCGAGAAGCTGCCAGGCGAGTTGCGGATCTTTCCCTACAATGATGGGCTTGTTGGGGCAAACATGTCGTTCCGAAAGTCGGTGGCCAATGCAGCAGGACCCTTCAGCCCCATTCTTGGCCCTGGGCGCGCCGGGTTTTGGGACGAATCTGAATTCGCCTTAAGAGTTAAACGTCTCGGGCTGCTCACACTTTTCGAACCAGCCGCCCGGGTTAAACACCTGATATCGGCTTCGCGCCTTACAGTTCCCTACTTTGCAGACGCCGCGTTCAGGCAGGGCGTTAGCACCTACCTCGCCGAGGAGTTGGGCGCTTATACCGTTACACGAAGACCCGTGTATCGAACACTGTATGTTCTGGCCCGACAGATAAAAGTACGAATCAAGTCGGCCTTGAAATCTGAACATTACAATATGACGTCGGACTATCTGCTTTACAGAATGCATATGGGCGCCACCTGGGCGTGGATAGTCGGTTTTGAACGGCTGAATCGGCGGTACCGCGTGTGACGAGGGTCTCGGACTGTAACGTTGCTTGGGTGCGGAGATTTGGGGCATGATGCGATCGCGGGTTACCTTTTTAACTCCAACCTTTGGGCGCGACCTTAAGCGGTTCACACTTCTGCGCGAATCGATGGAGAGGTGCGACATCGACATACCGCACATCGCTGTCGTTCAAGACGAGCACCTGGCGCAGTTTAAGGCGATACCCTTCCAGCGGGGCCTGACGCTGCTATCAACACGAGACGCACTTCCTCCCGATATTGAGCGCAGGCGCACCGCACGTGGATACCCGCGAAAGAACCCGATGCACTGGATATCGCCAAAGCCAATAGTTGGCTGGGCATCGCAGCAGATCGTTAAGCTCTGTGCGCCTTCTTACATCGACTGCGAAGGGATCATCTGTCTGGATAGCGATGTCTTTTTCGTCGATCGTGTGGACGAAGCGGATTTCTTCACGACCGATGGAAGATTGCATCTGTATGAAAAGGACAGGGAGTTTACCGTCGAGACAATCACCTGGATGGCGCAAAGCATGCGTGCATTGCAGGTGCCACTGGGCCAAGACCCTTATCTGTATGTGCATAATCCCGTGCCTCTCAGTCGCACCGTACTGCAGTCTATGCAAGCCCGACTTGCCGAGATCCATGGTAAGAGCTGGATTGAGGTGTTTCTCGAAAACAACCTCACCGAGTACACTACCTACGGAGTGTTTGCGCGATATGTTAACGGACTTACGGGGCTTGCACCCGTAAGACCGCCGTATACGCTTAATTACTGGCACGAGGGACAGCTCCAGGGTTACACTGATAGCCTCGTGACACGCGTGGAGGAAGAGCGCGCCAGAATAGTGTGCATCAGCGCCGCGATTGGACGCGATGTAACTGAATACCGGCCGTTGATTGAGAGATTGTGGTCGATGCGTCTGAAGGGACCTGCCTGAAGATGAGCTTGATCTGGGTAAATTATCCTGCCGAAACTTACACGCCGACCTCAAGCGGAGCGCTTGCAACCATTATTTGGGAGTGCAGTAAGCAGGCAGTAAGCGAAGGCATCGTTCCTACTGTCATCACGCGACCGTCGCCGTTCGCCTCTTTCGCCGTCCCCGAAATCTGTTTTGTGCCGTATCCCCGGCTGCCATCGAACCGACTGTTGAAACGCGCTCTGGGTGCGCACCGGCGCGTAACAGGCTGGGAACATCTTCGCCATCGCGCATACGCCATTCGTGTAGCAGCGGCAATATCCGCTCTCAACAGACCGGCCGACCCGCTTGTGCTTTTTAACGATCCCGCGATGGCCGTGTTCCTGCGTGGGCGTTTTCCAGAGCGGTGGATCGTTCACTGGTTCGAAAACCAGCATCGCGCGCCATCTAAATGGGTCCGCGATCAGTTCGCATCAAGTGTAAATGTCACTCTGGGAGTGAGCGATTTTACAAGTGCGTGGATTTCCAGCCACTATTCAGTCCCAACCGTTAAGACGCTGTATAACGGCGTGGATACCCAGCTCTTTTCACCGACGAATGAGATGAATGATGGGCCGCCCATTATTGGATTTGTCGGCAGAACCGGAATTGAGAAAGCGCCTGATCTACTGCTTAAGGCTGCAATCAAGCTGAGCGCCAGAGATCGCAATTTTGCCCTCCAGCTCGTTGGTTCGAATCACTGGGATCGCTTTGAGTTCGATGAGTATCAACGCGAGTTGAGAGAGCTCTCTGCAACCCTTGAGGCTTCAGGGGTTAAGACTTTTCATACGGGACATGTTGGTCGAGCCGAGCTTCCGGAGGTACTACGCAGAACTCAGATCCATGTTGTGCCTTCGCGCTGGGATGAGCCATTTGGTCTGACTACTGTTGAAGGTATGGCGACAGGGCTCGCGATCATCGCATCGGCTACTGGTGGAACGCCAGAGGTCGTGGGCGAAGCCGGCCTGCTTTTTGCAAAAGACGATGTCGAAGGACTTGCGGAACATCTGTATACGCTGTTGCATGAGCCCGAAATTAGGATTAGGTACATGAAGGCTGCTCGTAAGCGCGCGGAGCAGTTTACATGGCGCAGAACCTGGCAAGAGCTCAAGGTTCACTCGGGACTATAAAGATGAGAATCTGTTTACTAAATTCACCCATTGAATTCTATTCCCCAATTTCGGGCGGCGCAGTCACCACAATTTTGATGCAGTCCGCTAAACAGCTTATTGCGCTCGGGCATGACGTCACGATTCTATCGCCGCTCAACGGGAATGAGGTGTATCCTGTTGGGCGCGTAATCGAGGTGGATAGCCGTGTTCGCGACGACCTTAAGCGTGGTTTTCGAAGTCTTGTTTCGCTGCATAGCTGGATGATGGGCTGGGATTGGGCCTATTATCGTTACTATCTAAAGTCGTTTATGGCATGCCTGCGCGATATGAAGCCGGCTCCCGATATCGTGATCGTATTTAACGATCTGGTGTCTCCAAAGTACATTAAGCGCGTGGTGCCGACAGCGAAGACGGTTGTGTGGCTGCAAAACGCACAACAGACGCGGTTACGAAGCTTGAAGAAACCGCTTGAGAGCATTGATAAATACCTGGCATGCAGCACGTTTATTAAAGATTATTTGGTTGGCAGGTATGGTCTTGCGGAAGACGCGATAAGTGTCGTTAATAGCGGAGTTGACCTGGACGCCTTTCGCCCGGCGGCTGGATTTCTAGAACCACAATCTCCCCTGCGCACGCTATTTATTGGACGGCTCGATCCGAACAAAGGCGCCGATCTGGCGGCAGATGCTGTTGCATCTCTCCAGTTGGAGGGCCTGAAAATTGACTTAACTGTGGCGGGCGGCATCTGGTTTTACCTGCGCGGCAACGAACATACCGACGAGTACGTGCCAACACTTCAGCGAAAACTTGAGGCGATCAATGCTACGTTTACTGGATACGTTGCGCGCCATGATGTACCGGCGCTTATTCGCGAGCACGACGTGGCCTTTGTTCTATCTCGCAATGATGAGCCATTTGGGCTTGTTACTCTCGAAGCCATGGCCAGTGGATGCGCCGTAATGGCGTCTAACCGAGGAGGCCTTCCCGAGGCATGCGGCGGAGGTGCGATCCTTGTGGATCCTGACAACATGGAGCAGATCATCGACGCGCTTCGACTGCTAGCAACGGACCCAGAACAGCTTAATACATGGAAACAGAAAGCTGTAGCTCGCGCGTCCAGAGCCTCCTGGGAGTCGGTCGGAACGCGATTGAACACGATCTTGAGAACAGTGAAGTGAGCCAAAAGTTGGCCCAAACGGCCGCAAAATCTCTTGTAAGCGTGATCATACCAACTTACAATTGCTCAGGGTTCCTAAAAGAGTCTATTTCAAGCGCTCTCGCCCAGACGTATCGCGATCTGGAAGTAGTTGTAGTAGATGATGGATCAACGGATGATACTGCTCACGTAGTATCCATGTTTGATGACCGGGTTCGTTACATCTATCAAACGAATGCGGGTACAGCCACTGCGAGAAATACAGGTATATCCAACGCGCGCGGAAGCTTGATCGCGTTTCTTGACCATGATGATTTGTGGCTGCCGAACAAATTGGAGCGCCAGGTTCCGTATCTGCTGGCCGATGATACGATTGGAATGTTATTCTGCGGCCGCCAGTTCTTTAACACCTATACTGGCCAGGTTACATCGACGCATCCTGCAGAGCCCGAACTTGATGTCCATGAGCTTCTTGGCCATACTACGATCGCCTTGCAATCGGCCATCGTGCCGATGTCTGTGTTAGAGGATGTTGGACTTTTCGATACTGAACTCCTGGGAACGGATGATTGGGAGATGACGATCCGGATTGCACGCAAATATCGCGTCGTCGGCGTTCCTGAGGTGATGGTAAGTATCCGGGGCCATGAAGGTCAGCAGGGGATTATGACGGAGCGCATGTATCAAAACTCCCTGCGTGTGCTTGCCAAGCATAAGCGAATGCACGATAACTGCGCTGCCTGCCGCTCGGCAGTAGTAAAAGCCTTCAACGCGATCAATGAAGACTATTACCAGAGGCAGCGCGTTGCGGCAACCAAGGCATTGCGCGAGCATCGCCTGATTGCCGCTCTTCAATGCCTCACTCGCGCTTTTTCTCGCCGGCCCCAGGCATTTGCGAGAGTGCCGGCTCGATTTATCGAGGCGATCGGAAGAAAACTCAAGCGCAACTAGCAGCGTTGTGCCCGTTACGGAGAGTTTGTTTGAATACAGACACCTGCATCGTCTACCTGCATGGTAATGATTGGGACGGAGTACGATCCCGGCAGCGCTACCTGTTGGAGGCGCTATCTGA
>CAIXIX010000338.1 GCA_903919615.1 uncultured Chthonomonas sp.
CTCTCACTCTTAATATTACGGCGCCATAGGTCAGCAACTCATGGCGTAACCTTGGTCAACGTTGGAATCTACAATAAGCCGGCCGCGCTCTCGTCTGAGCGAATGGCCGGTTTTTTGTCTCTGCTAGTTTTGAATTGGAAGCCAGATTTACTAAACCTCGGTTGAATTGCTGAAATATTGCAGGATCTCAGGTCTAAAAGGTTGAAGCTAAAAGAAGATGCTTCAATAGTCTTTTGTTGATATTGAATCTCCCTGCCATAGCATCCATTGACCTGCCTGTTGTAGTTGCGGTAATTGCGAATGCTATGGTTGTCGTCTTTACTTCCCTGGATGGAGTCCGGATGGCGCCTTCTTCAATTACAATTAAAATGTTTGGTGCGTTTACCGCATCTCGCGAATCAGAAAAGCTTAGAGGCCTGCACCTGCGCGAAGGTGAGCGGCTGCTCGCTTATCTGATCCTTCATGGCGGTTTTCCCGTAACATCGAGTGATCTTGCAAAGCGATTCTGGCCCTTTGAAGCGCAGGGCATGCTGGACGGCCAGACGGACTTCCCCAGCGTTCGGCAGGCCATCTTCGCCCTGCGCCAGGCTCTCGGCGATGACGCAGATTTACTGACGCGCCCGAGCAAGGGCAGTATTTTGCTCGATGTAACAGGCCTAAAAGTCGACGTAATGCAATTCGATCGGCTGATACAAGAACAGGGCGCTGAAGCAGCTATTGCATGGGAAACGGCTGTCGGCCTGTATAAGGCCCCTCTGCTCCAGGGCTGGACTGACGGGTGGGCAGTTCAGGCACGCAAAAGATATCAGCGTGAATACGAGCGGTGTGTACGACGGTTAGCGCTGCTGGCTCAGCAGAATTCCGATCGAGCCGGGATGGAACGCTGGCTTCAGCTGCTGCTGTCGCACGCTCCAGATGATGAGGATAGCTTCAGGGTGCTGTTGCGGTCGTACGCAGCCGGAAATCGTCTTGTTGATTCGCGAGATCTTTGCGATCAGATTGAGACCGCCGTAAGGGCTGTCGGCCGCGAGCTAACTGCTGAGACCAGTGCAGCGATACTGGAGACGCGTAAATCTGCCGAAACATTGACAGTTGCCAGTGAGGCTGCCCCTTCGCCCATACAAGAACCCGTCGTCGCCCCGTCTGTAACTCCCGGTCCTGGCCTCAAGAATTCGCCAACTGACGATCAGCGCGAGGCTCCTGGTGGCGCAATGCCAGTCGACTCTCATTTCTATATCGAGCGTGAAACCGATTCCCACTTCAACAGAGCGCTGCTTCGAGGCGACAGTATTGTTCTTATCAAGGGGCCGCGACAGGTCGGCAAGACATCACTGATGGCTCGCTCATTTCATCAAGCCAGGCAGGCTGGCGCAAGAGTTGTTCTAACCGATCTCCAAAAGCTCAACGAGGCTCAGTTCGAGTCGTCGGATAGTTTCTATCAGGCGCTTTGCAGCGCGATTGCTTTGCAGCTCGATGTTGAGGTCAGTCCGCGCAAGGTTTGGGACGACGATTATGGGCCAAACATGAACATGGAGCTTTTCTTGCGAAGGTATATCCTCACATCCGTATCCGGCCCATTAATCTGGGGAATAGACGAAGTTGATCGCCTATTCACGCGTCCCTTTGGGAGCGAGGTGTTTGGTTTGTTTCGCTCATGGCATAACGAGCGCTCACTGGATCCATCTAGCCCGTGGTCTCGGCTAACCCTAGCAATTGCATATGCCACGGAAGCGCACCTCTTCATCTCAGACTTGAACCAGTCTCCCTTTAATGTCGGCACCAGGCTGGAACTGACCGATTTTGTACTTGACCACGTCACTCGCTTGAACATAATCTACGGCCGCCCCATTGAAGATGCGAAGCTAGCCCCGTTGATGGAACAGGTTGGCGGGCATCCCTATCTGGTGCGCTGCACTCTGGAGGCGCTCTGCTGCGGATCTAGCCCAGAATCGATCGAAGCCTTGTTTGAGGCTGACAACGGTCCATTCGGAGATCATTTTAGGCGCATTGGGTTGCTAATACAGCAATCGCCAGATCTGCTTGATGCTGTTGGTGAAGCGCTTAAGGGCAGGTCTGTGTCAAATTCCAGGGCATTTTACAGGCTGAGAAGCGCTGGCCTCCTCTCGGGCGCGAATTCGACGCAGCCGGAGTTTCGATGCGGCCTGTATCGCCGATTTCTCTCCGGCATCGTACGGGTTTAGGCACTTCGTAACGCCTCCAGATTATTCGTCACGCACTGGTAATGTTTTCTGGGTTACATTGGCTTGGCAGCGCGCCTGTTGCCATACCAGGAAGCTCGGGGAGAAGCACGTGAGTAACGGGGACGGTTTCTATGTTATTGGCGGCACTCTTCCGGTGGAATCCGAGTCGTATATTGTCCGTAAGGCCGATACCGATCTCCTCGATGCGCTTCGTCTAGGTCAGTACTGCTATGTCTTAAACACGCGGCAGATGGGAAAATCGAGCCTGATGGTCCGCGCAGCACGGACACTAACTTCTGAGGGAAATCGAGTAATCGTGCTCGATCTCTCTGCCATCGGTCAGAACCTAACCGTTGATCAGTGGTACTTCGGCATTTTGACTCGCATTGCCTTTCAGCTCGACTGCCAGGAACAGGTCTCCTCATTCTGGAAGGCAAACCGCGATATCGGCCCGATGCAGCGCTTTGTGGAGGCGTTGCGCATTATGACCGTGCAGGATCGTGTTAATCAATCGGGCCGCTTCATTATATTCATTGACGAAATAGATGCAGTACTCAGCCTCTCCTTTTCCGCCGACGAGTTTTTCGCAGGTATACGAGAGTGTTATAACCGCCGAACTCACGATGAATCGTTTAAGCGAATCACCTTTTGCTTGTTGGGTGTTGCAACACCGGCAGATCTCATTCAGGACACCAGAACCAGCCCGTTCAATATTGGAACCCGCATAGAACTGCTAGACTTCACAACGCAAGAAGCGGCGCCTCTTACGCATGGTCTGGTTCCAGACGGTCCGGTGTCGGGCCTACTTCGGAGAGCGCTCGATAGAATCTTGCACAGAGTGCTCTACTGGACCGATGGTCATCCCTATATGACGCAGAGGTTGTGCAAGGCGGCAGCCGAAAGCGTAAGTCTGAATTCTGCGTTATCGAAGAGAGAAGTGGACCGTCTTGTTGATGCTGAGTGTGAACGGTTGTTTCTTAGCCGGAATGCGCGTGAAACGGACGACAACCTGGCATTCGTGCGTAATCGAATGCTAATGTCACAAGCCGATGTTGCCAGCATCCTGGACCAATACGGGCGCGTGCGGGCCGGCAAGCGAGTTCTGGATGATGAGACCAATCCGCTCTGCTCGGTTCTTGCTCTTGCAGGGATCTCGCGGGCGCTCAATGGGCGACTGAGCGTTCGCAACCGAATCTACCGAAGTGTTTTTGATGCGGCATGGGTGTGCGACCATATGCCGGGCGAAGAGCTTCGCAGACAGCGCCTTGCCTACCGCCGCGGTGCAATGCGAACTGCGGCGATCTCAGCACTCATGATTGCGGTAACTGCTGGCCTGGCCGGCATTGCAGTTAACCAGGCCAACGTCGCTCGGCAAGCATTTAAGACTGCTGATGAACGGTTGAGCCGCGCCGATGTGGACGCCGGAAATCGACTCATGGAAAACGGTGACGATTCGGGCGCACTCGCACCTCTGGCTGAGGCATTCTCGATCGATGCCAATGATGCCAGGAAGACGGAAGTACACCGGCAGCGGTTGGGCATTGCCCTGTCTCGCTGTCCATCCATCGAGCGAATATGGTTTTCCAGTGCTCCTATGACCTGTTTAGAATACAGTCCGGATAGGCGACTGTTTTGCTTTGCAGGCGAAGACGGTACTGCACACGTCATCACAACCGAGAGCTTAAAGGAGATACCACTCACGATTCGGCACTCGGGGGCCATCGTTTCAGTCTGTTTCAGCCCGGATACCTCTAAGATCATCACATGTGGCGCGGACGCGTGTGCGCGAATATGGGATATTCCGGGGCGGAAGCTACTGGCAACTATTCACCACCAGCCGCGCCCAGACGGACAGAATGCCGTGACGAAGGCCTGTTGGAGCCGCGATGGAAGACTTGTCGCAACTTGCGGCGTCGGGATTTACGCGGTTTGGGCGGTAAGTGGCCCTGACAATTTGCAACAGACATCGGCTGAAGCTCCACGACCAGAATACACGGATACCCGCGCCGACTATGGTGCTCGGCTGGTGCAGAAGGGCATGGACGAACCGCGTGCAGAGTGGGCCGCATTAGCGTTTTCCCTAGAAGGAAATTCAATTACCCTGGGTGCACCAAATTATATTGGCGGGACGGTTTCGGTACCTGACGGAAAAGTGATCCAGATGCTGAAATCGAAGGAGGGCCTAGCATCTTATGGCGCCGTATCGATAGACTATAGTCGAGACGGTAAGAGCCTTCTGGTTGCAGGTTCCTTTGGTGGGGCGAACGAACTGCCGGGTGGTGGAATCATTAGGCTGGCAGGCGTTGAGGCAAGAGAGCGTGTAATTACCGGATTCACTCCACTGCGCATGTCCGAAGCCGCCACTTGCGGAAAATTATGCAATACCGAAAAACTTGTCGCGCTCGGTTCCCGTGACCACACTGCCAGAATATGGAACGTACTTTCGCAAGCTCCGGTTACGCCTCCTCTGCAGCATGCCGGCCGCGTCAATAGTGTCGATTTTAGCCCGGACGATGCTCTGCTCGTTACCGGTAGTGCAGACAACTCTGCAAGGGTTTGGTCAGCGGCGACCGGCAAGCTCATTTGCGCTCCAATGCACCATGCTGGACCAGTCGTCTCAGCGCGATTTGCGCGTGACGGTGAACACATCCTGACTGCCAGCCAGGATGGCACGATGCGCCTCTGGAGACTGCCGACTAAGCCGTATGTCCAATTGGCGAAGGGCCGATGCTGGGACATAACATCCTGTTCTCCGTCTGATGAATCCCTGCTCGTATCTATGGGCGATTCTGCAAATGCAAAAATGATAAATAAGACCATCTTTATAATAGATGCCCATACAGGAAGGAGGCTTTGTCCTGCACCCGGCTTTGAGCCGTCATTCTCATGGGCAGCGACGGATTCTGCTCTGAAGCGAGTTTTATTTACTCATAGCGATGACCCGCCTGCGAAATGCTCGCAGGTCTGGAGCCTCGAAACAGGTAAGCCTCTGTGGTCGCCGCCAATCACTGCAAGGTCCTCACAGATTAGTGCGAATGGACAGGTGCTGCTGATTCAGGAGGAGAGCGGTCAATACTGCATTTTCGATGCGAGTTCCGGTAAGAAGAGGTTTCCGCTGTTCCATATGAGGGGGAGGCGCGTTCAACTGCTTAACCCAGAGCACGGTAGGCGGCCGCTAGTTCTTTGTCAGACAACTACCAGGACATTTACCATAATAGACGCGCAATCCGGCGTCCAAATCGTCCCCACCTTCATCCATAGGACGGCGGTAGTCGACACGCGTGTATCTGATGATGGCGAGTTCATTTTTTTTCTTACATTCGACGGCTATCTTCAGGTATGGCGTACGCGGGATGGCACGCTTGTAGGCAAAGCGAGCGGGTTTGACATTGGGAGTTACAGTGCAACTTTTAGCACTGACGGTACCCTAGCACTAACCACATGTGTGAGCGGCGCGAAGCTATGGCACCTTAAAAGCAGGGGCTTATCGACGTGCCAGTCTATTGGCTCCGGGATTGTGAACTCGGCTGTAATTAGCGACGATAACCAGTACCTGTTCCTGGGTGACAATATTCAGTGGCTGTGGAGACTAAGCTCTGGCAGAGCGGTTCTGTTAAACGTGCCAGCCATTAAAGTCCATAGGGTGTGGTTTGATAAGGGCCACCAGAGGATGGCAACGGTTTATCCGGACGGAACATCCCAATTCTGGAATCTGCGAAAAGTTCAGCCCACGTCACCTCACCTTGAGCAAGCAGGAACGGTAGACTCCGTCTGCTTTATGCGCGACAGAGACATTGCGGTAACTGGAGCGGGAAAGGGCGAATTCCGATTGTGGGACACCGACACGGGCGCAGCGGTTAGCCCGGTGTTGAGGGGTGCCGGCGGCAGCCCATGGCCTTTGACTCTCGCGCATGACCAGAAGCGACTATTTACTGCGGGCGAATTGGATGCGCGCGTATGGGACGTTTCGACGGCAGACGACCCAGCAGATCGACTTCAGGCGAGATGTAAACTACTTTCCGGCAGCAAAATGGACGCGCAATTCGGGCCCATGCCGGTTTCCCAAGCAGAACTGAAGAGAGCATGGATGCTCGTCGAAAGCTCGACCCATCGTTAGAGCGTAACGATTCCTAATCATCCTGTAACGCGACGGTTACCATTAATTTGTTAATCTGGAATTGTACTCACGTAGTATCTCAATTTCGAGAATGATAGGAGGTCAGTTACATGCCTAACATCGCCACAATTCGTGTCTCACGCCATTGTCTAATGTTAGCGCTAAGCGCAATCATCTTGGGATTAAGTTCCAGAGATGCCGACGCTACTAGCAAAAAGCCCGACGGCACGAAGATCCTTCTTATGTCGGACAAGGCATCGGCAGTGAATGGGCAGACGATCCACTTGACTGTGTTCATGGAAGAGGACGGACGCCCCCTGGTTGCCAAGCCGGTGACGGTTACAGCGGCCAA
>CAIXIX010000339.1 GCA_903919615.1 uncultured Chthonomonas sp.
ACCAATCTGCGTGGGCAGCCGCTGCCTGTAGGGATAGACGTGTTTTACCGATACCGGTGGGGCCTGTAACTGTAAGTACTGGCTTTTCACCCTGTCCTAGATAAGACGCAATTTGCTCAATCTCATAAGCTCTCCCGACAAAGCTCGTTCGCTGCAGTGGGAGATTATGTGGCTGTCCCTCGAGAGTTCGTGGCGGAGGAAAATTACGCAGGACAAGATCGGTGTGGCGCGGCTCAAAGAGGCGTTGCGGCGCACCCATATCTTTAAGGCGATGTGCACCGAGGTCATTCAAATCGACTTTAGGATCCAGGCGGCTGCCTGCCTTCTGAATCACTTCTTCGGTCGCAAGGATCTGGCCGCCATGTGCAGCTTTGCAGGTATTTGCAGCGCGGTTTACGACGGGACCGAAATAATCCTGGCCATGTACAATGGGTTCGCCAGTATGTAGGCCCATTCTTACGCGAACCTGCCCCGTGTCCGCGGGCCATGGGTACCTCGCCAGGGCCGCTTGTGCGAAAAGGGCGCAATGAACAGCATCTTCAGGGTTACTGAAGGCAATCATAAACGAATCGCCTTCGGTCTTCACCTCATAACCGCCGAAGCGCGTAAAAGCATCTCTTATAACAGCATCGTGCGCTTGCCAGATCGGAATGAACCCGTCACCATGCTCTTCCCAAAGTCTGGATGAACCAACGACGTCGGTGAAAAGAAACGTCACTTCGCCCGCTGGCAACTTAGCTGTTTTGGGCTGATCTGTACTCATGAAAATACCATCTGCAGATATCTGTTAACGGGCATTCCGGGCATCGCGGGGTTGGCGCTTTACACACTTTGCGTCCATGCGTTATCAACGCTACATGATACCTGTATGTTAGATCATCCGGAACAAGTTCCTGCAGAACGTCATGCGCTTTCGCCTCCCCTATTCGCTTTTCTATGAGCCCGATCCGCCAGGAAACCCGGAAGATGTGCGTATCGACCGGCATTACATTACGACCTAAAGCAAAACACAGAACAATTGCGGCCGTTTTGGGACCAACCCCGGGCAGGCTCATCAGATATTCGCGTCCCTCAGTATCCGTCATCGTATACAACCGGTCCAATGAGATGCTACCAAAGTCATCTTTGAGTCGGTTGAGAACGGCCTGGATTCTTGGGGACTTGCTGTTAGCCAACCCTCCACGCCGAATGGTTAACGCCAGCTCTTCTACGTCGGCAGTTCGAACATCTTCCCACTCTCCGTATTTCGCCCGGAGGTCGCGAAAGGCCCTTCCAGAGTTAATATCGGATGTGTGCTGCGACAGAATACAGCCAATCAATTCCTCGACCGGCCCGTTATGCGGCTGCCAGTTGGCCACGCCATATAACTCCTCAAGCCTCGAAACGATGATCTCAATCGCAGCATTGCTTTCCGCCTCAGAATCAATCGCTGCTGGCGAAAGTCCCGTGTTCAATTGTCTTTTCATGCTTCAATTTTACAACTAATTCGCCTACTGTCGATCGTGTTCTCCACGACTAATACCGGAGATCGGTTATAGCGCAGGATGCTGCCTCGCGGCGATCATTTCGGCTTGAATTGCCTGCGTCTCAAATTACAAATAGACTGCGGCTCGGATCGTTAACGATCCGAGCCGAAATCACTACCTGTCGCGATAAACCATTTGAAATTGCACACCGATGTGCAGCAGCTGAACACTATAAAAGCTGGATTTGTACGGGTACAGTTTGCACTTTTCCTGTCCAGTCGAATTCTGACATCTCGCCCGATTTCGCGCGCGCATCAATTTGCAGCTTAACACTGTAAGCCCCAGGGACCAAATTGGCAATGTACCAGGTTCCCCCTGCCCCATCCAGTCCAACAACGCGGAACATTCCGTTCGCCTCCCCCTGAACATTGCCTGAGAGGTCCACAGAACACGTCTGTCCAGGGTCGATCAACTCGGTAAACAACGCAAGGTTTGGCACAGAGTCCCGAGTAGATAGGGTGCGAAATTCAAATCCGGACGGAGACCGAAGGAAAGTCGAGAACGTCTCAAGCAGAGGAACACGAATCGGCGATCGTTTCCTGTTCGTCATTGTAACAGCCATCGGGACAACGGTATGATCAATGCCAATTGGCAGGCGCCAATTTTCAAGCACGCGTAGCCGGAACTCAACACCACCCACGATTACAGGCTTGGACTCTATCATATGTGATGTCACTTTCTATTAATAGCTCATTGAACAACCCATCGCAACTTGATGACTTCAGACAACGCAGCTGCTCTGCCGCCATAGATGCTGTAATCGAGATTTGAACGCGAACTTGCATTCACGTTTCAATCTGCAAGATCAGTAACCACATTTTAACAATTTATTACAGTAATATCAATACACGATAAGAGACAGCGTGATTACGCGTTAGAAAACTGAGGCTAACACAAAATAAAATGAGGATACCGAAGTATCGGTACCCTCAAAAAGCCAGCCGCTATTTACCGTGGCACTTCTTGTACTTTTGGCCGCTTCCACACCAACATGGGTCGTTTCTACCGCCCTTCCAGTTTGCTGGTGCGCCGTCTTTTCCCCGTGCGCCTCCACCAAGCAGATCGTCCTCATCAAAGTTAGTCGATATCATTCTTGGCTGATTTGGGATCGGTTCTGTCGGGAATTTTGGCAAGTTCTCAGGCAGCTTAATCACTTGTGGTGGCGGTGGTGTTGGATCGGCCGGCGGCTCGATGACAATCTGGATACGCATTACGTTACGTACTATATCATCCTGGATTGACTGCTGCATCCTCTCGAACTCATCGAAGGCCTCTTTCTGATAAATCAGCAGTGGATCCTTCTGCTCATACCCACGTAGGCCAATGCCTTCTCGCAAGTAATCCATGTTTGCGAGATGCTCCATCCAGCGAGAATTGACAGCGCGCAATGCCATCCAGCGCTCAATGTTGCTCATTGTGCCTTCGCCCTGCAGCGCGTCTAACTCTTGCTCTTTGGACTCGTACACCTTCAAGACATGATTCGAAAGCATGTCGATCAGGCCGGAAGCAGACTTGCCGTGCAGGTCGTCAACCGACAACACTGGCGAAAGCACAAAGTAGCCATCAAGCTCCACAAACAGCTCGTCGAGGTTCCACGCATCCTGAGGCTGATCAGGGGGCGTAGCGAGCCTCACCAGATCCTCAATCGTATTCGTAATGAACGAAGTTATGGTTGGACGGAGGTCAACTCCCTCGAGAATTCGTCGGCGCTCCTTATAGATAAGTTCGCGCTGCCTATTCATCACGTCATCGTAATTGAGAACATGTTTTCGCGACTCAAAGTAGTGTTCTTCCACTTTCCGCTGAGCACGCTGTATCATCGGAGAGAGGATCTTACTGTCCATTCCGAGGTGCTCTTCCCATGTCTTCAAGAACGGGTGGCTCGCCCTATCACCGAACAGTCTCCACAATTCATCCTCAAGTGAAACCATAAATCGACTTTCACCAGGATCGCCCTGGCGGCCTGCGCGCCCGCGCAGCTGGTTGTCGATTCGCCTGCTCTCATGTCTCTCAGTTCCAAGGATGAATAGTCCACCAAGTGAGCGAACTTCCGCTGCTGCGGCTTTGTGCTCTTCATCTGTCAATGCACCTGTAGTTACGGCCTCAAGTACCCGTGGCCGCCCATAGCGCATATAACTCTGTTCCTCTTCTTCGCCTTCAGCATCCGCGGGATCAGTGGCGTCATCGCTCATTAGCGCTTCGGCTGCAGTCAGCGATTTTAAGCTGCCATCCACCGGGGGCAACTCTTGATTAATGTGCTTGCCTCCGAGGAGAATGTCGACGCCACGACCAGCCATGTTAGTAGCAATAGTAACGGCGCCTTTACGTCCCGCCTCGGCAATAATTATCGCTTCCTTCTCATGGAACTTTGCATTAAGGATCCTATGCTCAATGCCATGGGTCAGCGCCTCTTCAAGCCGTTCATAGTCCTTTTCTGCAACCTCAAAGATCCGCGCGATCTCATTCATGTTTTCAGGAGTAAGCGGATCAGGATCAATCCCAAGCTCCTTTAGAATCGGCTTCAATCTTGATTGAGTAAGCGCCGGCCGCATAACACGGTTGCCTTTCTCATCTTGAGCTACGCTGGCCTCCATGCGCTCATTCAGAACCTGGGTAATATCGCGCTTTTTATTTACGTCGAGCGACTTACTGCCTTCCATCTTATTTCGCGCTACTTCAATTAGGCAAAGAGTGGCCAGAGTCTGCGGGCCAACGCGCGCGCTCACTCGCTCACTCATCTCGATCGACCGCGTTCCAACCAGTACAGGCTGCTGCTTACAGTAGACCCGCAGTATCTCCGCCGCGATGCCGCGAAGCTTCGGCTCTTCCGCCTTAAAAATGAGATCCGGGTGGTCAAGTCGCACAATATCCCTGTTTGTCGGAACAAGCACAACATCCAGAGCGTAGATCTTTCGGAACTCATCTTCTTCGGTCTTTGCCGTTCCTGTCATTCCAGCCAGCTTGCTATACAGTCGGAAGTAGTTCTGGAATGTAATAGTCGCCAGTGTCTGCGACTCATTCTTGACATCGACGTGCTCTTTGGCTTCGATTGCCTGATGCAGACCATCCGAGTATCGTCGACCGAACATCAAACGTCCCGTGTTCTCGTCGACGATGATGATCTCCGGACCATTGGCCGGATCGGTCGTCTTTACAACATAATCAATGTCTTTGCGGAATACGCCATGAGCCTTCATAGAAGCAGTTAGATAGTGCATCATCTCCTGGTTGTCGGAAATGTTGTCGATACCTAAAGCCTTCTCAATAAAGGCTACGCCCGCATCTGTTATCGTTGCTGTCTTCTGCTTCTCATCAACAACGTAGTGGATATCAGCTTTAAGTTTATCGGCGTCGGGATTGTCTTTGTCCTTTTTGGGGTCATCAATTCCACGTCGCATCTGCGATACTACACGATCGATAATCACGTAGTTCTCAGTGGACTGTTCCACCATTCCCGAGATAATGAGTGGCGTGCGTGCCTCGTCAATGAGGATCGAGTCAACTTCATCAACAATGGCATAGTGGAGCTCTGGCTGAACTAGCTCGCCACTTGAGAAAGCCATATTGTCGTACAGGTAATCGAATCCGTATTCGTTGTTTGTGCCATACGTAATATCTGCAGCGTAAGCCTCAGCCCGAGTAATTTTTCTCGCGTTATCAAATCGAGGATCAGAGTCGCGGTAATCCGGATCGTACATATATGAGCCGCGTTCAGAACCTGTCTCGGCAGACTGCCCCTGAATAATTCCAACACTCATACCCAACAAATGATATATGGGACCGTTCCACACGGCGTCACGCTTGGAAAGGTAGTCATTGGCGGTTACAAGGTGCGCGCCCTTACCCAACAATGCATTTAAGTAGATTGGACATGTTGCAACTAACGTCTTGCCTTCACCAGTTCTCATCTCCGCGATGCGCCCATCGTGTAGAACCATTCCACCGATTAGCTGCACAGGATAGTGCCGCAGTCCGATTGTCCTTTTTGAGGCTTCACGTACGAGGGCAAACGCCTCTTCAAGAACCGAGTCGAGAACGGGAGTGTATATCTTACGATCTTCTTCACGCCGACGAGCATCAGTGAGTGTGTCCCACTCAATGGCGGCAGCCTCGAGCTTCTGTCGATAATCTTTTTGTACTCGTTCCCTGAGTTGGTTGGACCGCTCACGCAACTGCTCATCGGTAAGTTTGACCAGAGCGGGCTCAAGGGCGTCTATACGGTTTGCCACCACCCTGTATCTGGCGATGTCTCGTGCATTGCCGTCGAACCAGTTCTTTATAAAAGCGACCATAGCTTAAGAAGTTCCTCGGAGTTAGCAGACTTTAACGGGATAGTATACCATTCTCCCCTACGAAATGAACGAGGCAAATCGTTTCGCAAAAGGCGCATTGCTCCACTTCAACCTTGGTATAATCATCCTAGCAGTTTGCATAACTTACAGCTTTACCCAGCGCTCTCGAAACCGCCAGAGTGCGACCGCAGTGGGATTATACACAAGATGAAGAGAGCCGTCATAGTGTTTTGCGCATTGCTGGGAGCGACTATTGCCAGCGCAATTACATCCACTCCTGCGAATGCAGACCCCGAAGTTGAAGCTTTTCAGGCAATCAGCGCAGCTTACGTCCGGTGCGATCTGGCAGCAGCATCGCGCGATGTGCTTGGGACGCTCGCTATTGATACGGCAAACTATCAAATCGTTAACGCTAACGGCAAAGTTTATTTTCACAATGGGCCGGAGATGATTGCGCAGTACAAGAAAACGTATGAGGCTGTCAGCCAGGTTCGACAGAAAACAAATCTTCAAAAGCTAACTTTACAGCCGGGATTTGCAAAAGCAACCGTCATTCAGCGGCTGCAATTGAGTGCGATCGATCCGCAGGTGAACAAATGGCGCACCTGGATCATCGACTGGAAAATGGAAGATATCTGGGTTCGTGAAGCCGGTATCTGGAAGCGTAAGCGGAGCGTTATGCTTAACCAGACAAGCACAAAAAGGCTTGGCCAGGCTAGCGACTAAGCTGCTTACCGGATTGGTATGTGAATTTGATTACGAACGCTACCAGCATAAACCCGAGTTTAATTTGAACACCATCGAGAGGTAACGATATGCGTTTCGACGTTTTTGGAATGTGCAACCCTTTGTTTGATATCCAGGCAGAAATATCAGATGATGTTCTTGCAGGGTTGGGATTTGAAAAGGGCACGATGCGACTAATCGACGAAGGCGAGCAAAAGCGCCTAGTTGCAACTATCTATGAGAACATCGTGAACGCAGAGTCGGGAGGTTCAGGAGCCAATACAATGATTGGCCTGGCGCAGCTCGGCGGCAGCGGATGCTTCACGGGCAAGCTTGGAAATGATGAGCATGGTGTCCTCTATGCTCAAAGCCTCACTTCACGAAATGTACATTTGCCGGCCATAGTTGGTAACGGGACTACCGGCATCTGTGTGGTGCTCATCACTCCGGACGCAGAAAGAACACTTTGCACGTTTCTAGGAATTAGTCGCGAGCTAGGGCCAGATGATCTGGATAGGGATTCAATCGCATCCAGCAAGTACATCTACATCACGGGTTACCTTTGGGATACCGAGTCTCAACAGGCAGCCGTGGTTCGCGCCATGGAAATTGCAAAGGAACATGGTGTGAAAGTCGCGCTTAGCCTGTCAGATCCATTCTGCGTTGGCCGCCATAAAGAGGCATTCCTAAGCTTGACGGAGCAGTACGTCGATCTCCTCATCGGCAACCATGAGGAGATGCAGGCGCTAACTGGCTGCAGTACGCCAGAAGCAGCTATTTTGGCGACATCATCGATCGCAGACATGGCTGCAGTTACAGTAGGAGCAAAGGGTTCAATAATTCGAAGCGGCAATTCTCTATGTGCCATCGGCGGCTTTCAAGTTGACCCCGTAGATACGACGGGCGCGGGCGATATGTATGCCGCGGGCTTGCTCTACGGATTAACACACGACCTCAGCATTGAGCATACAGGCAAGTTGGCCGGCTACGTCGCGTCACGAGTTGTCGCTTCGCTTGGCCCGAGGCTTTCAAGTCTGGACGACGATTACGTAACAGGGCTACTCACGCGTAAACCTTCTTAATAACAATGAAGTTGCCGAAAAAGGCCAACTAAAAGTTGGTTCTTGTCAAAACCGTGCCGAAAGCGATCACTTTTCAACAAATCTAGTAGGTGTTGGATCGAAATTTACTGTAAAACAATACGAATGTCGAATATACTATTGTTTCTGTTATTCGCGCTGGCTAAGGGGGTCGGGGGTTAGGTTGTCCTTCCCCGGGTCGGACTGTTGTGCTATTACTGAAGCAATACTGGTCTCGATTTGAAAGTTCACCTGGCCCAAGGAGAGAATACGGTGGCTAAATTAAACTCCAGGTTGAATACGCCTGAAAAGCGCGCCAGGATCGGCGAACGAATTAAGGTTGCTTCAACTCAGGCTGGGTTGTCACTTAAAGAGCTGGCAGCATCAACGGGTACAACACCAACACTTATATACCAATACGTACGCGGGATCATTTCACCACCACAAGAACTGATCGAAAAAATCGCTGCTGTAACTCGCGTCCACACAGATTTCTTCGATCCGGATAAAGAGGCCCGTAGTGCGCTTGCACTTCGCGCTGACCAGCCAACTCCGCCTGGGTCTTCCGTTTCTGAGCAGGCTGCAGAACCTGGTACGCTGGCGCGCATCAAATCGGAAATGGAGCACCTCCAGCAGCTTCGGGAAGCTTACCTCTATCCGAAGCGTAATCGTCCAGCATACATTTCAACGCTAGAGCAGATGCTCGGCCTGGCCCGAACGATCGACAATCGAAGGCAGGAGGCATGGATTCACTGGCAGCTCGGCAAAATCAAGATAGAAGATAACGCTTACGATGAAGCACGCTCGCTCATGCAAAAGGCGAGAACCATGTTCCAGGAAGAGGGCATGGCCGAGTACCATCAGATGGTAGCGCTCGACCTTGTAGTTGTGTACGAAGCGACCGGCCACCTCGAAGAGGCTAAACAGTGCCTTGAGTCTCTCACAGACGTCGAGAATACGGACGTTAAATGGCGCATCCTTGTTAGCCTCGGTGGGCTGTACTACCGAATGCATAACAACGAAGCCGCGCTTCGATGCTTCTGTCAGGCTGCCGAGCACATCGAAGCGATGGATTCAGAAACTCGCGAAAAAGACTGCATGATAGCGCTAACAACGAATATTGCTGCGATCGCGAGAGCGACAGGACACCAGGCGGAGGCAGTCATACTCTGGAGCCAATGCCTGCAGCAGGCAACTGACCAGAGACTTGCCGATCATTTCCTTGAAGCGCTGATGAACATCGCCGAAACCCTCAAGGATATGGGAAATCTTGCTGAAGCCCGGCAGCGCCTAGAACTTGCGGTTGTACTTGCTGGTTTCTTGTTCGACGATGAAGCACGGTTGAGTGTAGCCCGTGCGCGCCTTGCGGAACTGCTCGTCTCCGCCGGACAGATCGAAGAAGCACGAGACAATGCGCGCACTTCTATGAAAATGGCTCTGTCGGTTCGTTCGCCAAAACCCACGATCTTGTCGGCGCTTGCCCTTGGCGAGACCTATCTGGCATCAGGGCAGTGGCGCGACACACTGGACTACGCGCAAGAAGCACTGGATGAAGCTCGACGGACGCGGCGTACTGCCGAGGTAGCTCGCGCTCGCGAGCTGCGCGCAAGAGCCTATCTTGTTGGATGCAAAGAAAAACTTGCTGTGAGTGACGCAGTTCAGGCATCGGAAGCATTAAATCACGCGTTTGCCGAGGCAGCATCATCTCTCGACAATGCAATTCGAGCAGATGCTGTACGTGAGATCTTGGCCGCCAGGATTACTCTGGCGAGATGCCATATGTTGAACGGCCAGGACGCTCAGGCGGAAGATGAATCTCGCGCTGCTACGGATCTGTGCGATTCGGGAGCGATCACTCTGCCGCGACTTATGGGTGCAGAGGCTGAAACCCTTCCAGAACTCCTCAAATCTCCTGAGATCGACCTCGCCGCGATTTTTTCGAGCCGCAAGGTAGATATTCCAAGCATGGAGTGGCAAGCCCACTATCTGCACGGCACGCTTCTCACCAGAAGGCTAGGTCCGGGAGCGGGATTCGATTCATATCTCCATGCAGCAACGATTGTCGCAAATACTGTCGCTCTAATCGCCCCGGCTGACGTCAATAGATTTAATCATCGTCATCCTGAAGTTCGGGACCTATTTGATAAGTTGGACGCGAGCGCAATTAATGATACATCCCGTGCGGCGGTTCAGGAGTTGCGTAAGGCAGTGCCCACGCTAATTGCCTCGCAGAGTTCTCAACCTGCTATTGGCGCGTCATAATCCGCCGGCGCCTGTTCGGTCAATCAAATCACAAACCTCCAAATAAAGATCAGGGCTGAATGCGCAGACGCATTCAGCCCTGATCTTTGTTTCTGCTATATCAATGCTTATCTTTCGATCAGTAATCTAGTTCGACAATCCCCTTAGTTTGATGGCGCTATCTGTTGCATATGTCGACCACCGGTTGAAGTTACATCACCAAGTGTTGTCACGAGCGCCGCGCCTTCACCATTGGTCCATATGAAGTTAGACGGTGATGAGCCAAATCGTACAAATCCATCAGCCCACATGTAGACGCCATTCGCGTACAGAAAATCCCCGTTTGCAAACCCGTAGGTGCCATCTGCATAGACTGAAATATTGTTAACCACGGCAAGAACTGCAGCTGATGGTGGTATCGGTAGCCCACCGCCGCCTGGCAGAGGCGTATCGAACACAGAAAAATTCAGGTTCCGACCTAAATCTGAAGCCGTTAGTACATCAGGCAATACCGCATAGCCATACTCGAACGTGGATATTGTTTCAATGCTGCTTAGGCTTAGGCTGGCGGATTGCAGAGTAACACCAGCAGTTGAAAACAAGCTTCCGCTCGAGAGAGTATTCGCCACGATAGTTGAAGGAGGTATTGGCAAACCACCTCCGCCTGGCAGCGGTGACTGTGCCTTCGCGGAGGTCGCAAACAGCGCAAGGCCAAGAGTGAATATGCTAATTGTAGAAGTAAGTATTGCAATACCAGATGTTCGTCGGGTCGTGTTCATCGGAATCTCCTATCGTTCAGTATCTGAGCGATTAACGGTTGCATGGAGGGAACTTCCCACTCCAGTGCAATTCATTTCTGTAGGCTTGTACTAGTATTCGCCTCAAAGTTATACACATTATATCGTCTTTTAGTTCTATTAGTCTAGCTATTGTATCGATTCAGAACTTTTTTTATTATATATTTTTTTCTTGCTGGTTTTGGTCAGTATTTCAGTCGCTTTTCGTCATGCCAGAATAGGTGGCGAACGGCGTGTGTTTCGTCTATGAGGTATAGTTTTGCTCCTGAAACTAGCCGCCTACTTCGATCGTGTAACCATAAATAACGAGGACCCTACATTGAACACCGCGTCTCAAAGCGTCGATCTTACAGCCGAACATCTGGTATCTGCGAATTGGCTGCAAAGAGAGATCGAAAATGGAAACAGCAATATTAGAATCGTAGACATGCGAGGATATGTGCAGGTCAAGACCGATTCTGGTGGATATCAGGAAGCTGATTACTTAGGGGCCATAGAAGATTTCCGGAAGGAACATATTCCAGGAGCAATCTATCTGGACTGGACCAGTGACATTGTCGATATGGAGGATCTTGTGCCGGTTCAATCGGCAGCACCCGAGGCATTAGCGTCGCGTTTCGGCAGCTGCGGCATCGACAATACAACGTTGGTAATCGCATATGACGCGCATCCTGCAATGCAATTTGCCACTCGGCTGTGGTGGCTGTTCCGCTACCTTGGAAACAAGAATGTTCGCGTCTTGGAGGGCGGATGGAATGAATGGCTCGCTTCGGGGCGCCCCACCACGTCGGATATATCGCTATTTCCACCAAAGTTCTTTTCCTCTCAAGTGGATCCCAAATGGCGTCTCTCAGCACAGGACGTTCTCCAACAGTTGCAGACAAGAAATCCGTCGGTTAGAATCTTAGATGCACGTGACGCTGAACAGTTCACTGGCTTGGTTCGACGTGGACCGAGAGGAGGACATATACCGGGCGCAGTAAATATCCCGCGCGAGGCGCTCTTTGCATCCCCAGGTAAGCTTCGGCCGGTAAGCGAGCTAAAGGATGTATTTCAATCGGCTGGCATAAAGAATCCCGATGAAAAGCCCGAGATCATTGCGTACTGCAATGGTGGTGTGGCGGCTACATCCGTTTTGTTCGCTCTCTCGATCCTTGGTTACTCTCAGCTTGGAAACTACGACGGATCTTGGAACGAGTGGACGGAACAAAGGGATCTTCCTATTGAGCCGTAACCGCTGACTCGCTTTGTGATTTGAGTCTGGCTCAATGAATCTCGACGCAAATCACTTCTCGCGGTCGAGTATAATGCTTGGACTAACCGGAAACCCGACAACCAATGGAGCGCTGCGCTAATGACGCTGTTAATTGACACACCGACCGACACCCTTCCAGATGCGAAAGGGCGCTTTGGCGCCTTCGGCGGCCGCTACGTACCAGAGACGATTATCCCGGCCCTCGACGAATTGGCAGCAGAGTACTCGGCAGCAAAGCAAGATCCTGAATTTAGCAAAGAACTTGCGGGTCACCTCAAGGATTTCGTAGGCCGCGAGACACCACTCTATTTTGCCGAGAGACTGTCCGAACACTACAATTCTCGTATCTATCTCAAGCGTGAGGACCTCTGTCACACAGGCGCCCATAAAATTAACAACACGATCGGGCAAATATTGTTAGCCCGCAAAATGGGCAAACCACGAATCATAGCTGAAACGGGAGCCGGTCAGCATGGTGTTGCTACCGCAACCGTCTGCGCTCGCTTCGGACTAAATTGTGATGTCTATATGGGTGAAGAGGACACACACCGGCAGGCTTTAAACGTTGCCCGTATGCGGTTGCTCGGGGCACGAGTTATCCCTGTGACAAGCGGAACAGGCACGCTTAAGGATGCAACCAACGAGGCCATGAGAGACTGGGTAACCAATGTTCGCAATACCCACTATATTATCGGTTCGGTCGTCGGCCCCCACCCCTATCCGATGATAGTCCGCGACTTCCAGTCCATCATAGGCAAAGAAGCTCGGCAGCAAGTGCTTCAAAAAGAGGGACGCCTGCCAGACTTCCTGCTCGCATGTGTAGGTGGCGGTTCAAATGCGATGGGACTGTTCTATACTTTCATCCAGGATGAGAGTGTACGCATCATCGGAATCGAAGCGGCTGGCGAGGGAATAAATACAGGACGGCATTGTGCTCCTCTAACCGCAGGCGCTCCTGGCGTTCTCCACGGCAGCGCCAGCTATCTTCTGCAGGACGAGGATGGACAGGTCGCGCCGTCGCACTCTATCTCGGCAGGGCTCGACTATCCAGGTGTTGGCCCAGAACACTCCTTCTTGAAAGATGCAAATCGTGCCACATACCGCGCCGTTACGGATGCTCAAGCGCTCGAAGGCCTGCAGCTGCTCGCACATAAGGAAGGCATCATCTGCGCCCTTGAAACGGCACACGCGATTGCCCACCTCGAAAACATGCGCGATCAGCTATCTCCAGAAACTGTCACGATCATTTGTCTCTCTGGTCGCGGAGACAAGGATATGAACACCGTTGTCGAGGCGCTGCATCTCGCATAATCAGTCTCAACACCAAGTAGCAATATATCTGAGGGCCCGGTTTCGAAGGAGATCAGGCCCTCTGCGCCGAAATCTCCGAACATCATGTCAAACCGTTCGTCAGAGTCGGCGACTCAGTCCAATCTTAATCGCGCCAAAGCATTGGCAATGTCGCTCGTTCGCAGCAATCAAGGTGTACTTGGGCTGCTGATACTCATTGTCCTCTCAGCAACTCCCATTGGGGTAAAAACCAACGGTATCCGCTTCAGCCTGTACAGTCCCTATTTCTGGTCTTGGAACAACTTCGCAAATGTGTTCCGGCAAACCTCAATAACAGGCATTCTGGCCGTCGGTATGACCTTCGTGATCATTACTGGCGGAATAGAGCTTTCAGCAGGTTCCGGATTGGCTTTCCTCGGCTGTATCAGTGCTTTGCTGTCCGCCCATTCAACTCTCGCCTTTCCACTGATTGTTCTGGTAACTATTGGCGCGGGATGTCTTATAGGTGCAGTCAATGGCACATTGGTTACCTGGGGCCGCTTTCAGCCCTTTATTGCTACTCTTGCTGCGATGGTCACCCTCCGCGGTCTCGCATTCAGAATAACAGGAAGCAATATTGTCACCGATCCAGGCCTGGCAGCACGATTCAGCTGGCTGTCTGGCAATATTCAAATCCCAATTCCTGGCCCGCTGCAGTCGCTTCTTGGTACATCTCAGCTCTGGAATCCTGTTCCCGTATTCGCCATCATCTTCATTGTCGCTGTAATCGTTGGGCAAATCCTACTGACACGCACTAAGTTCGGCAGGCAAGTAATGAGCGTAGGTGGAAATGAAGAAGCAACCAGGTTATCCGGAGTCTCTGTCTTCCGAACTAAGATCGCCGTATACGCTCTCTGTGGTCTGATGATCGGAATCGCGGCGCTAATGTTTACGGCGCGAACTAGCACGGGCGATCCGGCAAGCGGAATAGGCTACGAACTGGATGCAATTGCGGCTGCAGTGGTCGGCGGAACGGCCCTTACCGGAGGACGAGGATCTATCGTCGGCACACTAATCGGGGCGCTGTTTATAGGCGTTTTGAACAATGCGCTACAGCTGAATAGCATCGACAGATACACAGCATTGGCGCTGGAAGGACCAATCATCCTTTTGGCGGTAGCATTTCAACGAGGCGGGATTAAGAAGCCTCGTGCAGTTACAACGGCGTAGCAGCCGAACAAAACCTTATAGAAAAAGCCAGGAGGCATTCGAAGATGCAAATGAAATCACTGAAGTTTACGGCTCTCCCTATGGCGCTCGGCATCGCGGCTGCGCTTGCGGGATGTATGAAAGACGAAGCGAAGAAACCCGATGCGGCAGCCACTAATGGTGGGGCGCCTGCAGCCGCCGGAGCTTCCGCAAAGCACTTCCGGGTAGGTTTTGCTCAGGCTAACTCGAAAGATCCGTATCGACAGGTGCAGAATGCGGCCCTCAAAGAGGCGGCTAAAACTTATCCAGACATCACTCTCGATATCCAGGATGCGTCCGACAACAACGAGACCCAGATAAACCAAGTCGAGACTTTTCTGAATGAAAAGATTGACCTCTTACTGATCAGCCCAAACGAAGCAGCGCCGCTAACTCCCGTTGTTGGCAAGGTATTTGACGCGAAGATCCCGGTAGTGCTGATGGAGCGAGGGATCAACAGCGAAAAGTACACCGCATGGCTGGGTGGAGACAACAAGGACATCGGCAAACAGGCTGGCGAGTTCCTCATTAAGGCTTCTGGCGGAAAAGGAAAAATCGTTGAGGTCATGGGACGCGCAGGCGCAACCCCGACTAACGACAGGCACCAGGGCTTTACCGATGCAATCGCAAAATCTCCGGGTCTAAAAGTCGTTGACAGTTACAACTGCAACTATCAGCGCGAACCGGCACAAACCTACATGGAAAACGTGCTGCAGAAGCATACAGACTTCAATATCATTTACGCCCACAACGACGAAATGGCGTTGGGAGCCATTAAAGCGCTGAAGGCCGCTGGCAAAGATCCCAGCAAGTACATCATCATCGGCATCGACGGTGTGCAGGAAGAGGTCGTCAAGGCGATTCAGGCCAATGAGATGTCCGCGACGTTCGAATACAACTGGCTGGGCAAAGAGGCCCTTGATGCCGCCCACAAGATACTTACCGGCTCAACCGTCGAGCGGAAAATATCACTACCAACCCTGCTCGTTACGAAGGAAAACGCAGCAGACTATTTGGCGCACCTTCCCAAGTAACTTCCCTCGGGCAATCAGGTTGGACGGTACGTTACTGCGCCGTCCAACCACCATCAACAGTAAGGGTCGTCCCAGTCATGTACCCCGAGGCGTTAGAACACAAGTAAACAATCACCCCTCCAAGCTCCTCAGGCTGAGCCCATCGCCCCATTGGTATCTTCCCCAGAAAAGTCTGGAATGCCACCGAGTCGTTCAACAATGGCAGGTTCATTGGCGTCGCGAACACGCCCGGACACAGGCAGTTAACAGTAACGCCGTGTGGTGCTCCTTCAAGCGCAAGCGCCCTTGTTAGCCCCAGCACTCCGGTCTTTGCTGACGCATATGCCGCGCGGCCAGGTATCGCAACATGGCTCATAATCGAGCCCAGCATCACGATTCTGCCCCACTTTCTTTCGATCATCCCAGACATCACTGCCTGTGAGCATAGAAAGGACCCTTTAACACTGATGTCAATCACGTAGTCCCAGTCGTCTTCCGTGAGTTCCGCAGTTGGTTTCCGGACATTTACACCAGCATTATTGATGAGAATATCAACAGGCCCAAGCCGAGCTTGACACTCCTCGATCATAGCTACAATCGATATTCGATCTGTTACGTCCGCCTGAACGCCAATCACCTCATTGCCTGTCATGGCCGCCAGATCTTCGGCTGTCTGTGTCACCTCTGCAAGGTTACGGCTGCATAATGCCACACGCGCGCCAGCCTCCGAAAGCGCCTGCGCCATGGCACGCCCTAGTCCTTTGCTGCCACCTGTTACCATCGCAACCCGACCATCTAGCCGGAACATGTCCATTGCACCCATTTGTATCTCCATCCTTCCGTCTAAATCCCTGAACATTGCGCCGCATCTAAATGAGTCCTTACCAACTTCAAAGGCCCAATCGACCTGTCCGTTCTTCTCTCTTCAGATGCTCAAGTGCAGGGCCGGCAAGCTCCACAAACTGATTCGCCCAGTTGCACTCGATCGAAAGTCGCGCATCGTAATTCGCCTCGCGCAACACTCGAAAGAGCGCTGCATGATCGTAGCTACCTGTTCCGGGCGCATATCGCCCAGTATCTGCGGTATGAGCATGGGCAAGCACGTCCGCGCAATCTAGGATTGCACTCAAGGGTTCAGCCTCTGCCTCCATGTGATACGTGTCTGCCAAATTACGAACGCCAGTACGCCCTATTGCCCTCGCAAGACTCGCGCCTTCTGATACCAGATTTATGCTATTGCATTCAGCCTGACAGAGGGGTTCGATGACGACTGTGACGCCGGTGGCGTCAGAAGCATCACCGCAGTAGTTTAGAAACTCAATAAGCTGTGCTTGCGCCGCTTCAGCCGGATAATCACCCGGAATCTCTCTCGCTCCCCCACTGCCAAAGACGATAATGTCGCCCCCCACCTGCTTAGCACGCTTAAGAGCTGTGGTAACGTAATTCCGCAGCCGAATGGAGTCTGCATCTGGACCAACAATCTTCCCGCTTCTAACAAACGAGTTGAACGCTTCAGGTCGCAACTTCATTGCGTTTATTCTTCGGCGGACTTTTGCCCACTCCGCAGTGTCACATTCTGGTCTCAGGTCCGCAGCTACAGATAGCTCGATGTAATCATAACCACAGGCCGCAAGATGTTTTGCTGCGCCAATTTCGGCGCACACTCCAAACCTCATAACTCCTCCAATAGCGCGTTCCGCCGTTCGCAGGAATCTGGCGGAATTCTACTCGATCATCCAGCACCCGATCGAGCTCCGCGAAACTGCGTCACCACTCGCACAATCTGAACCAGCAGACCTGTAACTAGCAGACCGGGTCCCACATAGTTGTAAACAAAGTCTGGGACACGAGGAAAGTAGTGTGCCAGGAAAGAGGTATGGTATGCCGAACCGGGTTTATATAGATTGCGCAGCCGCTTCTCAACCACGGTCAATATGCATTCACCGTAGATAAACTGCGATGTTAGCACAGCGCCGCTAAAGACAAAATAGATGTTTCTTAGCAGCTTGTACTTTTGCAGTATTCCCACCAATGATAGGAATGTGCAGCCGACGACGGTAAAAGTAAGCACCGCGTGCAGCACGATTACAAACCATATAAGCAGTAAAAGCCCTCTGTTTGATTCCATCGATTAGAGATCGCCTTCTCAGTAGATTAGCGATTGGCCCGGTCGTTTTCAACCTTTAGAGCATACGATTGATCATTGGAGCGGGAGTCTCCTGCTCCGGCGCCATTCACAAATCCTGCAGGGGATATCACATCCTTCGGTGAACCAAGCTCGTATAGACTACACAGAATCTATTGCGAGGCGCGCACGTGGACACCGACACTCGATTAATTAGACCACAATACTTGAGCGAAGAACAGATTCAATTATTTGTTAATGATGGATTCCTTGTAATCCCAAGTCTGGTATCGTCGAAGGAACTCGAAGAACTTAGGAACGATACCGTCGCGATTGCGAAAGGCACCTACCCCTGCAATACCCTCAAGCCGCTGCCAGACACTTTGAGCGATGAGCAGGTGCTGCAGAATATCCTGTGCATTCATCAACCCCACTATATCAGCCCGGTCATCGACAGATTCATTCAGCATGAGGGCATCTGCGGCGTTCTCTCCCAGGTAACAGCCGCACACCTGCCATATTGGGATGGAAGTGTCAAGTGTATGCAATCGATGTTGTTCGTGAAGCCCCCAAATTTCCAGGGACAAGCATGGCATCAAGATGAGATCTATATTCCAACTCGCGACCGTAGCCTTATTGGAGCGTGGATTGCCATTGATGACGCCACAATTGAAAATGGCTGCCTGTGGGTTGTTCCTGGTTCGCAGAAAAACGGATATCTCTATCCGCAGCGCTCACACTCGAACGAGGATGAATATGACTTCGCTCCCGAGAGTTACGGTTTCGATGAAGCCGCTGCCGTTCCAGTCGAAGTAAACGCCGGAGATGTGGTTTTTTTTAATGGGTACCTGCTGCATAAATCGCTTAAGAATCGCAGTCACTCCTACCGGAGGGTGCTGGTTAACCACTATATGAACGCATGGTCTTTGCTCCCATGGAGTGTAAAAGAGGGTGAGCACGTTGCGAATGCGGATAGGCGCGCAATTACTCTGGTTTCAGGCATAGATCCTTATGCGTGGAAGGGTACTGAGGCTACCGCGAACGATGTGTGGTTGCGGACGTGCAAAGCAATCCGCGACAAGGAGCACGACTAACAGTTCGAAAATCTCCCCCCGAGATGCCGGATGCTGTGCTATAATAACCGGAATATTTCGAAGGGAACCGTTTTCCGATGAAAAGAACATATCAGCCACATAATAGACGGCATAAGCGCACACACGGCTTTCGAAAGCGCATGAGCACACTGGATGGACGAAATGTCCTCCGAAGGCGGCGCGCCCGAGGCCGACACGAACTGATCAAGTAGAAGAGGCAGGCGCGATGGGAAACCGTTCGCGCCATTTCTTCGTATGGACCTGCGAGAGCGGTTAATCCCAAAAGATTACAGTCCGCCTCAGTGGCAATTTGCTCAGGTCCTGACTGATTACCGTGCGTGACGCACAAGGCTTTCAATGCTTCCACGTAATCAGAGGCTGCTGGACAGCAGAGACTTTAAAACGGTCTATGCGCGAGCCAGGTCCTTTGTAAATCCACTGGCAGTCATCTACATACTTCGCCGCAATGCAGATCGAAGCGATGCAACCTCAATCAGCGATTATCCGCGATTTGGGTTTGTCGTCAGTAAAAAGCAGGGCGGTGCAGTAGTTCGAAACAGGATCAAGAGACGTCTTCGGGAAGCCGTGCGTCGTCGCGCGCAGAACATACGCGTATTGCCTGCCGACATCGTAATTGTGGGCAGAAAGCGCGTGCTGGCTGCTCCATGGGACGACGTACTTCGGGCAGTTGATGACCTGTTGGAGCGGTCTGGTCTGCTTCAAGCCGAATCTAGTGAGCGAAGCGGTAGCGATGACAGGGAAGGCAACACACAGCAGTAAAGATGATAACGAAGGCTTTCTGCTCAAGGCAGTAAGGTACACCTTCCGATTGCCTGCTGCTGCCGCGTTACTCTGCATCAAAGCATATCAATCCACTTCTCCCATCAGGCCAAATGTCTGCAGATACCAGCCGACCTGTTCCGAGTACACTGCACAAGCGATAAGTAAACATGGCTTATACGTCGGATTTGCGCTTGGCATTCGGCGCATCCTGCGCTGCACGCCACTCACGCATGGTGGCCCCGATCCCGTGCCCACAGCGTTGCGTGAGCGCCCGACGTGCAACAGTCAGTCGTCCTCTGAGTAACAACAGAGGCATACGTTCCGAGGATAAAGTCTTGAAATATTCAGTGCGTTGCGTCTACTTTTGTTTGCTTTTGGCCTGCTTGAATATCGCCGGCATCTCAGGTTCGGCTGGACAAACACCCGCAAACGTCCCCGTTCCGTCTACTCCTGCAGACAGGCTGCCAGACCCTCGCTTCAATTCGGTTTTCGCAAAAGTTGATTCGTTAATCGCAGACCAGGAGCTTTCAAAGGCTTATGATGCGTATCTTGCGATTAAGAAGGATGCTGAGTCGCAAAACGCGCCGCTTGCTGCCGACGCCATGCTGCGTGCATCACTATTGGGATACAACGTGCTGATCGGCGGACCGGTGCCTGGTTTTGACAAGCTTCCGATTGAGGCGCAAGACGCAAGGCGCGACCTAGAATCCGATATCGCGCGAAAATCGCACGACTTGATAAAGCAGCTGATTGAGGACCCGAAACTTGGCGATACCCAGGCCGGACGATTTGTTCTTGAGCCGCATTGGCCAAATATCCAGAAAGATGGAGAGCTTTCCAACCTTCGTACCGCAATCGAAGGCCAGATAGACCACCGAAATTCCCGTAAGTTACAATATCAGATTGTTGACAAGCTTGTAAAAATCACTGGCGCTCAACCTGCGTTCAGCTATTGGTTCGCACTCATTCTAATCGCAATTCTGGTTAAGTCAATCACCTTTCCCCTCACTTTGCGAACCTATAAGAGTCAGCGCGAAATGCAGCGTGTGCAGCCGCTGATTAAAGAACTGCAGGAAAAGTACAAGGGTAAACCAGAGCTAAACGAAAAGATGATGGCGTTCTACAAAGAGCACAACATCAATCCGTTCTCTAGCTGTTTCCCAATGCTTGTTCAGCTGCCGTTCATGTACTACGTATATAACACGATCCGTCTGTACGAATACCACTTTTCTCGAGGCAAATTTCTGTGGATTGGAAGTCCGGTCTCGCATCACTTCCCCGCGTACCTCGGTACCGATCTTGCCAGATTCGATATGCCTCTTCTAGTTATATATGCGCTTAGCAACTACCTAACGATGAAGCTAAATCCGTCTCCGGATCCGGCGATGGCGCAGCAGCAGAAGACTCAGTCGATCATGATGACGGTGATGTTCTTCTGGATGTTCATGAAGTATCAGTGGTCCGCTGCTTTTATCTTCTACTGGCTCATCTTGAACTTCATCTCTGCGTTCCAGCAGTACAACTACATATATAAGCCAAACAAAGTCAAGACGACACCTGGGATAGTGAGCGAGCCAGCCTCTATTCCAGCTACGGGCTCTGGTGCGGCCACTGGAACTTCCTTATCCGCTGCAACTGCCTCAAGACCCAGGCCAAAGGCTCGCAAGCGAAAGTGAGTTGGCAATAGCGGATGCTCCAACCGGAGCCATCACCGCACATAAACCGAATCGTTTGTTTAGATGCAATATGCCTGACACTATTGGTTTCCAGGTCCGCATCATTGCAATAGGAGAGGACTCAAGACATGGCAGATGCAGAGATTGATGGCGGCGCAGCAAACACAAATGTGGTTCCTGTAGAAGCGCTCGCCCCGGAGCAACTCAAAGCCCTAACCATAATGCAGGAGTTTTGTGAGGCTAGTGGCCTGGGTGCAACAGCATCTGTACGTTCGGTGCAGAAGCCTTACATCAGCATCGAGATCAACGGTGGCGACACACGAAACACGCTCGGCCGAAGCGGCCAGGGGCTCGATGCTCTGCAGTTTCTGCTGAATACCGTGTTAGCGCGCAAAGCGACTGCCGATGTGCGATTGCTTCTTGATGCAGAAGGCTACCGCGAACGTCGTGCAGATTCACTTCGGCAGCGCGCTATAGAACTTGCCGAAGAGGTGAAATCGCGTGGTGAAGAGGCAGAACTAGAACCCCTGCCAGCACATGAGCGCAGGATCATTCACTCCGCGCTTGCCGATGATCCCGATATTACAACATATAGCGAGGGCGATGAGCCAGGACGCCGTGTTGTGATAGCTCCACGCTCTGCGCACTAGGTTTGCAATCCATCGAAGTGTGTCGTATAATGTGCACATAACCACGGGGGTGATTGGTGTCGACCTGGTGGATGCTGTTCCTGGATGCGAGCCGAGGCGCCGCTGGCCTCGTTAAAAGCGGCAAAACCATAAACGCGAACACTCAACAGTACGCGCTCGCGGCCTAAGGGCCCCGATGTCCGCATCTTCCTTGTTGGCTGGGAGATCTCGGGCATAATTAATGCCATCTAACCGACTCTCGGTCCAGTTTGCCGGCTGAGCGGGAACCACTCCGCAATCTAGCGAATCATTAGTCTGGTCACAGGGGCAGATGATCGCGAAATAAAACTTGTGACTATGCTTGTAGACGCCAGGGGCAAGTCGCTGGGAACAGGAGTTCGAGTCTCCTCACCTCCATTTTTTAATGGCTGCAGCCGTATAATGGTTGCAGCCATTTTCTTTGCCACAACCTGTACAATCTGCTACTGTAAGTCTTAATTGCAATCACATGCGGTAACACCACATCCGCGTTCTGTGGTAAACTAGCTACAGTTGTCGCGGTTTTTCTAAATAATCGACACCGACAGCGCCAACCTCAGATGACGCGGTGTAAGTTGGCCGCGCCTTTTTTGCGACTCGTTCCTCACCGATTTTCCTGCATCTGCCAGGCATCAGTTTGCCGGTGAGAGAGTGTTAAGGAATGCATGAGCACGTATAGCCAGGATCAAATTCGTAACGTAGCCATTATCGCACACGTCGACCATGGGAAAACAACGCTAGTTGATGGCCTGCTGCGGCAGGGCAATGTCTTTCGCGCCAATCAAGAAATGGCTGAACGCGTTATGGACAGCAACGCTCTCGAACGCGAGCGAGGCATCACCATTGTCAGCAAAAACACGGCCGTAAGTTATAAGGGCCACAAGATCAATATTGTAGACACTCCCGGCCACGCCGACTTCGGTGGAGAAGTTGAGCGCGTTCTTGGCATGGTTGATGGTGTTCTTCTTCTCGTAGATGCAGTCGATGGCCCAATGCCGCAGACGCGCTTTGTTACATCTAAAGCGCTCGCTCTTGGCCACCGCGCAATCGTTGTTGTTAACAAAATCGATAGAGCTGATGCCAGGCCAGACTGGGTAGTGGATCAAACTTTCGATTTGTTTGTTGAACTCGGCGCAACGGAAGAGCAGCTCGATTTCCGAGTTGTGTACACCAGCGCACGTCAGGGTATCGCTACCAAAGATCTGAACGTGCCCGGAGAGACCCTCGCGCCGCTGTTCGACACCATTATCGAGGCGCTGCCGGCTCCGGTCGGTGACATCGATGCACCTCTACAGATGCTCATATCCAGTCTCGATTACGATGAGTATCGAGGGCGATTTGGTATTGGCCGAATTCATGCCGGACGAATTCATGCTGGAGAATCGATCGCGATCATCAATAGAGATGGCGACATTCGCCCCGGCAAGCTTGTCGGCACCTTCATCTATGAGGGCCTTAAAAAGGTCGAGCAGGCCGAAATTGGCGCCGGCGAAATCTGCATCATCAGTGGCATCTCGGATATCGGTATCGGCGAAACCGTCGCCAGCCGCGAAATGCCTAAGGCAGTCGCAACCGTTCTTGTAGATGAGCCTACGCTGCAGATGCAGTTTGGCGTGAACACCAGTCCGCTCGCAGGCCGCGAAGGTACCTACAGCACAAGCCGTAAGCTCCGCGAACGACTGTTTAAAGAGCTGGAAACAAACATCGCACTGCGCGTTGCGGAAACGGAAAGTGCCGATACCTACCTCGTAAGTGGCCGTGGTGAACTGCACCTTGCGATCCTGATCGAGACCATGCGCCGCGAAGGATACGAACTGCAGGTCGCTCAGCCTGAGGTTATCTACCATCAGGATGAGAAGGGCCATCGCCTCGAACCGTTTGAAAAGGTTGAGATCGAAGTCGCAGAAGAATACCAGGGCGTGGTTGTTGAGGAGATGGGCCGACGAAAAGGTGAAATGCAAGACATGCGTATGGGTATGGGCAGTGTCTATTTCTCGTACATCGTTCCTACCAGAGGCCTCCTTGGGTTCAGAAACGAATTTCTAACGGCAACACGCGGTACTGGAGTCATTCACTCCATCTTTGATGCTTACCGGCCGTTCGCTGGCGACATGGGGCGCGCAAGCCACGGATCGTTACTCGCTACCGAGAGTGGAGTAACTAATCCCTTCGGCCTTGCCAACTCAGAAGATCGAGGCACGCTGTTCGTTCCCCCTGGCACAGAGGTCTATGAAGGCATGATTGTTGGCAAGCACATTCGAGACACAGATCTCGAAGTGAACGTCTGCAAAATGAAGCAGCTCAGCAACATGCGCTCGTCCAACAGTGATATCGGTGTACGCCTAACCCCGTATACAGAGATGTCGCTGGATCGTGCGATCGAGTATATCGGGCCCGATGAACTAGTAGAAGTAACGCCAAAGAGTATCCGCATGCGAAAGAGAATTCTCGACGTAAACCTCCGCCGCAGAGCTGAAAAGCAACTCTCGCCTGCAAAGTAGTACTTTGCTCCGGGCGGCATAAATCGCCTCCCGGAGCATTTTTGTTGCTGCCCCGCTGTACCGTCCCATCTAAACGCGATGCGATCGAAAACCACAGACAGCAGGACCATCATTCCGCGTGTCTCACGCCCTCCGCTTCAAAAGCGGATGACGTGCTGGAACTGTCCTCGATACAACCGCGCTGAATTTCGCTGCCTGGATGGCAAGACGAATCCCCGTAAAAAGGTCGACTGCGTTATCGTCGCCGAAATTCTCGGCCTACGAGCGCTCTGTCATTACAACCTATACCGCGACATCCTGGCTCAGCGAACTCACTACCCCAATGCGCCCTTTACCATTGATGCGTCTGCCAGAGTTGTGCACAAACGAACAACTGGAATCGTCGCGCTTTACATTGGATCGAACGTTGAGCCAGATACTGCCGCAAACATGCCATCGAAATAGAACCCTGCAGACATCATCACGATTGTTTCGCTGCACACAGTCGACTGGTACATTAATCGCTCTTTTTGGAGCGCTGTTTCTGACGCTCTTCAGCACCAGTCGCGCAGATCGTCGTCCCGAAGCAATCCTCACCCTCGTTCGCCCGCCTACCCGTGCGGAGCTAACTGCAAGAAATTCTCATGCCAAATACGAACCGCGGGCAGGCTGCTATCTTGGCGCTTATATCGATTTTGACGGCACTCTAAAACCGTTCTACACCGATACAAGTAAAACTGAACATCGCGATCCTGGCACGTTTGAGAACTTCGTCAATCGCGCCCACGCGATGTACTTCTTTTATCTCGGCTACGGCAAGCCGCTTCCACTCGATTGGGTTACCTGGCTACACACGCACAATAAGTTTGTACACATAGCCCTCGAACCCAACAACGGTTTGAAGGCAGTAAAGAACGATCGTTACCTGCAAAAACTGGCGGATGACATGGCTAGGTCGCACGCCAGAATATTCCTTCGTTTCGCGTCCGAGATGAATGGCAAGTGGACCGCATATCATGGCGACCCGACTAAGTACCGGGAGGCGTTTAGACTGGTGCATGACGTCATGGCGAAACGCGCGCCGAATGTCGCAATGGTATGGTGCCCCTATTTCATGCCTTCGGAACCTATTCAGGAGTACTATCCGGGAGATCAATTTGTCGACTGGGTGGGCGTCAACATGTACAGTGTCACCTACCATAACAACAGTCTGCGCGCTCCGTGTAGCGAAGAACACCCGTGCGATATGCTCGATACCGTTTATAAACGATACGCCGCAATTAAGCCGATCATGATCTGTGAATATGGTGCAACGCACCTTGCCGCGTGCGACGCCACACCAGTTCCAGATTTTGCCATCCGTAAATTGAGCTCACTCTATAATTCCTTGCCGGCGAAATACCCACGCGTTAAGGCGATCAACTACTTCGATAGCAACACGCTTCAGTTCGCGGCAGACCTTGCGTATAACGATTACAGCGTCACAAACGACGAACATATTCGCTCAGCATACAACCTTGCTGTGTCCGGTTCCTACTTTTTGGACAGACCGCAGCCCTGGCCGGACAACCGTGCAGCATCTCCACCAGTTGCGATGCCTATCAAGGATGGCGACGTTCTGCGTGGAAACGTCGAAATAGGATGCTGGGCCAGGACACCGTCGGATCGCCTGTCCGTCCGGTATCTGATCGATAACTTTGTTGTATATTCAGCAGACGAGCCTGACCGTTGGACGTTCTTCTGGCCCGCAGATAAGGCGGCAATCGGAAAGCACAAGCTGATGCTGAAGATTCTCAATTCTCACGGCAGAACCATCGCAGAACAAGCCCACACGGTAATCGTCCAGCACTAACGGCGACTCCCCGCACGCTCCATCAGCCGGAACCGCGCAGCAGTCCCTTTCCCTGCGAGCTCGAGAGCGAATTAGGGAGACGTTACATGCCGGTCCCTATTCGCACGCCGCTCCCTCTCTTTACTTTTCGCCCAACTAACAACGCTCACCCACCTGCGCTTGCTCCGATTTCACATTCAACCTCGGGTACCATAAACCATTAATTGCAAATCGTACTACTCAGAGTTCACTTGATATTATCGGAGGCATAGGGATGCAATCAGATAACCCCGGCAACACGATCCCAATCTCTGGCGCGAGATTTATAAAGCGCAGAAAACGTGGTCACCTTCGGCAGGTCATACTGGTTACAATCGTTGTCCTAACCCTGATGTTCTGTCGCGGAGCCATTCAGCGCACAATTGCGATGGCGCAAGGCATCGTATCACCAATGCCACTTGCGTATGCCTATGCTCCGTCGCCAAATGCCGATGATCGGCCCGTAACTGCTACTATAAACTGCGTTGTCCTGCATGCAACCGTAGAACCCACAACAGAAGGTACCATTGGCCTCTTCCTAAATCCGGCCACAAAAGTTTCCTCCCACTTCATCGTTGGCAAAGACGGCCGTGTCTTCCAGATGGTCCCTATCGAAAAGCGCGCATGGCATGCCGGTGTTTCATCGCTCGATGGCGTGAACAAAGTGAATGACTTCAGCGTCGGCATCGAAATGGTAAATGCTAATGATGGCGCCGATCCCTACCCGCTTGCTCAGATGGAGTCGGTCGCCGGCCTTATCCGGTTTATCAGGTCGCGTTATCCTGTTCCGGACGAACGAATTGTCTCACATGCATCGGTCGCACTTCCAGCAGGACGTAAATCCGATCCCATCGGCTTCGATTTCGAGAAGGTAAAGATCCTTGCCCGGCTGGGCACGATCGAACACACCGCGCTCAGCGGCGTGCCGACTGCGCCGTAGATCTGTACGATCGTCTCGCTCTTCCTGTTTGACAAACCATATGGTTACCGGTATACTTTCACGGCGATCTTGCGAGTGTTGAATTGTCGAATTTCCTCTTGCCTGCCGCCGGTTGATGTTGCACGCCCGTAAAACGCGTTCGACAGACGTGATGTTTTAGCGACGGAGTTAACCTGTTACATGTTTGAGGGGCTTTCCGATAGACTGCAGGACGTATTTCAGCGATTACGCGGAAAAGGGCGCATCACCGAAGATGACGTCAATGAGGCGTTGCGCGAAGTTCGTCAAGCGCTCCTTGAGGCCGACGTTAGCTTCAAAGTCGTAAAAGAGTTTGTCTCAAAGGTAAAAGAACAGGCGATTGGCGCCGATGTTCTGGAAAGCCTGTCTCCTGCTCAGCAAGTCGTCAAGATCGTTAATGACGAACTGATTGAACTGCTCGGCGGTGTCGAGACGCGCCTGAATATCGCGCCATCGCCTCCTACCGTGATTATGCTATGCGGCCTGCAGGGCGCTGGTAAAACAACGCTGGCAGGTAAGCTTGGCGCCTGGTTTAAGAAACAGGGCCGAAATCCAATTCTTGTTGCCTGCGACATCTATCGGCCCGCTGCTGTAAAACAGCTCCAGGTGCTCGGCAAGCAGATCAACGTACCGGTATACGCCTCGGCTGAGAACGATGGTAAGCTACCACCGCAGATCGCGCTGGATGCAGTGAGCCATGCGGGCGCTAACGGCAACGATATCGTTATACTGGATACCGCTGGCCGGCTCGCCATCGACGAGCAGTTGATGAACGAACTGGGCGAGATGAAGAGCCGCCTTGGCCGTATTAACCCCGCGTTTCCACATGAGATTCTGCTCGTCGTAGATGCAATGGTCGGGCAGGACGCAGTTAATTTCGCCGCTGAGTTTAACACCCGGTTGGCGTTAACCGGTCTTGTTATGACCAAAATGGACGGCGATACGCGTGGCGGCGCCGCTCTTTCGATCCGCTCTGTAACGGGCGTGCCCATCAAGTTTCTTGGCGTTGGCGAGAAATTGGACGCGCTGGAACAGTTTTATCCGGACCGTCTGGCATCTCGAATTCTGGGCATGGGCGATATCCTCAGCCTTATCGAAAAAGCGCAAGAGGCGATCGATGAGAAACAAGCTGCGGATCTTGAGAAGAAACTGCGCGAAAGCAAGTTTGATCTCAACGATTTTCTTGCTCAGATGGAGCAGATGAAGAAGCTGGGACCGCTCGAGAACATTATGAAAATGCTTCCCGGCGTCAACAGCCAGATGATCGATGAGTTTCAAAGCGTTAATGCTCAAAAGGTGATGGAGCGCAAGAAGGCAATCGTGCAGTCGATGACGCTGCAGGAGCGCGCACATCCCGAAGTCATCAACGGTTCGCGCCGCAGACGAATATCTGCTGGGTGCGGGCAGTCCGTTCAGGAGATCAATCAATTCCTGAACGAATTTGAGCAGATGCGCAAAATGATGCGGCTAATGATGAACCAACAGAACGCCGGTCAGAAAAAGAAGTTCCCGTGGGGCGGAAAGGGCAACCCTCCGCCTGCCGGACCTGGGCAAAATCCATCGCTACCAGGCGATGGCGGGCTTCGCAAGCCTGCCCCGAAAATGCCAAAAGGCGGCAAACGACGCCGCTTTCCCTTCGGATAGCACAGCATTGCTGTGCATCCAGGATGCCCTGTGTATCTGTGAAAGTACACGTGTGGCGCAGCACCCGGCAGGACAGTTGACGTCATGAACGGTTAGAACTTCGCGTTCTTTCCGTACTTACGTCTGCATCGGCCGCTCGACAGGAGAATAAATAGTGGCAGTTAAGATCCGCTTGAAGCGCATGGGCGCTAAAAAGCACCCCATCTACCGTGTTGTAATCGCAAACAGCACCGAATCACGCGATGGTCGATTCATCGATACCATTGGCCAGTACAACCCCTGTGTTGAACCCCCTTTCATCAAGATCGATGAGACAAAGGCTCTCTACTGGCTCGGTCACGGCGCACAGCCGACCGATGTTACCAGAGCGCTACTTAAGAAGGCCGGCCTGCTAGACAGACTGGAAGCCGCAAAAGCAGCCGCACGCGAAGCCCGCGCCAAGGGTACTTCAGGCAGCTAGTATCCGCGCTGTAACAAAGGAGCGAAACCGTGAATAAACTCATCGAGTTTCTGGTGAAAGAGCTTGTCGATGAGCCGGAACAGGTTTCCGTCACCGAAGTACTGGCGGATGAGGCCACCACGTATGAAATACGGGTTGCCCCCAACGATCTTGGCAAAGTGATTGGCAAGCAGGGACGCATAGCAAATGCGCTGCGTACCGTAGTTAAGGCGATTGCAATGAAAGACAAACGTAAGGTCTTCGTTGAAATCGTCGCCTAGTTTGAGTGAGCGGAGCAAACGAATCTGGCAAGCAGTATAGATCTATCGGAATGGAACCTCACGATTGGTGAAATCGTTGCTCCATTTGGACTCGCTGGCGAACTGAAGGTGCGGCTAGAAACCGATTTTCCAGATCGGTTTGCACGCCTGAAACAGGTCTGCATTCGAGACCTGCAGAATTCTGCCAAGATCTATCAGATTGTCGGCACGCGATTGCATAAGGGACAGGCGCTTCTTAAGCTCCAGGGCGTTGTCAGTATAGACGACGCAGAAAAGCTGAGAAACCACCTGGTCCAGATCAGATCCTACGAAGCGGTTCGACTTCCTGAACATGAGTTCTACATTTACGACCTCATTGGCTGTACCGTAGAAACTGTGGAAGGAAAGTCACTCGGAGTGCTCCGACAGGTGCTTCGCACAAATAACGCGAACGATGTCTACGTGATTGGCGAAGGAAAGGAAGAGATTCTATTGCCCGCCATTAAAGATGTAGTCTGTTCCGTCGATCTGAATGACCGGAAAATCGTTGTGTCGCCAACTCCGGGCCTACTCCCGGAGGAGCAAGACGAACTGCTGCGCGAATCCTAACTGGCATGGTTGCAACTGCATGGAATGCGGCTCGTATGCGTATCGATATCATTACTGTGCTGCCTGATATGGTGGAGTCTGCGCTTAATCACAGCATTATTAAGCGTGCCAGAGAGAGATCACTGGTAGATATTCGAGTAATCGATCTAAGAAACTTCACCGAGGATCGGCACAGAACGACCGATGACACGCCTTACGGCGGCGGTGGCGGAATGGTGATGAAGATCGAACCAATCGATCGCGCCATTAAACACTTGCGAGCGGAATCTAATACCTCACCTCGAATCGTATTGACGGACCCTAGAGGGAAGCAATTCGATCAGAGAACGGCGCGCCAATGGGCAGCGGAACAACACCTGATTCTGCTCTGCGGCCACTATGAGGGTGTCGATGAGAGAGTTAGAACGCAGCTTGTAACGGATGAAGTCTCCATTGGAGACTACGTTTTAACCGGCGGCGAACTACCGGCTCTTGTCGTAACAGATGCGCTAACGAGGCTTCAGCCCGGTGCGCTGGGCGACGAGGAGGCTCCTGCAAAGGATAGCTTTGCAGAGGACCTGCTTGAATACCCGCACTATACAAGGCCAGCTGAGTACCAGGGAGCCAGTGTTCCAGAGATGCTACTCTGTGGGCACCATGCAAAGATACAGGAGTGGCGGCGCTGGCATCAGCTGCACTCCACTCGATCTAGAAGACCAGATCTGTTTGCAAAGTTCGAGCTTACCGCCCGAGACCGCAAACTTATTGATAGCGAGGAGCCAAAGGCGCCTCAAGACAAACCCCCGACTTCGACGGAATAGAAAAATCTGTCGAACCCTTATATGAGGAAAACGAGAGGATTCAGATGGCACTGGGACCAGAAACGATCCGTGAAATTGAAAGAGCAGAGATTGAGCGATCGCGCGAGATCTGGGCAAATAACGAAAACCGACGACGTGAGCAGGACGCAAAGGACAAAAAGCGCGCCTTTTCCGACGCGGATAAGGTAAGCATCGAACAGCGGGCTCCCCTACCGAAGTTCAGGCCCGGTGACACCATCAAGGTTCACGCTAAGGTCGTCGAAGGCGATAAGGAGCGAATCCAGGTTTTCGAAGGCGTGGTAATTGCCGACAACCATACCAGCGCTCGAAAGACCTTTACCGTTCGCAAAATCTCGCATTCTATTGGTGTTGAGCGATCCTTCCTGCTTCACTCTCCTCGAATAGAGAAGATCGAAGTCGTCCGACACGGTAAGGTTAGAAGAGCCAAACTCTACTACCTGCGTGGTGTCATCGGCAAGAAGGCGCGAATCAAAGAAGACCGAAACGCGACACGGTAGTTCCGACGTATATGGTTTTGTGTTAGTAAATTCAGGCGTTCGCGATACGGGAGACCTGTAGCGTGAACGCCTGCAACCTGTTCTGATAAGGAACGTTATCCAGTTATGAATCCAGGCATCAACCCAAGCGATACTGGCGCTGCAGAACTCCTCGCTAACCTGAGTGTGCAGACCATTGCGCTCGTTGCGTTCGCGCTCACTATCCTCCGCTCCATGCTGCTAAGCATCAAATCGCGCTCAGCAGACGGAAAGCAGGATCAGATTAATCCAAGCGCGCGTGGGATTGCGGAGATTCTCGAATCGCTGATTATAGCCGGCGTTCTCGTGTTCCTTATTATCCGTCCGTTCTTTGTTCAGGCATTCTTTATTCCATCAGAATCGATGGAGCCGACCCTTATGGGTCATGATCAAGGCGCAGATCATGAGCATACCGACACCATTCACGACCATATCTTTGTTAACAAGCTCGTTTACCGCTACAGCGAGCCGCAGCATGGCGATATCATCGTGTTTAAGGCCCCCGCCTCGGCAGATGCAGAATCGCTTAATTTAGGACGCCCACAAAAAGAAAACATCCTCATTAAGCGATTGATTGGTATCGGCCCCGATACGATCGAAGTAAAGGAAGGCGTTACTGCAGACGGCAAGCCTGCCTATTTTGTATATCGCAACAATGTACGCCTGGATGAGCCGTTCATAAAAGAACCGCTTTCCGATCCACAGCCGGATCATGCAATCTATGGCGTCAACCAGCCTCTGCACCTGAAGCCGGGAGAGCTCTTCGTCATGGGAGACAACCGGAACAACTCGAACGACAGCCGCTACTGGGGCACGCTGGAACGCACCCGCGTCATCGGCAAAGCTGCATTCATATTCTTCCCCTTTAACCGAATTAGAGCTCTGCATTAGTGCGTTTCACGTAATGAGCCGAAGTGATGAAATCGCTTTCTCCTCTGTTGGAACACTGGCTGGAACACGAGGGCTATGCTCGCGTGGCCGGATACACCACCGTCTGTGGAATTGATGAGGCAGGACGCGGTGCATTGGCCGGACCAGTCGTTGCTGCATGCGTCGTGCTCAATCTGGACTTAGTTCCAGCTGGCATTGACGATTCCAAAAAGCTCACGGCAAAATCACGTGATCGCGGTTATGATGCGATCGTAACCAGTGGCGCAAGGATTGGTGTTGGCATTGTCTCCAGTGAAGAGATAGATGCTATCAACATTCTCCGTGCAACGCATGCCGCAATGCGCGCTGCACTTAACGATGCCAGCGGCGATGTTAGCATCGATTTTGCGTTGATCGATGGCCTGCCTGTTCTTCCTTTCCCACTGCCCCAGAAATCAATTGTTCAGGGCGATGCCACATGCGCTTCTATCGCGGCGGCCTCTATCATTGCAAAGGTAACACGAGACCGTATAATGACCAATCTTGGTCAACAGTTCCCCGAGTACGGTTTCAGCGTGCACAAAGGCTATGGCACGCAGCAGCACCTGAAGGCTCTAGAAACGTATGGCCCCTGCCCGGTTCATAGGCGTTCGTTTCAGCCGGTAAGGGCAGCGATGCCTGAGAACCGATCATCGGCGCCTGTTACTCTCACTTTAGATATCTAACAACTTCAATCACGCCCCCATTGAATAATTCAAGCGATAACTTAAAACAGCGCGGCGGCAGGGGTGAGGATGCGGCGGTCGAATACCTGATATCGATCGGCTGGCGAATCCTTAACCGAAACTACCGATGCGCCGCTGGTGAGATCGACATTGTTGCTACAGATCCTGATGGAGTTCTCTGTTTTGTAGAGGTCAAAGCAAGGAGTGGGGTAACACATGGAACGGGATTAGGATCGATCACTGCGCGAAAACAACAGAAGCTCCTTGCAGCGGCAAACACCTATCTCGGAGCAGTCTGGGCCGTTGAAAATCCACTCATAGAGCCGAATTGCCGGTTTGATGTAATCGTTATTGCTCTATCTGACGGCTCGCCATCACGCGTAATACTTCATAAAGGGGCATTTACAGCGTAGGCAATACATGCTACCAAACGGTAAACGGCCCTGAACTCAATTGAGTTCAGGGCCG
>CAIXIX010000340.1 GCA_903919615.1 uncultured Chthonomonas sp.
ACTTTGGGACACAGCGAGCGGGAAAGAAAGGCTGGCGCTACGCGGCCACGTCGATTACGTTGTTACCGCCGCGTTCTCGCCGGATGGGAGGCGCGTCGTTACCGGAGGCTACGACACTACCGCGAAGGTTTGGGACCTCAATCGCCAGTTGCCATGCGATACCCTCAGCACTGCAAATGGCAGGATCACTGCCTTATCACTCTCTCCAGACGGTAAACGGTTCGTTGCGGGCTATGACAATAGTCCATCACTATGGGATACAACGAGTGGGCGGCAGAGCGTTTCACACGCTGGTTTGCCATTATCCAGACACACCAATCGCGAAATTGCCGCCATCTGGAGTGGCTCTGCAGAGACGCCGTTGCACTCGTTCGCAGGTAATGCCTATGTCAACTCCGTTGTGCCTTCACCTGATGGAGGCAGTATTGCTGCAGGCACCATCGACGGAACTCTTGCCATCTACGACGCAAAATCTAGTTTCTGTCGTGTGTCCGTGAAGGCGAGTGAGGGTGAGATCACTGCCCTGTCCTACTCCAAAGATGGGACTTTAATAGGCGTTGGCGCCAGCCAACTAACATCAATATCAAAAAAAGCTATGGTTGCGACTCTGCGAGATGCGCGAACGGGACAAGAGAAATTGAAGCTGCAGGGATTCGATGGAGATGTGCGTGGACTTGCCTTCTCTCCCGCTGGAACATCTATTGCCGGCGCATGTGCAGATTCTGCGCTCCGCATATGGGATACGACTACAGGACGAATCATCAGGGTTCTTCGATCCCATAAAGACGCCGTAGACTGCGTCGTCTTCTCTGCAGATGGCTCGCGTATCGTGACTGGCAGCGATGACAATTCAGCGATGATTTGGGATGCAGCTTCTGGCAAGTCGATTATCCCTCTGCGCGGACACCTGGACAATGTGACGAGTGTCGTCTACTCTTCCGATGGAAACAGGATCGTGACTGGCAGTGATGATCACACGGCGAAAATTTGGGACGCCGCCACAGGGCTAGAGCTTCTTACTCTGAAGGGGCACACGAGAGCCGTGAAAGCCGTGGCACTCTCGTCGACTGACGACCAGATTATCACCGGAAGCTGGGATAAGACGATCAGAATTTGGAAATCTCATTTCAACTAACTCCTCTGATTTCCACGAATAACTTATACAAATATTCGGCTTTTGAATTATGCACCCACACTTTGACCCTCTTTGAATTGCAATAGTTTCTTTTATATCCCCATTTCAGCGTATTCTCGCAAAGAAGCCATTCTTGGTTGGAACGAATCCCATTGCCGGATGTCCATGCATGTGAAGATAGCGCATTGGCGAGGTAACTATCATATCCGGGGTTCTCCGGAAGGGAGTTCACGATGACATTGGAAACAGTGGGCGCCAGAGTAGAAAACCGCACCAACAAGCGGTCTGCAGCCGAAGTTGATGAGATGTTTGCTCTCGGAATCGTCGACGAAAATGGAATACGTCAGGTGGTTCCGCAGAGCGTGAGTGCAAGCAATAGCACGAAAATTGCGCGGGGTCGGATGGAGGCGCATGATGTGTTGAACGAAGCGTACCACTATGCCAAACCTGCCTCCTTCTCCAGAGGTCTGAGGATTCCACTGGGTAACGTCGACCTGCTGCTTATCTCTGGCACGGCAAGTGTCGATGAGGAAGGCAAATCAATTCACCTCGGCGATTTCCGGGCACAGTGCTGGCGTACCTACCGCAATATCACTCATCTTCTGCAGGGCGAGGGCGCAACCTGGCAGGACATTGTCCGCTGCTCGTGCTATCTGCGCGACATTGAGCGCGACTACGATGACTTTAATGAAGTGCGCGCAGAGTTCTTCACCTGGCTCGGGCTAGACCCATTGCCGGCCAGCACGGGTATTCAGGCACGTTTGTGCCGTGAGGATCTGCTGGTTGAAATTGAGGCAATCGCGATCATTCCGAACAACCGCGTTCAGAACCAGTCTTAAAGCGTCTGACTGGCATAAATAATCGCGATCATTTTGGCACCACGCAGGAGTAGAGAGCCATGATCGTAATACTTGAACGCCATCCGTCGTCGACCCAGATCGCCGATGTATGTAGGATGCTTGCCGACTCAGGCCTCGACGCTTCAGCCTGGCAAGAGCCTGCATGCACGGTGATCGGTGGCATTGGCACCATCGAAGCCGGGGCTCGCGATGCGCTGACAGAACAACTCGAACATTTATCCTATGTCGATTGCGTGCGCCAGATTGATAAGCCATACCGCATGGTCAGTCGCGAATGGAAAAACGAGACCAGCCTCGTTACCGTTCGAGACGGCCTGGCGTTCGGTGGAAAGGAGCTTGTGCTGATTGCCGGTCCTTGCTCCGTTGAGAGCCACGGCCAGTTGCTGCGCACGGCACGAGAAGTTAAGAAGCACGGAGCGCAGATGCTTCGCGGTGGCGCATTCAAACCACGCACTTCCCCTCACTTCTTTCAGGGACTCGGTTTGGAAGGGCTTCAATACCTGCATGAAGTGAGCCTCGAGACGGGACTACCGGTTGTCACAGAGGTGATGGATGCTCAGGACCTCGATATGTTCGAAACCACTGCAGACATGTTTCAGATCGGGTCCCGAAACATGCAGAACTATAGCCTGCTGAAGGCAGTTGGAAAAAGGAGAAAGCCGGTCCTTCTGAAGCGTGGTATGTCTGCTACGGTTGATGAGCTTTTACAGGCAGCTGAATACGTCATGAGTGGCGGAAACGCCGCGGTGGTGCTGTGCGAACGGGGCATCCGCACCTTTGAGACCGCAACCCGCAACACATTGGACCTGAATGCGATACCGCTCCTTAAACGTCTTACTCACCTGCCTGTCATTGTCGACCCTTCTCATGGAACGGGCCTGTCGGAGCTGGTTATCCCAATGTCTCTGGCGGCAATTGCAGCCGGCGCTGACGGATTGATTGTGGAAGTGCACGAGGAGCCACAAAAGGCCCTGAGCGATGGCAGGCAGTCTATCACACCCTCTGAGTTTTCGCTTCTCGTGGAGCGAGCAGATGCAGTGGCGTGCGCCGTTGGGAGGAGGCTCCCATGTTCATAGCGACTAATGGCGGACAATCTCGGATCAAACCCTCTGTAGTCACAGATGAAGCGCTGCGCAAGCCGTACGAAACAGAAGAGAGAATAACTTCAAAAACTCAGATAGACTTCCTGGTTCTCAAGAAGCTGCGTCAGCTTGGCATCGAACCATCGAGGATCTGCTCCGATGAGGTGTTCGTACGCCGTGCCTACCTGGACGTCACTGGCACTCTACCGACCATTGTTGAGTCCCGAGAATTTCCGGAAGAGAGAAGCCCAAACAAGCGGCGAGAGCTTATCGAGAACCTACTTGAGAGCGAGGCTTTTTCGAACTACTGGTCACTTCACTTTTGCGACCTCCTGCGCGTTAAGGCCGAATATCCCGTAGACCTCTGGCCCAATGCCACTCAGGCTTATGAGCGATGGATCCGCACAGCCATCCGAGCGAACATGCCGTACGATCAGTTCGCAAGGCAGCTTCTAACCAGCAGTGGGAGTAATTTCCGCACACCCCAAGTCAATTTCTATCGGGCCATTCCCGGTCGCAATCCGATCGACATCGCCAAAACGGTTGCTCTCATTTTTATGGGAACCCGGGCGGAGAAGTGGCCTTCGGCTCTATTGCAGCGAATGAGCACGTTCTTCTCACAGGTTGGATATAAATCCACCATGGAGTGGAAAGAGGAGATTGTACTTCGCGATCCGACAAAGCTTGCGCCACGAGATCAAACCTGCCTGTTTCCAGATGGGAAAGCCATTACGCTCCCGCCCGAACAAGACCCGAGAACGATATTTGCAGACTGGCTGGTGTCGCCACACAATCCGTGGTTTGCCCGTGCGGCTGTCAACCGAATTTGGTACTGGCTCCTCGGCCGCGGAATCGTGAATGAGCCGGACGATATTAGGCCGGACAATCCGGCGTCCAACCCGGAACTGCTCTCGTACCTGGAACGTGAGTTTGTGTCGTCCCGTTTCGATCTCAAACACATCTTCAGGCTCATCCTTCAATCAACCACATACCAGCTCGCATCCATCCCAAGGTCGATAGATCCAAAAGCGGCGGCCAACTTTGCTAGCTACCCGATTAGACGTCTCGAGGCCGAAGTCCTGTTGGATGCCATCAATGATATTACCGGCACCAACGAAGTCTATGTCAGCTACACACCAGAACCTTACACGTGGGTCCCCACCGATCAACGGACCGTTCAGCTTGCCGATGGCAGTATTACAAGCGCCTTCCTGGAGATGTTTGGTCGGCCGTCGCGCGACTCCAGCCTGAGCATAGAACGAACGAATGAAGTGTCAACAGACCAGAGGCTTCATCTGCTCAACTCGAGCCATATCAACGGCAAGATCCTTTACGGTCCCGGCCTCAATGCACTGACGCCCTCCGGTAAGAAACCCGAGAACATCATCACTGATATCTACCTTCGCATCCTCTCCCGGACACCCACTGAGGATGAGATGAAAATAGGATTGGAGTACTCCTCGCCGAAGAACTCCGATCCAAAGAGCGCTGCGATGGACATCGCCTGGGCGCTCATCAACAGCGCCGAATTTCTATATCGGCATTAATCAGGGATGAGGGACTAGCTAAAAGGGACCAGGGATCAGGGAAGAGCGTAAGTGGTATCAATGACCTGGCAAGTTTGTGGAGATAACTTCTATGGGACGTAGGCGAGACGATCGCGGGCAGTTAACCCGACGAGAGCTTGTTAAGTACGGCGCTTATGGCGCCGCCGGCATGTTATTCTGCGCGGATGAAGCTAGCGCGCAAACGGCTGCGCCAGCTCAGGCACCGCCCAAACCGAAGGCTAAATCTGTAATACAGATCTGGATGTGGGGCGGACCGTGCCATATCGACACCTTCGATCCTAAACCAAAGTCAGGTGCGGCCTACTCAGGGCCCTACGTAACACCAGCCTCCACCAATGTGGACGGCATGCAGGTCTGTCAGATGCTTCCACTCCTCGCAAAGCAGGCAGACAAGTACTCTTTGATTCGCAGCATGACTCATGGTGACTACGGCCATGAGACTGCAGCCTATGTGGTTCAAACTGGGCACACTGGCGGTGACGGTCAGGTCTATCCAGGGCTCGGATCCATCGTCTCCCTCATTAAGGGCTATAACGGCGGCTACAAAGGGCTCATTCCTCCGTATGTAGTGCTAACTCAGTTGCAGGGCAGGTTCTCTGAATCTGGTTTTCTCGGCAATAGGGCCAGTCCATTTGCTACAGGAGGCGATCCAAATGGCGGTCGGTTCGTGGTGGAAGGCATCACCACGGACGGTATTACTGAACTGCGCCAACGCAATCGCCGCGACCTACTGCAGCGCCTCAATTCGCTGGAACATGCGATGAAGGGCGATTCTGCGATGCTGGCATTGGGAAAATGTGAAACTAACTCCTACGACTTGATGCTGGGTGATGCAGGCAAAGTTTTCGATCTCTCACAGGAGAAGGATGCCGTTCGCGAAGGGTACGGAAGGAACACGTTCGGGCAGTCTTGCCTAGCAGCCAGGCGCCTCGTGGAGCAGGGCGTGCCCTATGTAACGATCAACTACCCGGGCTGGGATACGCACAAAGAGCATTTCCAGGCGATGCAAAATCTGCTACCACAACTCGACAAGGGGCTTTCGACACTGCTCATTGAGCTTTCCGAGCGCGGATTGCTGGATACCACGATCGTTTGGTGTAGTGGTGAGTTTGGGCGTACACCGCTGGTCGCGATGGAAGAACCGTGGAACGGCGGCAGGCACCACTGGGGCCCGGTGTTTGCAAACCTGATCGCCGGAGGAGGCTTCAAAGGCGGGCATGTGCTTGGCGCAACTGGACCGCGAGGGGAAGAGGTTACGGATCGTCCGGTTCATCCATCCGATCTGATTCACAGCGTCTTCACTCTCATGGGGATCGATCCGGACGCGACGCTCCCACATCCACAGGGGCTTTCTCTCCCAGCCGCGCCTCCGCGGCCCAAGAACATTCAGACGGCAGGACCGATTGTTGAGCTGATTTAGCCAGTCTAGCTCCCTCTCCCTACTTGCCTCTATCCGCTTGACCCACCAGTTAGCTGGTGCCTCTTTCTGCTCAAGTCCCTCATTCTTCGGGCGCAGTAGAGAACACGGTAGAGAACACGGGAGAGGTTCGGGGTGAGGAGTAGTTCATGAACCGAACTCGTTGGATAAGAATTGCATCGGTGACGGCGTTTGTTCTCACCGCGCCGCGTGCGTTCGCACAGAATCAGGCTCGTATCGGATACCTTTATCCGGCTGGCGGCAGGCAGGGCACAACGGTGAAGGTTCTTGTCGGAGGACAGTTCCTCTCCGCTGTGTCCGGGGCATACGTCTCCGGACAAGGCGTTTCAACAGTGACCGCCAGGCATGCTCCCCCGCTAACTCCTGACGAGGCTAACAAGATCCGTACGCATCTGGACGCATCAAAACGCAAGCTGGAGGCAAAGGCTGCAGCGAATGCCCAGGCAAAACCGCCGGTGCTGGATTCTGTCCCAATCACACCAACCACTATTGCACTAGCGGCCGGAATTACGGACGAAGAGCTGCAGCGGCTAGATGCCTATACGCGTAGAGAGAGAAACTACCGTCGACAGGCAAATCCCCAACTTGAGGATGAAGTTGTACTCAACATCGCGATCGAGCCTAATGCTCAGCCTGGAATGCGTGATATTCGGTTGATAACCCCCGCAGGGGTGACAAACCCACTGCATTTCGAGGTCGGCGAGTTTCCCGAATATACCGAAGCCGTCAGTAAAAGTACAGATCCAGATCCGGGAATTGGTGCGAATCTGCCAATCACGATTAATGGGCAGGTGTTGCCCGGTGAAGTAGATCGGTTCGCTTTCTCAGCGAACAAAGGCACGCGTCTTGTTGCATCGGTTCGCGCGCGAGCGCTGCTTCCTTTCATCGCAGACGCAGTGCCGGGCTGGTTTCAGCCAGTTGTCGCAATATACGACTCGAAGGGCCGCGAGCTAATCTGCACAGACCATTTTCTTGATCGTCAGGATCCGGCAGCATGCTGCGTGATCCCGGCAGACGGCAGCTATGTGCTGGTGATTCGCGACACGCTGTTTCGCGGGCGTGAGGATTTCGTCTACCGAGCGACACTTGGAGAGGTGCCGTTCGTTAGCAGCGTGTTCCCGCTCGGCGGGCATGTTGGTGATACTACCAGCGTTGAGGTCGAAGGGTGGAACATCACACAGCATAAAATGACCATTGATGTTGCGGAAGCAGGAGTCCAGAGGATTCGAGCGAGTGCAGGTACCTCCGTGACGACCGGATTCGCCGGCAGCGTCCTTCCAGAAGTTGTCGTGCTAGGACCCAGGACCGGGATCACGAATGCGCACCGTGTGCGCCTTCCTATCATGATCAACGGCCGTGTCGCAAAGCCTGGAGACGAGGATACCTACCGTTTCGAGGGAAAGGCTGGTTCCGAGATCGTCGCCGAGGTCTATGCCCGTCGATTGGGTTCACCGCTCGATTCACTTCTCAGGCTGAGAGACGCATCAGGTAAACAGGTTGCTATCAACGACGACTGGGTGGATCCCGGAGCGGGCATGCTTACTCATCACGCCGACTCCCGGCTTACTGCAAAGCTGCCAGCCGATGGTCCCTATTTTCTTACGCTAAGTGATGCGCAAGGCAACGGCGGCCAGGATTTCGGATATCGCCTTAGGATTAGTCACCCTACTCCAGATTACGAGCTCAGACTGAATCCCTCTTCGGTCAATGCCGCTGCAGGAACCACGGTTCCGGTGGAGATATCGGTAATCCGGAAAGAAGGGTTCAGCGGAGAGGTCGCTCTCAACCTCAAAGCAACGGCCGGCTTCGCGCTAGGGGCCGGCGAGATTGTGGCGAGCCAGGACAAGGCTCGATTCACTTTGACAGTTCCGAAGACGGGTCTTGAGCAGCCTTATCCATTAGAGGTTGTGGGCAGCGCCATGATACAAGGGGTGGAGGTCAG
>CAIXIX010000341.1 GCA_903919615.1 uncultured Chthonomonas sp.
ATACTTGATGTGATGATGCCTAAGCTTAACGGCCTTCAGGCGGCAGAACAGATAAGTAAAGAGCGACTCGGCCCGGTCATTCTGCTGACAGCATATAACGATGTGCCGATGATCGAACAGGCAAATCGCGCTGGCGTACTTGCTTATTTGGTGAAGCCCTTCAGACAGCAAGAGCTGCAGCCAAGTGTTGAAATCGCGATCTCGCGTTACCGAGAGATGCTGGCGCTTGAAGGCGCTGTGTCGAATGCGCAGGATCAGATCGAGACCAGCAGGATAATAGGTAAAGCGAAACGCGTTCTAATGGACAAGCATACAATTGGGGATCAGGAAGCCTACCGGAGACTGACTGCCCAGGCGCTTGCCACCAACAGGTCTATCCGGGAGATATCAGAGGCAATTCTCCTTGCCGATGATTTAACTGCATCAGCGACAATGACTCGTCGCTCAAAGTAGTTCAAAGTCCTTGTGACTTGTTAACCGGGCAATGTTGCCCACACTTAGCCTCAGTAAACCAATTCCCGGCTATTAATTTTGCGGTCCGTCGTACCTCATGCGGATCAAATCTCTCCTCAGCTTTCGCCCTCCGCGATGTCGCGCAGTGGCAAAACGAATCCATCCGTACCCTAATAGGTGATGTGCATGGATACCATCGGATCGCAGGCGGCACGATCCGAGCAAGTCCGGCAACTGTGAAATATGTTTACGCTTTGCTCTGGTGTACGAGTCTTAGACTCTGCGTCTGAAGCGTAACGCTCACGTTGCTCTATAACAGCAGATCGATTGAACACAGGAGGACAAAACCTGGTGAAAAGCACGAAGTTGCTATTCCCTCTTCTCACATCGATAGCTGGCGTCGCCGCAAACGCCGCTATAGCTCAGACCGCAGCTCCAGCCGCTCCGGCTGCTCAGGCACAACCTGCAGCGCCCGCAGCTCCTGCAGCCCCTGCTCCGGGATCCGTATCCGTTACCGGACTGGTTGACTTCTACTTCGAAGTCAATGGACGCGCGCCAAGTAATGGCCGTGGCGGCGCTTTTACGAGCTACCCGACGGTAGGCGGCTCCGCACTTAAAGTCGACAATAACGGTCGCTCGTTCGATATCAACGATCGTGAGCTCTCGCTTTCTCTCGGCGAGATCAACATCGTTCGAACTGCGAACGCAAGCTTCCCGTTTGGCATCACCGCTACTCTTACAGGTGGCGATACGGCGCGTCTTGTTCATGCAAATGAGCCCGGCGGCGACGGTGCATGGCAGTTCGTTGAACAGCTCTATCTGACGAAAGTTTCCCACTTCGCCAATAGAGACTTTACGTTTGATGCTGGTGTCTTTGTTACTCCTTTCGGCAGCGAAGTCATCGAAAGCAGCAGCAACGACAACTACACCCGCAGCTTTGGCTTCCAGTACGCTATTCCGCTTTACCATGCCGGAGTACGCGTAACTGCTCCAATCAACAAGCAGATTACTGGAGTTCTCGCTGCAGTGAACGGATGGAACAACATTGCTGATGATAACAACGGCAAGTCGTTCATCGGTCAGATTACCTGGAAGCCTTGCGCCAAGTTCACCGGTATATTCGGTTACATGGGCGGACCAGAGGGCACCGGAGCATACGGTCCCGGCATTCCCACAAATGGTGGTGGGAGCATCGGAACCAGCATTGGCGAATTCCAGCCTACCCTGCAGATAACCGACAAACTGAAGGTTACTGGTGATTTCGTTCTGGGTCGTGGCGCTGGAACGGTCTTGGGCGTGCCAGCTTCTGGGAGTTGGTTGAGCATGGCTGGCTACGTTAAGTACCAGTTTACTCCCAAGTTTGCTCTGGCTACTCGCCTTGAGCAGTTTGAAGATATGGCTGGCGCCGGTGGCGTTGGCCTGCGGACGGGTCTGCCCGGATACTCGAAGTTGAATTCTTTCACACTTACGGCAGAGTACCTAACGTTTAAGGACAAGCTGGTCTCACGTCTCGAATACAGACATGATCACAGCAACCAGGGCTTCTTTGGCACTGGCAGCGGCGTTCCTGGAACCGACCAGGATACGATCGTACTGGGCGAAGTTTACAAGTTCTAAAACTTGCATGGGCCGCTATCCTGCTTGCCAAAAGCGGGCAGGATAGCTTCTCGATCCGTGGACAAGTCCACCCACAATACTCCCGGATTGCGCGGCGGCGTAAAGACGCATCATATTGCAACCGCATTTGTAAGTCAATTCAGACCTGCAAGCCTCGCGACACTGTTGTCGCTGCGGAGAGATCTTCCTCTCCGGGTCTTCCAGACAAGCCCGAACCCCTCCAATGGCGGAGTGAATTCGGCGTCCGGCAATTCTGTG
>CAIXIX010000342.1 GCA_903919615.1 uncultured Chthonomonas sp.
ATCCGATTATCACAAATGCTCAGAACCATTACGCGATACGTTAAGCACAACGCTGCCCACAACATTTCTCGGCTATAGCACCGAGTTCTCACTGGTTCCTGGCGATCACGCGCCTGTCGAACTCCGAGCCGAAGAGCGGTCCTGTCGTGGCGTTCAGCTGTTCACGGCAACAGGCTACGCGAGCAAGTACCTGAGCTTAGATGTGTCAGGCGAGATCACTCCAGCCGACTGGCTCACCTGTCCCCAACAGCTACTGAAAAGCTTCACCGCTGGCAAAATCTATCATGACGAGGTGGGCCTTCAGCCGATCAGGGACAGATTCGCCTACTATCCCCGCGACATCTGGCTCTATATGCTGGCGGCTGGCTGGACCCGCATCGGGCAGGAAGAGCACCTTATGGGGCGAGCCGGATATGTTGGCGATGAGATCGGATCTGCATTAATTGGCGCCCGGCTTGTTCGCGACGTAATGGAACTATGCTTTTTGATGGAGCGTGCCTACGTCCCCTACCCCAAATGGTTCGGCACAGCCTTCACGAAGCTAAACTGCGCAGCAGAATTGTCCCCTTACTTGCAGCAAGCACTTAGAGCCGATACATGGCAGCAGCGAGAGGAGGGCCTTGCAGGTGCCTACGAAATTCTGGCTTCAATGCACAACAGCCTGAGGATCACACCTTCACGGCCCACGAAACCAGACCATTTCTTCGATCGACCATTCCGAGTCATTCATCTGCACGGTGGGTTCGCAAATGCAATCTGTGAGAGGATCGAAGATCCCCGAGTGCAGGAGCTAGTCGCCCGACGCATAATTGGCAACATCGACCAGATTAGCGATAGCACCGATCTGCTCTCAGATGCAGATCGTCGGCAAAAACTGCGGGAAATGTATTAGTGGATGAGCCAACAACCCAACCTACAACTGCAACGCAATCTGATCTACGAGCTTCCTCGTCTGTGAAAAAGGAAAACGCACTGCAAGTTCACTTGCGCGACAGACCATTCGCTGAGCCGCGTCAATATCACCCATAGCAATCGCTGCCTGCGCCTGATAGCAGAAATGGATTGCATTCTGAGAGTTACCGGAACTCACGAATTCAAATTTTGCCAATGCTTTATCTGGTTCACCTTTATGCAACAGTACGCGTCCTGTTGAAAGCTCGAAATAGTTAAAATCTTCTTCTCTCAGTAGGAGAGACCGGTACTCGCTTTGAACCTTGCCAAGCAGGCATAATGCCTCCGTGAATCGACCCGCCCTGCTGCTGTAAAGCGCCATATCACATAGTAAGCGAAGCTTCATCTCATCAGAATAGGCATGCGCAAGCGCATCTCCAAGGTATGCAACTTTCCGGTCAAACTGATCGTCTCCCTTTCCCCCAATGAACACAGAAGCAAGATTTACGGCTTGAGCGCTTAGCACATCATATCGTCCTACCTGCTGAAATAGCCTTACGGATCTATTCGCCAGTGTCTTCGCAACAGCGAGGTATTCCTTCTGAAACTGCGCGTTACCATAAATGAGAAGAGTTCGCCCAAGTAGATACATGGCTTCAGGTTCACGGATTGAGGCAAAGTGCAAATAGTGCTGAAGCGTTAGAGCAAAGAGGTCCGTTAGTGGCGAGTGTTGACTGGCAAGGCTGCCAAGTCTGTCAACCTGTTGCCGAAGAGAACTGATATCGAGCCGATCGGGAATGTCGTTCTGGAGCAGTTCGCGAGATCGAAGCACGGCTGCCTCCTGCGGGGTCGCATTAAGCAAGGTACAGATTCTATCGATATTCGATTGATCGGGAAGGCTGCGCAGCGTTTCCCACCGCATGACAGTCGTCGGCGTAACATCCATCGCTGCCGCGAACTGAGACTGCGTAAAGCCATTTCTCTGGCGCAAAGCCCGGATAATATCGCCAAGATCTAGCGGCTGAGTTAAGTCATCCGCGCTCGGCATACGTGATATGGACTTGCTTTGCTTAACGATACGCGGAAGGGGCACGACTGAGTACAACCGCATTCGCTCATCGGCAGTCGCTCCAAGTACCTCGAGAACGCTCTCAAGCTCGGCGCTCCGCGGCAGTTTCTCCGCCGCCTCCCAATAACGCAAAGTTCGTACAGCGATGCCAGCGCGTTCTGCGAGCTTAACCTGAGACAAGCCGCGGAGTTCTCTCAACCGACGAATGTGTCTGGCGAAACTGTCTTTCATGTTTTATATAGTACCGTCAAGTGCTTTCGTGGCTGGAGTGCGCTGCGCGTACGAAGGCTGCAATTACCATGTATAGCCTGCACCTTGCATGTACAGTCCATACGTTCGTTCAACGGATTAAACCACACTAACTTGGAGCGCCTTTAGACATTCATCGAGCTATTCAAATGGCCGTCAGAGGCTCCGAATTCTTGTATCTTAGCCGCCGAAAGGGACACTACATGCATCTCAGACCTCTTCGCCTCGCCGCCTTGAGCCCTATTCTTGCTTTGGTAATGGCACAGGCCGCAAGTGCCGACGTGCTCGCTTCGGACAACTACTCGAGCCTTACTGTCGGTGCATTGGCTGGTCAAACCGTGGGTGGTTACGGCTTCACCGGTACGTGGACCCAGCCGGGCAGCCTAACTAGCGGATTGAGCTACGTCGGTTCAAATCTGATCGGACGACCATTTAACAATGGCGAAAACGCAGGCGACAATGCGACCTTCGCAGGTGGGGGATTCCTGCTGAACTCTGGCCAGGTGTTTCTAAGCATCGATATGAACAGCAGCGATTCATCGGTGCGATCTACGCGACTTGACTTCATCACATCGACGGGCGTTGATTACCTTGGCGGTATAGGCCCAACAAATGAGATGCACTTTTACGTGGATGGCATCAATCTCGCATCGGGAAACATAGACCTGCCAGGCAACAACCTAATGGTTGGCGTTCTAGACTTTGCAAACGACAAGATCGCGCTTTTCGTTAACCCAACATCATCCAGTTATTACCTTGCCAATGGGTCAAACGACGCCACGGCTGTTGCAGCATGGACGGCTCCCGCATCAACGACTGCTCTCAGCTACAATTTGGTCGAGAATTATGACAATACTGCCACATACAGTAACTTCAAGCTTACCACCGACTTTGCATCAGCGGCTGGACTAACCGCCTCGACGCCCGAGCCAGGAGCGGCAGGTCTAATGATTGGCGCTGGATTGACCGGATTGGGCCTCGTCATCCGACGACGTCGCAACATTTCCTGACGCCTCAGGCGACGAAAGTCCCTCTACATGCGCGACTTAGCCTGGACGTCATTAATGCATGGCGCGCATGGAGAGGGATTAGGGTGAGGCCAGAACTCGGATTGTCTGGAATGGGCTTGTTGGCGGCCTCAAGCACTATTGCCTATCTCGCCCGACCAACAAATTTTTGGGAGCTTTGCCTTGCCTGATTTCATCCCCGGCCTCGACTTGTCTCGCCTGTACTATAAGCAGGCCGTTCGCCCTGTCATCGAAGAGCATTTCCCCGGCATCCCGCATTCTGCAGCGCTTGTCGGCGCCGGATCCGAAGTGCTTGGCTTTGATAGCGAGATGTCCATCGATCACTGCTGGGGTCCGCGCCTCCAACTGTTTCTTCACGAATCCGATTATCACAAATGCTCAGAACCATTACGCGATACGTTAAGCACAACGCTGCCCACAACATTTCTCGGCTATAGCACCGAGTTCTCACTGGTTCCTGGCGATCACGCGCCAGTCGAACTTCGTGCCGACGAACGGTCCTGTCGTGGCGTTCAAGTGTTCACGGCAAGTGGCTACGCGAGCAAGTATCTGAGCTTAGATGTGTCAGGCGAGATCACTCCAGCCGACTGGCTCACCTGTCCCCAACAGCTACTGAAGAGCTTCACCGTTGGCAAAATCTATCATGACGAGGTGGGCCTTCAGCCGATCAGGGACAGATTCGCCTACTATAGCCTGAGGATCACACCTCCACGGCCCACGAAAGCAGACCACTTCTTCGATCGACCATTCCGGGTCATTCATCTGCACGGTGGGTTAGCAAATGCAATCTGTGAGAGGATCGAAGATCCCCGAGTGCAGGAGCTAGTCGCCCGACGCATAATCGGCAACATCGATCAGATCAGTGATTCCACCGATCTGGTCTCAGATGCTGCTCGCCGGCACGCGCTGCGCCAACTGTATTAACTCATGCGCCGGCTGAACCCGTCTATACGAGCCTATAACGCGCCTGCGGCACGATATGCCACAACCAAACGGGCTCCAGATTAAATGGTTTACCGGAGCGGAGCGATGATGCCTCATAATCTGCAAGACCCAAACTCGCGACTGAGAAATCTGCCCTCACCCATTTCTCATCACTCCGGCGCATTATGCCTCCGTTGACATTTGCCCATCACGCAGCTATGATGGTAATGTATTGCTTCTCACTATCCTCAGGCGGCACCGCTCCACAGGAACACTCATTTGCCAACTACCTGCAGCCCCGAACCGGCATTGGACGCATCCGTGAGTTCATTGCGAATACAGATGTTCGGGCAGATGAGCGTCTGGGTGAGCGGCGAACTCCTCCGACCACTGCGGACTCGCAAGGGCTACTGGCTGCTGGCGCTGCTGGCGCTGAAGGCAAGGCAGCCGGTTGAACGCCACTGGCTTGCGGGAACTCTGTGGCCCGATAGCCCCGAACCGGTGGCGCTCAAAAACCTGCGTAACAGCTTGCATGACCTCAAACAAGCGCTTGGCTCCACATCTTCGTGTGTGATCTCCCCTGCCTTGGGTCGACTCTCCCTCATCCTCGCTGAGGTGGAAATTGACCTTCACCAGTTCGATCAGCTCATCGCGAGCGGAAACATTCAGCAGATGGAGAGAGCGGCCGCCTTATACGCAGGTCCGCTTCTTGAGGAGTGCAGCGAGGAGTGGGTAATTCTCGACCGGATGCAGCGGCAGCACGCGTACCTGGACACTCTGGAAGCCCTCGCACGAGCCGCTTGCGAGGCGGGGCAGCCGAAACGCGCCGCGAAGTGGCTGCGGGCGTGTGTGGCGGAAGACCCATTGCGTGAGTCCGCTCAGGCCGCGCTTATGTCGGCTCTGGCGTCTGCCGGTGATTACGCGGCGGCCACACAGGTTTACCGCGCACTTCGGCTTAAGCTGCACGACGAGCTATACTCGCAGCCATCCTCGGACACAACCGCGCTTTACGAACGGATCCGTGTAAACTCCCGCCTCGCGCCTACGAGCGCGGCTCCCGGCCGTCTGCCTTACACACATCTCGATCCTCATCGCATCGAGCGTGGTGATCAAACGAGTGATCAACTCCAAACGCAAAGCAACCTTCCCAATCCCGTTACGACCTTCATCGGCAGGTGGAGCGAGACTGAGCAAGTCATCGATCTGCTCGCCAAATCCCGCTTGCTCACATTAACGGGCGCAGGAGGCTGCGGCAAGACACGATTAGCCCTGCACGTCAGTTCACGGCTGCACGCACGATATCCGGACGGGGTCTGGCTAATAGAATTAGCAGCAATTACGGATCCCGGACTCGTACCGCAAGCTGTGGCCACCGTTGCAAACATACAGGCGCACTCAGGCTCAACCATCACGGAGACGCTCTGTTCTGAACTGAAAAGCAAAAAGCTTCTGCTTGTAATTGACAACTGCGAGCACCTGATAGCAGCCTGTGCAGGAATGGCGGCGGAACTCCTGAGGTGTTGTCCACAGGTGAGCATCATAGCCACCAGTCGAGAGAAGCTCGGCATCGCGGGTGAACAGACCTACCGAGTGCCAGCGCTTACACTGCCGGACCCGGGCGCCAAATTGAATATCGCGACCGCCGGCGAATACGAGTCTGTACGACTGTTCGTCGAACGCGCAACGCTGAACCGGCCCGATTTCATGCTGGGCTCGCAAAACATAGATGTCGTGGCAGCTATCTGTTGCCGACTCGATGGCATGCCGCTGGCGATAGAACTGGCCGCTGCTCGCATGCAGTCGCTTTCGGTCAAGGATATTCACGACAGGATCAACGATCGCTTCCGACTTCTCACAGGTGGTGACCGAACTGCACTCCCGCGCCACCAAACCCTGCGTGCGCTGATCGACTGGAGTTTTGACCTGATCGACAACAGGGAAGCTCTGGTTATGTCTCGCCTTTCCGTTTTTGCAGGCGGTTTCACACTGGAGGCGGCGGAGAACATAACGCAGGGTGAGCCGGCTGCTGGCAGCAGGATAGATCCCTGGGAGATCCTTGACGTGCTAGCCGGCCTGGTTGACAAGTCGCTGGTGAATGCTGCGGAGAGGGACGGCGTCGTTAGATACACCGTGCTGGAAACCATAGCACATTATGCGCGGGAGCGCCTCACATGCATAGGTGAATGCGGGGCCGCACAGCGGCGGCACAGAGATTACTATTCGGAGCTTGCGGGACAAGCCACACTTCAGCTTCAGGGTCCAATGCAGGGTGAGGCGCTGCGGAGGCTCGATGTTGAAAATGACAACATCAGGGCAGCGCTCACCTGTTGCGAGGAGGATTCAGCCTCCGCCGAAGATGGGCTAAAGCTG
>CAIXIX010000343.1 GCA_903919615.1 uncultured Chthonomonas sp.
ATTAGGCACCTAGCGCTGAACTTATTGGGGCGAGATACAACAACAAAGGCAGGGATCAAAACGAGAAGGCTCAAAGCTGGATGGAATGAACCCTACCTCGAACACCTCTTACTCAATTAAGATGCGTTCGCCCTGGGCGTCACCCCTGTGTTCCGTGGCAATTGCTGTTATTGTTGCGAACAAAAATACTAGATGGAGTCCAAACCAACCTAGCTATGCAGCGTAGTGCCACACTTTTCCATCAAGCGGTAACTTTCCTTTTGAGAAGGCCGCACGCAAATGCCCGCTTTCATGTTACCTTCATAACTGCGACAGATACTTAATTTGACCGATATCCGCATATACCATGCCATTTTTTGATTTGGGTCTTGTAGTTGCCTGAAGGCAACAACTCCGAATACGTCTAAGCGGACCTTCACTCGTTACAATAGAAATTTTGCAGATTAATAGTCGACGCAGTATATTTGCAGACTTGCTTCGTTTATTGAATTGAGATTAGGATACTGTCGCAAATGCTGGAGAAGGGCAAAACATGGAGCGCAGGATACTCGGAAATACAGGTCGTGAACTATCGATTGTCGGCTTAGGTGGTGTTGTATTTGTTGGCGCCACTGATGCCGAATCTGAGCGAACAGTCGGCGAGGCGGTAGATGCAGGGATTAACTATTTCGATGTTGCTCCCAGCTACGGTAAGGACCAAGAGACAGAGCTTCGTATGGGCTCTGCCCTTGCTAGCTTGAGATTAAGGGATTCCGTATTCCTTGCTTGCAAGACAGGCAGGCGCGATGCGGAGGGTGCCGAATTCGAGCTAAAGCGATCGCTTACGAACCTTCAGACTGACCATTTTGATCTTTACCAGCTTCACTCTATCACCACAATGGAGGATGTCGATACTGCCTTCGGAGCCAATGGCGCGATGCAGGTGCTGATCGCTGCAAAAGAGGCCGGATTGATACGCCACCTCGGTTTCAGCGCACACTCCGTTGAAGCGGCTCTTGCAGCCCTGGATAGGTTCGACTTCGATTCTGCCCTGTTTCCAATAAACTTCGTATCGTGTCTGAATGGTAACTTCGGCCCTCAGATCATCGCTGCTGCAGAAGCGCGAGGAACGGCGCGGCTAGCTCTAAAGGCGATGGCACGCACAAACAGACACCCTGGCGGACCGACAAGCCATCCTAATTGCTGGTATGAGCCGCTTACCGACCCGTATATCGCCGAGCTAGCATTGCGCTATACTCTGTCTCAGCCCATAACGGCCGCTGTGCCCCCGGGCGACCCAGAACTGTACAAGATGGCAGTGAAATTTGCTGGACGGTTTACTCCCATCACTTCGCCTGAAATCGAAGAGCTCAGGACCTATGCGTCAACGATTGAACCTGTTTTCCACCATGCCGCATAGCTATTGATCGGATGAAAATCATATTCAGAAAACTTAGCGACAGGCGGCGAATTGGATGGTTCGTTACATGTAGCGCCATTATTTATATGGTTGTTAACGGGCTTTTCAATAGCTACGCCGCCAGGAGCAATATTCGCTGGAGCGCAGACTTCAATGCGGGGGAAGCGCGCGCACGTAACGAGGCAAAGCCAATACTGCTGAGCTTTACTTCGTCAAACTGTGTCTGGTGCAGGAAGATGGACACTGAGACATTTCGGAACCCCGAACTGGCTGGTTTGAGCCGTAAAGTTGTTTGCGTTCAGGTCGATTGCGATAACAATCCGGCGGTGGCAGCAAAATATGGTGTTGTACAAACCCCAGTTACGGTTCTTGTGAGCCCCGATGGCAAGGAGAAGTGGCGAGCAGTCGGATATTGCGGTTCTTCGGACCTTACCTATGCGTTGCGTGATCTATCGGGTACGAAGAACTAAATGAAAACTTACATCAGTAGCATTAATGATACTAGTCATCATCAAGAATCAGCTTGTGAGTTGGATCGAGCCGCTGTATCTCCGCTGAAGAGCGCGCAATCTCAGCCTTGAGGTGAGAGATCCTGTAATATTGATAACCAACGGAGGCAACCGCCAGTAGGAGGCTAATGATTGGAAGCGCGCGTATCCAGAACTTCAATCGGGAACGGGTCACGGTTTCCCTCCCTGCTTGATAGCATGCAACTGATCAAGATGCTCCCTTAAGTGAAAAGCGGTATGGTATAGATTGTTCGCTTTAATGCCCACCCGATATGAAATAAAAACTCCCACATTAAGGATGATCATCGAAAGCATAAGCGATACGATAAGAGCATTTAGCTCGCTTCTTCCCAGTTTGGATAAGGTCGACACTGGATCTCTCCGTCTAGCACAACCGTTAATTGAGACTATTGTACCGTGTATCGCAGGTTAGATGCCGTGTGGCGGCAGGTATCGTTAATTGTAGCAGGCGCCACCCGCACTTAGAATTGGTATCACACTCCGTCTCGACGTTGCTTGACAAAGCACAGGGCCAGAGGTAACATATCGCGCAGTCAGCCCGGGCAGTTCGCACGGGTTTTTTGTCGCCAGATGGCGTCAGGATAGTACAGGAATCGAATACGTTATGGCCAAAGCTCTCATCATTGTTGAGTCTCCCACAAAGATCAAAACTTTTAAGAATCTGCTTGGGGGCGATTATCTCGTTGAAGCGAGTGTGGGCCACATCCGCGATCTTCCTGAGCGCAAGTTAAGCGTCGATATTGAAAACGATTTTACACCTACATACGAAACAGACAAAGACAAGGCAGAACTGCTCAAACGCCTTGCGGCGGAAGTAAAGCAGGTAAAGACGGTCTACCTCGCTTCGGACCACGATCGTGAAGGGGAGGCCATCGCATGGCACCTCGCTGAGTCATTAAAACTAAAAGATGCCCATCGGATTGATTACAACGAGCTCTCGCGAACTGCGCTTGAGTATGCCATTGCGCACCCGCGGGCAGTTGATATGGATCTGGTCAACGCGCAGCAGGCGCGCAGAATTCTGGATAGACTTGTTGGCTACAAGCTCTCTCCAGTGTTGTGGAAGAAGATTCAGAAGGGCCTTTCGGCAGGCAGAGTTCAGTCCGTAGTTTTGCGCCTCATCTGTGATCGCGAGAGAGAAATCCTGGCGTTTGTCCCTGTTGAGTACTGGTCTCTTACAGCAACTTTAACCCCGCAGTCTCCCCTGAAGCGGTTTCCATTCGGCGCCAAATTGCACAGTCGCGGCGGCACAAAGCTTGAGCCAAAATCCGAATCGGATATCAATGCCATTCTGGGAGACCTGGACGGTGCCGACTACACGGTCGCAGAAATCAAAATGAAGGAGCAGAGGCGGAATCCGGCGCCTCCCTTTATTACCAGTACACTTCAACAGGAGGCATCGCGCAAACTGGGCTTCGGTAACCGACGCACCATGTCCGTAGCGCAGGACCTTTACGAAGGAATCGACCTTGGAGACCAGGGGAGTGTCGGCTTAATAACCTACATGCGAACAGACAGCGTTCGTGTAGGCGAGGAACCACAGACGGAAGCCCGCCAGTTTATCGCTGAGCGATATGGCCAGCAGTACGTACCAGCGACACCGCGGGTGTATAAATCGAAGGCGAGTGCGCAGGATGCCCATGAAGCGATTCGTCCCACTTCTGCAATGCGTGAGCCAGAGCAGATAAGCAGGTTTCTCAGTACCGATCAGATGCGCCTGTACCGATTAATCTGGCAAAGATTTGTCGCCAGCCAGATGAACCCGGCCGTTATGGATGTTACTACCGCCGATATTCACGCGGTTGGCAGCGCCATGAAAGAGACCCCAACGCCCTCTGCACCTTACACATTTAGGTCGACTGGCAGCATCGTTCGGTTTGATGGCTTTATGCGGGTCTATACCGAAGGCAAGGACACAGAAGAGGTTTCGGACGAAGAGCAGCCTCCTCTGCCTGCACTAACGCAAGGTCAGCAGCTAGGCCTGATTAAGCTCGATCCGAAACAGCATTTTACCGAGCCACCTCCGCGCTACACCGAAGCGACCATCGTTAAAAAGATGGAAGAGGTTGGCATTGGCCGCCCAAGTACTTACGTTAGCATCATTCAAGTAATCCGTGAGCGCAAATACGTGGAACTGCGAGAAAAGCGGTTCTACCCAACCGAGCTAGGCTTTACGGTTTCAGATCAGCTTGTGAAGCACTTCTCAACGATCATGGATGTTCAGTTTACTGCCGAGATGGAAGAGAAGCTGGACGATGTGGCGCGTGGAGAAGTGAACTGGGTCACTGTTCTCAAGGATTTCTACGGCCCATTCGAGCGCCAGCTTCAGTCTGCAAGCGCCGAAATGGAGAACCTGAAGCCGCAACCTGTCGAAACAGAAATCTGCTGCCCGAACACCGGAAAGCCAATGCTCCTTCGACAGGGCCGATACGGACCATTTCTCGGCTGCAGTGGTTTTCCAGAGTGTAAGAAGATCCTGAAGCTTAACCCGGATGGCACACCAACGGATGGCCTGAACTTTGCCTGTGGGCTGCTGCCTCAGGAGGCGAAGGCTCCGGTCGATCCGGCGTCGTTGCCTAACGCGACGGACCATGTTTGCCCAAATGGTAAAGGGCGTATGCTCGTGCGCGCTGGAAGATTCGGGCCCTTCCTTGGCTGTAGCGAATACCCGAAGTGCCGCACTACGCTGAAGATCACCTCAGGCGGTGAACTGCTTCCCGATCAGGAGTTTAACTGCACGTACGCTGAAGGAGCCGCCAAACGCGCTCCTAAAAAGACTGCAGGCGCTGCGGCTCGGACTGCCGGCAAATCTGCAGCAGCAAAGTCGTCCACGACCGGCGCCACAAAGCGCAAGACTACCGCCAGCGCATCGTCACGAAAGGCTAAGTCCACGGGCCCGAGCGACACCGAATAACGGGTCTCGCAGCCTTGGACCTTTGGAGAGTGCACGTGGCCCTGTATCCTGAAATCGTCGACGTGTTGGCCGAGCCATTCGATACGCCTCTTCACAACCCCTTCGTGACTTCGCGTGGGTCGGCAACGGTTGCACGTGCGGTGCGAGTCACTGTTACTTTATCCAACGGATTACGGGCACACGGGGAATCTGTGCCAGTTGAATATGTAACCGGCGAGACCATTTCAAGCGTGCTTGAAATCGTAAACCGGCTTACGCCAGAGCTTATTGGCCAGAGCGTAGGCGAATATGGAAAGCTGTTCCGAACTATCGGCAGTGTCGCAGGAAACGCACCCAGCACCCGCTGCGCTATCGAGATGGCAATCCTCAATGCGTTTTGCGACTCATCCGCACTTACCGTTCACAGACTTCTCGGCGCCTCCCGCTGGTCGATGAACACTGACGTTACCATCCCAATCGTCGCCAATGCATTCGACTTAACAAAAGACGCATGGGACCTCGGAATTCGAGTTTTCAAGATCAAAGTTGGCGACGCGGATAAGGATGCTGATAAGGCCCGCGTAGCTGCAATTCGTTCGGCCGCGCCGGATGCGGTGCTGCGAATTGATGCGAACCAGGCGTTTGAACCAGAAGAAGCCGTGGAGTTTGTTACCGATCTCGTGGAAGACGGCGCGAATATTGAGCTGCTGGAACAGCCTGTTGCCAGAGGCGATTTTGATGCTCTCGATTGGACAGCAAAGCACAGCCCGGTTCCGGTATTTGCCGACGAAAGCTGTACGACCGTCGAAGACGCTCTCAAGCTGGTATCACATACTGCCGTTCAGGGCTTGAATCTGAAAATCAATAAAAATGGCGTAACAGGCGTCCTGGATATCGTTGCGATTGCCCGTTCCGCCGGCAAAAAACTGATGCTAGGATGCATGCTTGAGACGCACAAGAGCATTGCATTTTCGCTCGCGATTGCATGTGGCACTGGCGCTTTCGATTACATAGACCTCGATTCACATTTACTATTAAACGAGGACCTTAATGACAATGACTTCACTCAGATCGGCTCTGAGCTCATCATTCCCTCGTACTAAAGCCCTCCCGATATCGTCAGCATGAAGCGTCGCGCCTCTGTAAAGCGTGTGCCGCTGAAACCTGAGTCGAAGTTGACAACACTCCTATCATCAAACACGTTCTGTATTTCGAGCCCCAGGCTGGCCCTCCCACGGAATAATCGGGGACCGGAGCTAAATGCCAGATCCACCTGTGTTCGTGGTACACGCAAAGAACTTGGCGGTATCGGACTGCTTGCAAGCCCACTGTTGTGATTTATGATGAGACCTGCTGATGCTCCGTGCCGCCACGTGTAGGTTGTTCCAGCAGATACCGTATTTCGCTGATCATGATCGTTAAAATTCGGTACGGGCTGGCCCGTGTTGTCCAGGCCGTTCGGTGCAGCGATCGAATAGGTGTAGTTTAAGAAGGCATCCCAACCGTAGCGCTTATTGGTCTTTGGATCGACAATTAGCTGGTTCAAGTTGTACGCAACTTCGATTCCGTGTACTGCGCCAAACTGGAAGTTGACGGCGGAAAACAGACCAATCTCGCTGCCTGGAATTAAGAGTCCCGTATCCACCTGATTCCGCATCTGCTTTACATAGTAGGCTGCTTTGAGCTTCTGACCCTTTGAGATCTCGCGCTCAACACTCGCATCGTACTGATCCAGAACCTCAGGCTGTATAGGTGTTCCCACCGATGCGCCCTGAGCAACTGGCGGTGTATTAAATAGCCTGTTGTACGAGAGGCGCAGGACGGACAGCTTATCCAGCGAATAAGCAAAATTGATCCGTGGCTCCAGTGCACTGGTATCGACGGTTGATCCAAAGTTCTGGCTCTGCTTGAACCAATCGAAGCGCAGGCCGTAGTTTAAAGATGCACGCTTTGAGATGCTCCAGGAGTCTTGCGCGAATGCAGCCCGATAGAACCCCGCACGATGAACTGTAATGGTTGGCGACGAGCCAGAGTTCGGGTTAAAGACAGGGTTTCCGTAAACATCCAGAATAGGCTGTCCATTCGCATCAACAGAAACTGCGCCAGTAGGTGCGAGTCGCGGCGCAAGATTTGCCAGTTCATCAAGCGCCAGTTGACTCGCAGGAATGATCTGGTACGTCTCCGTTCCATTCTCGTCGTTAACGAGAATTCCAGTTTTAAACTGGTGTTTACCGCGAATGGAAGTGTACGATCCGTTCATCTGCACGTCGTGAATGTTACGGGTGGCTGTGGGGTTGTACTCGATTGAGTTATCGACAGGAAGATCCATCAGGTTCACAGCTGGATTATTGTTGTGAACATCCTGGCCCGAGTGCAGCACCGTGACCGCAAACGACCCTGTATCTCTCTTGGTAAAATCGTGCTTCCACAGCAGCGACGCGAATTCGTTAACTTCGCGCTGGGTGATATCCATGCCATCGGCCTGCTGAGAACCTAGGACATCGGTCGCAGACCCGAGACCGCCTGGGTTATTCTGATCTCCGGCGGGTACTGTGCCATCCGCATTCCGCAATCCCAGAAAACCGAAGCCCTGGCCAGCGCTGGTGTAGCTCGCGGGCAGACCCGTTCGGTTATTAACCTGCTGCGTATTGGGGCTGCGGCTCAGCATCAGAGTAAGACCGTCATTCTTGCTTGGTTTGTAGTGAAGCTTGCCAAACATATCGATCGTTGAGCCCTGATTGTGAGCTGTTTGGTTATTGGGCTGTTGAGGATCCTCTGCAAGATTGGTGCGTGAAGCAGCAAAGTTAAGTACGTAACTTGCACGCTGACCGATTGGGCCAATCGAGGTAAGGTTTCCGACAACGGTACCGAAGCTTCCGTAGCTCATAGAGTAGTCGGTGTGCTCCTTCGCAACGTCCGGAAGCGTGTTAACGTTGAGGACTGCGGCCGTTTGACCTCCGAACTCAGGAGCGAACCCTCCCGTTATAATATCTAGCGACTGAATGGTTGCTGGAACAATAAGAGCGCCCTGCCGACCCGAAAGCGTATCTGGCAACGGCACTCCGTCGATAACATAGGATATCTCTGCGTGCTCACCGCGCACATGCGCCTGTCCATTTGAGTCTTCCGCTGCCCCGGTTGTAGTTGATGCTTTAATGGGGTTGCTTGCGCCAGAGTTGCTCACACCAAGGCGTTTTGTGAGGTCTGCTCCAGTAAGCTGAGTTCCTCCACCCGTGTCACGTGGTTTTACGAGTCGCTTCGCGGTAACCTTAACGTAGATATCCCGGACCGGTGGACCAGCAGATGAGGGTGTTTGCGTAGGCTTCAAAACTACGGTGGCTCCCAGAGGAACCTCAATCGATTTCACAGCCTCGCCGGGCAAGGCTGGCATCCAGCTTTCAATATTAAAGGCGATCGACGAGGCAGATCGAAAACCCAGGACACTAAGTGCGCAGCTAAAGTGACGCTGCGAAGAGTCTTCAAGCTGAACACCAGCGCCGGAAATCGCCTTATGCGTTTTAGGATCGATTACGATGAATCGTACATTCCGACACTCGGTCACAATTCGGGGCTCGGCCATCACCGATGCTGGCTCTACAGCACCAACTCGTGACGGAACTGTAGCGAATATCAGACCCAGCGCCACGGGAGTCGCGCCAGAAACAAACAGCAATTTGCGGCGAAACCTGCGAGGCATGGCGGGCCTTGGCTTGTGACATGTGGCCGAATCGATCTGATGCAAGCAAACTGTCTTGTATGTTTTCATTCGTTCAGTTCACCTGGAATTCGATATGCAATCGAACCCGACTCTCAATCGGTGCGCCATCGCGCGTTGCGGGTTTAAATCGCCACTGCTTCGCTGTTTCGAGGGCGAGGCGATCCAGATCTTTTTTCCCAGTCGTTGAGGTTATGGCAGCCGAAGTTGCCTTTCCACCCGCGTCTACTACGACCTCAACAACGGCAGTTGCATCCAGATTATCGGCGCGCAGCTCGTCGGGGATCGTTGGTTGTGGCTGATGGTCATCTACAGGAGCCGCTTCTGTGAAGACAGGTTCATGTAGTGGCGCCGGTTGCGGAGTAATGACCGGAACCTGCGGCAAGATGGGCTTTACGACCGTGACATCCTGCTTTGTCGACTGTATAACAGGTGCAGCGACATTCGTCTTTCCCGCACCAGCGTCTGTTTGCGTATCCGTTTTTGCAGGTCCGCCGCCTGTCTTTGCGCTCGTATCGGTTGGCACGACGCCGACCTTCCCCGTGCCTTCATCGATTGCAGGTCCACCGTCATCTCCGGAGCCACCTGCTGCAACGGCAACATGCGGATGGTTACCACCAGCGTGCGAAGCCTGGTGTGCGCCGCTTGCCTTCCCCTTCTGAGCGGCAACGGGGGCCTTCTTAGGCTCTACTTTTGCCTTCTCGGCCTCTTGCTTTAACTGCGGTGGTGGAGGTGCGAGAACTACCATTCGCATATCGGTGAAGTGAGACTGTATCTTCTTCAGTGCCCCAAAATGCGCAAGTATGGGCAAGGCCAGAATATGGAAACCAATCGAGAACAGAATTATTCTGCCGAGAAGTGGATTTTTCTGGTGTCTGCGTCGCATTCGTGCCTGCTCCTAGTTCGACTTCTCTGTGGCAATCGCAAACCGCGTGATGCCTGCCTTGCGCGCTTCATCCATTGTTGATACGACAAGACCGTGCATCACAGTCCTGTCGGCATTAATGATAACCAGATCCTTGTCGCCAAGATTTAGCTTTGTCAACTCATCCTTCAGCTTGTTCAGGGGCACAAGTTTTGTGTTGAGATGAATAGAGTTATCGGCCATGATGGTCACGGTAACGTTCTGAGACGAATGATCATTCGAGGTTGATGCTTTCGGTAAATTAACCGGCAATCCGGCCTGAACAACCATCGCCAGAGACGCAACAATAAAGAAGAACAGTAGAAACATCATTACGTCGATCATCGGAATAACGATGATCTCTGCCTCTTCAACATGCCGCCCGCGAGAAACCTTTAGTCGTTTACGCATCGGGTTCTCCTCAGTCGACTCGATCTGTCAGGTAGTTAACGAGCTCTGCGCCATAAAACTCCATATCTTCAATGAGCTTCTTGGCCTGGTTCGAAAACATGTTGAAAAAGATAAAACCAACAACTGCGAGAGTGATTCCAGTTGCCGTCGATATGAGCGCCTCAGAAATTCCACCAAGTACCTGAGTCGGGTTAGAAAGGCCCGTCTGAGATGCGGCGCGAAACGAGGTAATCATACCGGCAATCGTACCGAGAAGCCCCAACAGTGGCGCAATATTAATAATCGTCTTTAAAATCGGCAGGTTGGCTTCTATCGCAGGAACTTCATTAGAAGCCTCCTGTTCCATTGCCATCTCAATCGCCTCGGCGCTGCGCTTTGTGTTCTTCAGACCTCGCGCAAAGATCCTCCCTACCGGACCACCTACCCGGCCACACTCCGCCATCGCCTGCTCCAACCCCTCTCCGGTAGCGGGATTGAATACTTTCTTAATTGCATCCAGAAGCGCATCGCCATCCACATATGCTTTGCGTAGCGATATGAGCCGTTCCGCAACAAGGGCGATCAGCACCATCGAGCAGATGATTAGCGGGTACATCATGACCCCGCCATTTTTGATAAAAGTAACCACTGAATTTGCCATCGGCATGAGATCTCCAGAAACAGAAATGGCTTAGCTAATCCGTTTCAGCGGCATTTTGGTCGCATGGCAGGCACAGATTGCGCCGGCAACGGCTACTGAACATGCGACTCTGAGAGCTGAGCCCGGCCAGATGCAAGCTTGCCCGGCTGCCTTTTTGCAACTGCGGCTCGCGGCAACTTGATTAGACTAAGAGCATAAGTGGGATGTGATCGGCAGTGGGCCAGACAGCAAAGCTGTGGTCCGATTAGCGATCGAATCTATAGTTGAACAGAATGAGGCGGCGCGCGCGAGCTGGAGCGCTCGATACGGGAAGCAAAAGCGGAAGGTAGCCACGATGTGGCTGGGGTGATATCAGCACAAAATTCTGTCGGCAACTGTACAGCAACTGCCGGCGAAAGGTTATTCGCCATCCAATCGCAATACGCGCACTTTCCGGAGCCGAGATGCTGCACAGTGATGAGCCTCTGTTGCGCGCCATGAGTCGCAAGGGCAGACTCAGTGCGTGGAGAGGAGACTTCGTGCAAATGGGTAAGCGACCCAAAAGTGCTTAGCGCCATGTAGAGGCCGGCCATCAAAGCAGCGCATATCCGCAATATTCGGTTGTGTTTGCTGTTTGACAACGTTAATCCACTTTTAGCTAGTGAATCGACAAATTACATGTATTTGTCAACTGCACTCGCTTCTTATGCTTCTATTATACGCATCCTAACGTGTGTTTCGTCACATCGCAATCGAGTTTTTAAGCTGATAAGCAGTGAGGCCCTCATTGTGGGAAGGAACTATTTCGAGGGCTGTCGAAGCTGATTGCGCGGGGTTGAGACCTACTCACTGCGAATACTGGGATCGGCCTGACAGGAATTGAAAATAGAGGATCAAATCAATGGCGAACAAGAAAGTACGCGTTGCCCTGATTGGAAGCGGTAGCATTGCTACGCACAGGCACGCGCCGGAATATGCTGCACATCCGGATGTTGAAATAGTGGCCTTTGTAGACCGCGTTCCAGAGCGTGCTCAGAAGCTGGCATCGAAGTATGGCGCAACCACCGTGCCGACCTATCAGGATGCTATTGCGCTTGACAGCGTATATGCAGTCAGCGTATGTGTGCCAAATGCATTTCATGCACCTATCTCGATCGCGGCGCTGAATGCTGGCAAGCATACTCTCTGCGAAAAGCCGATGGCTACTTCTGATGAAGAGGCGCGAGCAATGATCGCAGCTTCCGAAAAGGCCGGCAAGTTCCTGATGATCGGTCATAATCAGCGCCTGATGCCGCTCCATGTTAAGGCCAAGCAGTTGATTACCGACGGAGTCATCGGCAAAATCATCACATTCAAAACCTCCTTCTCGCATCCTGGCCCAGAAAGCTGGAGCATTGAGGGCGCCACCGGATGGTTTTTCGACAAGAAGCAGGCGTTCGTTGGTTCCATGGGAGATCTCGGCGTGCACAAGGCAGATCTCCTGCGCTATCTCTTGGGCGAAGAGATCGTTGAGGCGGCAGCATTCGTTGGCCACCTGCACAAGCCGATGGGTGATGTGGATGATAACGCCGTTTGCCTACTGCGGACCGAAAGCGGCGGCTTCGGTACGCTGACTTCGTCCTGGACCCATAATCCCGGCGAGGACAACACAACCACGCTTTACGGCAGCAAAGGAATCCTACGGCTGGGCACCAATCCTCAGTTCAGTGTCGTTGTTGAGCTCATCGGTGGCGAGAAGCAGTACTTCGAGCTCGGCAAGATGCAGACCAACGAATCTGGCGGACAGAGCGATTCCGGCGTCATAAAGGCCTTCATCAAGTCGATTCAAACAGGTACCCCGCCAGAAATTAGCGGCGAAGAAGGCAGGAGAGCGCTTGGCGTGATTCTCGCCTGCCTGAAATCTAACGAAACGAAGCAATTCGCCAGGGTTGAGCTCTAGCAAAAATTCGCTTCCGAGCCTGCTGGCACTTATATTGCCTGCAGGCTCGTCTACTCGTCGCATGGCACAGCCATCACCTCTAGAATCCACAGGCTGAGTTGATGGAAGAAAATCAGTTCGACGACGCACTAACAGTAGCATACAGGTTTCTGGGATACTCGGCAAGGTCTACATCGGAAATGAGGCGGCGCCTCGAACGCGGCGAATTTGCCCCGGATGTTATTGAAGCTGTAATATCCGACCTCACTGATAAAGGTTTCTTGAACGATAACCAGTTCGCGCAGGACTGGATCGAAGATAGAGCAGACCGAAAGCGATACGGGCGTACGCGCCTTGCAGATGAACTGAGACGGAAAGGCGTCGAACGCGATACCATCGACCAACACGTCGGCCAGGTCTCGGTTGAAGATGAGATACGGCGTGCGACAAAAGCCGTATTGGCGCGATGGCCGAACGGCATTCAGGTCGCAGACGGAAACCCCAAACCTAACGCAACATACCAATATCAAAACAGCCCAGTCAACCGGGAAAGGGCCCGAATTGCTAGTTATTTGCAGCGTCGGGGCTTTGAGTGGTCGGTAATTCAGCAGGTATTGGCCAGCGTTGTGGATAATAGATAGGAACTTTCCTGAAACTGCTTTCTCGCGTATTTCGGATCTAATGCCGCACTACTGAGAGACATCAGCTTGCCAGTCGTCGGTCCGCGATAGACCGTCTTAATTGACGGGCCAGAGCTCGCATGCCCAATACAGCCCATTTCCCGATACTTCGGGGCGGGTGCGGCAGAGAGAAGGGTGCACTAGCGCAGACCGTTACCCTCGCTCAGCCTCAGACCTAGGCGCGATTATTTCGCCCATGCCCAGTGTCTGGAGGTGAGGGATTTGTCACCATTAGTCATCGCTGTTTGCTGTATTGCAGTAATCCTGGTTGCAGCCCTAACGGTTGCACTTGGTTACTATTTCCTTGTTCGCCCGCTGGCCGCACGAGAAACGGTGCGTGTCCAGGAGTTGGTTCAGGTTCAGATCGCTGAAGCTCAGCGCATCAAAGACGACGCTCTAAAGGATCTTGACGCATCTCGCCGCCAGGCAGTACTGGAGGCGAAAGAAGAGGCGCTTAAGGTACGCACAGAGATTGAAAACGAAAACCGGGAGAAACGAGCCGAAATTCAGAGGTTAGAGCGAAGACTGGCCCAGAAGGAAGAGACCCTGGACCGTCGCGAAGAAGGGTTGGAGGGTAGGGATCGCCATCTCCAGGAGCGCGACAGCGAGTTACTGCATTTAAGGCAAGAATTAGACGGCCTCGTTGTTCACCGACGAGAGGAACTTCAGCGCCTCGCTGGAATGTCGACCGAAGAAGCCAGAGCGCAGTTCCTGAAGACCGTTGAAGACGAAAGCCGGCATGAAGCGGCGCGTCTCATGCGTGATATTGAGAACGCGGCTCGAAAAGATGGGGAACGTAAAGCCAGGCAGATCGTCACAGATGTAATACAACGCTGCTCCGTCGATCAGACATCTGAAACGACGGTGTCGGTTGTTCCGTTGCCGAATGACGAGATGAAGGGACGCATTATCGGCCGCGAAGGCCGTAATATTCGAGCCTTCGAGACGATGACAGGCATCGACCTAATTATCGATGATACGCCGGAAGCGGTTGTACTGTCCGGGTTCGACCCGGTTCGTCGAGAAGTGGCGCGAATTGCGCTCACCAACTTGATCGTCGATGGCAGAATTCATCCTGGCCGTATCGAAGAGCTGATTAAAAAGGCTCAGGCCGAAGTCGATATACGAGTTCAAGAAGCGGGAGAACGCGCTGTTCTTGAAACCGGAATGACAGGTCTCTCTCCTGAGATTGTGGCACTGCTCGGAAAGATGAAATATCGAACATCTTACGGTCAGAGTGTGCTAAATCACTCGATAGAGGTGTCTCATATCTGTGGCATGCTCGCTGCCGAAGTTGGCGCTGACGTGTGGGTTGCAAAACGGGCGGGTCTTTTGCACGACATTGGAAAGGCTGTTGATTTCGAGATTGAAGGGCCGCATGCCCTGATTTCTGGTGAGATTCTTCGAAGAAATCATGAGCCGGATGTGGTCGTACATGCCGCTGAGGCGCATCATCATGATGTTGAGCCGGCCACAGTTGAGGCCGTTCTCGTAATCTGCGGCGATCAGATCTCGGCGGCGCGGCCCGGCGCCAGAAGAGAGACCCTCGAGACGTATGTCAAACGGGTAAAAAAGATCGAAGAGATCGCGGATAGCTTTGCAGGAGTCGAAAAGGCATTTGCCGTTCAAGCCGGACGAGAAGTCAGAATCATCGTAAAGCCGGAACAGATCGATGACCTTGCATCCCTGAAACTAGCGCGAGATACGGCGAAACGCATTGAGGAAGAGATGCAATACCCGGGCCAAATAAAGGTTACGGTTATCCGAGAAACGCGAGCGGTCGACTACGCTCGTTAATATTTGCTGCCGCTGCTGTCGTGGGGACCGCCCGCCTGGTCCTTTACCCCAGCAGCGTGCTGCATAAACAATACAGGTTGCGCCCACGTGGGCGATTAGAAAGCCGCACGGCCTTAGCATGCGAATACTGATGGTTGGCGATGTCGTTGGTAAAACTGGCAGACAGGCCGCCGAGGAATGGATACCAGTGCTGCAAGAGCAGCACGACATTGATTTTACGATCGTAAATGCCGAGAATTCGGCTGGCGGTATTGGAATAACGCCCGAGATCGCGTCGTTTCTCCTCGATCGAGGAGGTGTCAACGTCGTAACACTTGGCAATCATGCCTGGGGCAAACGAGAAATCTACGGATATCTCGATCAGCAGCCCAGGCTGCTGCGCCCGGCAAACTATCCACCAGGTGCGCCAGGAGGCGGATTCGGCGTTTATGAATGTCGGGGCCATATGGTTGGCGTCGTTTCACTGCAGGGACGCACATTTATGGAGCCTGTGGACGATCCGTTCCGAGCTATTGATGAGATCCTGCAGACACTTAGCCGGAAAACGCGTATAATATTTATTGACTTCCATGCCGAGGCAACATCCGAAAAGCAGGCAATGGGATGGTATCTTGACGGAAGGGTGAGCGCGGTAGTTGGCACACATACCCATGTGCAAACTGCAGACGAGAAAATTCTCCCCCAGGGCACGGCCTATCTAACCGATGTCGGCATGACTGGCCCGGTAAACTCGATAATAGGTATGCGCAAAGAGATCGTCATACCTAAATTCACAAGTGGTCTGCCGGCGCGGTTTGAAGTTGCCGACGGCGAATCACACCTGTGTGCCGTTCTTGTTGATATAGACCCAACCACAGGACGGGCAACGTACATCAATCGAATTCAGGTACCTGCTCAGGTTACGTCCCGAGCTGTAAACGACGATAGCACCGAACTTACCGTTACACAACGCTAAATACACTCTGTCCCTGTCTGGAGGCAAAGTCCGATGAGAAATACAGTTTCATCCGTACGCAACGCTGCACTGAGCGCGTGCAGAATTCCCACTCGTAGCCTGGCTGCGGTCGCAATGTTTGCGGGCATCGCTGGCACGGCCAAGGCACAGATGCCCTCAACGGCGATCTATCCGGGTGGCAGCCCTCAGAGTGCGGGTGTCGTCATCGCAAGTTCCGGAAGTGGTACTTTAACTGCCGATAGTTCCCACGTCTATGCGGGGGGAGGTTCCCTCAAGTTGGTGACACATGGCCTGTACCAGGGTGGTGCAATCGACCTGAAAACTCCTTTTGATCTCGGACCACTTGCCTCAAACAAGAACGCGTACGTACAGTTCGCCATTTTGCCTCCGACTCCCCCAACTGGCACCGGTCCCGCGGGCACGAGTAGTGGCAAGGGATTTAAAGGCATGATGTCGGGTGGCCCTGGCGGAACCGGCAGTGGCGGCCCGGGTGGTACCGGCCCAGGTGGCGGCGGTGGCAAACAGGGCGACGGACCATTTGGTGGCAGCGGCATGGCCGGTGGTAAGGGTGGCCTCGGAGGACCTGGAGGCACCGCTGGCAAAGTTAGCCTCTTTAAGAAAGCCGAACCGCTTGGGAATCTTCGCGTTGTATTTGTTACCAGTACCGGCGCTTCCGTGGAAAAGCGCATACCGATGACATACGCTAACGACGATGCCGGCTGGAAAGTTCTGAGCGTACCAGTGTCCGCACTCGATGGCATCTCATCTGCGGATGGCAAGGTGACAGAGGTTCGCGTATATGGCGACACGACGGGGACACTCTATCTCGGAAAGATAGGCGTGCTTGTGGACACGACCCGCATCATGATCGAATCGATCGAGAGCAAGGTTGTAACCGCAAATCAGAAATATCGCTACACGTCCACGGCGCATGGCGGCGCCAGCGCACTTAACTACTCGTGGGATTGGGACGATCGTGACGGCATCCAGAATGAATCCGAGGGCCGATCTGCGACGCATACCTATCGAAAATCCGGTGATTACAACGTAACAATTACCGTTACGGATCCATACGGAGTGAAAGAGCCCGCGAGCACAAAGTTCCAGGTTCACGTTCCATAAGCAAACTCTGCCGAGATACTCAAGAGCCCCGGCCGCAGATGCAGCCGGGGTTCTTGTTGTTTTAGCTGTGCTATAATGGACAGCATTTTGTTCAACGCTACAAGGAGAATGTTCCGTGATCATCATTCTGGAACCCGGCGCAACGGCAGAGCAGCGCGACGCTCTCGCTGCGGATCTCAAAGCGCGAGGGTATGGCGTCCATCTTTCCGAAGGCGTGGAGAGGACAATCGTCGGCGTAATTGGCACCCCCGAACGGGATAAGAATGAACTCAAAGAGCAGTTTGAGTCGCTTCCGTTCGTTGAGCGCGTCGTGCCGATATTGAAACCGTACAAGCTCGTCGGGAAGCAATTTAAGCCTGAAGGAACCGTTATCCAGGTTCGCGATGTGCGCATCGGCGGCGGAAATCTCTGTATTATGGCCGGGCCCTGCACCGTTGAATCTCCGGAGATGCTGTTCGAAACGGCCGATCGCGTTAAAGCAGCAGGTGCGCACGTGCTTCGCGGCGGAGCATTCAAGCCAAGCACTTCGCCTTATTCCTTCCATGGTATGGGTGAAGCCGCCCTGAAACTCTTAGCGGAAGCGCGCGACAGAACTGGATTGCCAATCATAACGGAAGTTATGGATACTCGGGATGTTGAGCTTGTAGGAAAATATACCGATATCTACCAGATTGGCACGCGAAATATGACCAATTTTTCGCTGCTGCGAGAGGTGGGCACCGCTCGCAAACCTGTAATGTTAAAGCGCGGCTGGGCCAGCACGATCGAGGAGTGGCTGCAGGCAGCAGAATATATCGCGAGCCAGGGCAACTACGAGATCATTCTGTGTGAGCGCGGCATTCGCACCTTCGAAACCTATACGCGCAACACCTTTGACATTAACGCGATACCCTCCATCAAGGAGTTATCACACCTCCCCATCTTTGCCGATCCTTCCCACGCGACAGGCAAGCGGAGCCTCGTGAAGGCAGTTAGCCTTGGCGCAGTTGCAAGCGGCGCTGACGGACTGATTCTGGAAACACATCCGAACCCGGAGAAGGCTGTTAAGGATGGTCCTCAATCGCTCTCCTTTGATCAGTTCGACGACCTGATCCGCGCAGTAGCACCAATCGCTGCAGCTGTTGGCAAGTCTCTCTGATGATTGATTGTGGTGGCGCGCCTGGTCAAAGAATCGCGATCGTCGGTGTTGGTTTGATGGGCGGCTCGATCGGTTTGGCGCTTCGAGCCGCCAATCCCAACATTGAAATACTTGGTGTCGATCGCGCGGATGTCATCGAAGCTGCGGTAAATCGCGGAGCGATCCACCAGGGTTTCTCCCAACCCGCTGATTGCATCCCTAGCTCAGATACGGTTGTGATCGCGGTACCCGTTCACGCTGTCTGTGGTGCAATTCGTTCGATTGCTCCTTTTGTATCGGCGGCAGCGACAGTTACAGACATTGCGAGCGTTAAGTCATCCATTGCTGCCTTCGGCAACGAACTTCTGGGTGAGCGTTTTATTGCTGGCCACCCGATGGCGGGCTCAGAACAGACCGGTGTACAGAATGCTCGCGAAGACCTATTTAACGATGCAGCCTGGGCGCTTACTCCTATTACACAAGATTCGGTGCGCTTAGAGCATCTGGAAGCACTGTTACGTTCTACCGGCGCCAGGCCGATCCGCTTAAATCCCTCAACCCACGATCGCATCGCAGCACTGGTTAGTCACCTTCCTCACCTGCTCTCCTTTGCCTATAACCGTTGCATCGAGGCCGATCCAGAGGCAGAACTGGCGCATCGAATGGGTGGCGGAAGCTACCGAGACTTCACGCGCGTGGCCGCTTCCGATCCAACACTATGGCGAGATGTTTTCCTTGAGAACAAGGATTGGCTGCTTGCAGCGCTACAGGCGCATCGAGAAGCAATCTCCTCACTGGAAGCGGCAGTATTAACCGCCGATCCCGACACGGTTATGCAATCGATCCTCACTGCGGCAGCAACCCATAAATCTGCATAATCCAACAACCGCACTGTTTCTCGTCTTCCCTAGTCAAACAAATCCAGACTCGTCTGCCCCTGAGCAGCTGAAAGCATATTTGCGGGTTTGGGTATAAATCGATCGAACTCGCCTCGAAAAGCATCCTGCAGGCGACAGGCAAACCGATACAGTTTTTCAAGATAGTGCATGCGGTTGATACTTGATGGACCGGTGTAATCCTCCCGTTCACCTAGATCTCCGTTTGCCAACTCCAGCACGACGATATGGTCGCCGATCGCGATGCCCTCTGCAATTCTTGCAGAACGCCGCTTCTGTCCGCTGGTAAATGTTTTCTCTGTTACCCGCTCGCGTCGCAGCAAGTCTTCAACCGGCATCTCGCCACACTCAATCTGGCTAGCAATGCTCCTGTACAGGTCGCCTACCCCTGCTCTATCGTCTGAAAGCAGACGGTCCACCGCCTCCGCCAGAAATCTCCTGCCAAACGCCTCGTCCGCTCTGGATCGCAGCGATGAGCCCTTAAAGATCCGTTTTCCATCGTACTTCTCAAGCACATAGTTCTTAGTTTTGACCGAGAGCATCTTTTGAAATCTGCCATCAAAAGCAAGGCGGATGCCAGCGGGCAGTACGGTACCAACGTGCGCGACGTACGCTCTCTCAGCCTGCTCACCCTCTCCAACAACGCCGTCTGGAGGCACAAAATAGAGCCCATCGGTATCGATTTCGATTACTCTGCCACCCTCCCCTTCGATGGTGCGAGCGATGGTCACCACGAGATCTCGGCCAACCTCAGTCACGCGTTTTGCTGCACTGTAGTCGTTCCAGGGAAAAGGGCCGGCCAGATAACCATAAAAGGAGTTGATGAGCACCTTGAAAGAGCCTTGAACACCATCCCAGTAGCGGGAAATGGCAGGATCAGTTTCCGCATTTGCGAGCCTCTTAGCTTCGATACGCCGTGTCGTCAAGTCCCTCAATGCAGGAAGAAATACTCCGAGGTGATCGCGCTGTGGAGAGATACTGCCAGAAAGCATGATGCTGGGATATAGGCTCTCAACGTCCGCCTTGACCACGCGATGCAGCACTCCTGTTTCCCGGATCTCGGTGTATCCTCCCGGAAACGGCTGAGACGGCTCTGGGCGAGGAATCGCCGCTCCGGCGGCCAAATAGGCCCGCATCATCAACGAGTTTATTCTCTCTCCAGTACCGGTAACCGCAGTCTGCCCATAGGCATCCGGCACCATCTGAGTCTGGTAAAACTCGATCGGCGTGACGAGATCTGCCAGAAGACGTGTCTCAATCACATCCTGGCGCGCATATTCTCGCACCAAATCGGGATCTCGTGCGTAGATGAGATGGATCTCAGCCCCGGGCAGCTCAACTCTGTTTTCGTGCGCAAATCCAAACTGGCGCGCACACTCCTTTAGCCCGTATGAGCTCAGTGAGCCATGCGCCCAATCAAAGCGCTGTACGATCAGGTAGGTATCCAGCACATGCCGCCCATAAATAGATACCGGAGCAAACGGCCGCGAAGCGCCACCGATAGCGTAGTTACGTGTGCGACCGATTACGGGAACAGAACCATCACGCCCGAGCGAAAGCTCAACTCCGGCATGACGAGCGCGAGTTATGATAAAAGGCAGATCAAAACCGAAGACGTTGTGCCCTTCAACTACATCGGGATCGATTTCGGTTAGCCGCGCGATAAACGTCTCAAGGATCACCTGCTCATCGCCTTCAATAAGCTCTACGAGCCCGTGGCTTGTAGAGATCGCAATCATGATGATTCGATTACCGGGCTGTGCTGGATCTAATCCCGAAGTCTCAATATCAAACTGCAGGCGAACAATGTCCTCAAAGCGCATTCCCTTGAACAGGGTCTTTCCAGAGCGCAACAGATAACACTTCGTTCCGTTCCAACCTAATCGTTCCAGGTGCAGATCCCGCACGCGAAATCCTGCTGCCTGGTAGGTTTTCCATGTGGCGAACTCGGCGAGGTGGCTTAGGCCATGACCTTCTAAAAGTATGCAGTTGCAAGCGCCAAGTTGTGGATGTGGGGTTGAGGGCAAAATCATCCACGGGCGAAAGGCTTCGAAGCGAGAGCTGACACCTTCGGAAGAGCGACTAAATACACGTACGCCGCCGCGAGGATCTGGCTCGGCTGCCACAATGCCGGTTTCAGGATCAAGCCCGAAAAGAACTTCATGTCCGGTGAGATACTGGCGGGAACTTTTGTCTGCCATAATTGGTTAAAGTATACCAGTGGCATTCGTAATCATCCCGTAGATCCTGGAGACTTAAAAATGAAACAGCTATCACGTGTTCATCGCGCCGTTATCGCTGGTGTTGCGTTAATTTTGCCAGCCTGTCTCGTACTAAATGCCCACTCACAGCAGTCGGATAAACCAACCAGCCAATCTGGCGCTGGCGCCGCTCAAAAGAGCGATGAAATTGGTCGCGTGGTGAAGACCGACGCTGAGTGGCGCAAGCTCCTAACACCGCTTCAGTATGACGTCACCCGTCGCGCCGGAACGGAACGTGCCTTCACTGGCGCCACCTGGAACAACCATGCGGCTGGGACGTACAAATGCATCTGCTGCGGTCTGGATCTCTTTAGCTCTAAGACAAAGTTTGAATCTGGCACTGGCTGGCCAAGCTTCTGGCGACCGTTGGTCGCTGGCCATGTGAAGACAAAGGTAGACAACAGCTACGGAGAAGTGAGGACTGAGGTGCTTTGCAGCCGCTGCGATGCGCACCTCGGCCACGTTTTTGACGATGGTCCGGCGCCAACAGGCCTGCGCTACTGCATGAACTCCGCTGCGCTAAAATTCATTAAGGACGCGCCACCTGCGAAACCAGAAGCGAAACCGTAGGCAACCGGCAGGCGCGCATTAATCCCTCTCCCGTGGTCTCCACCGTATTCTCTACCAGGGTTCCCGCGCGTTGCGAAGCAACTAGAAGCGTAGCCGAGAATGCCACTTTTTGCTGTTTTTCGCTCGTTTGGCGAACGTTTTTTGTGACTGCGCCAGACGCCCCTATA
>CAIXIX010000344.1 GCA_903919615.1 uncultured Chthonomonas sp.
GACGATGTGTGCCTCAATGGCGCCACGAGCCGCGAGGGCCATTACATACTCGTCCTCCCAGCGCGCCCCCATCTCCTCACCTTTCAATTCGATGCCGTCAATAAGGTGGTCGGCGCGAACCTGATTCCCATACAGATCCTCGGCCCAGAGCGGAAACTGGCGATTGAGATGCTTGTGCAGTTCCCATACCTGCATATCTCGCACCGTGATCAGTTCGTCGCGAAGCCACGGAGACGGAATACCCGCCGCGATGGTGTCGCCCGCCACGGTGTGGACCCCATCAAGTACGGTGAGCCACCATGGGCTCGCCCACTCGTTGCAGATAAAGAGGTCGAGGCAGATCCCCGGCGATTCCCGGCGCAGGCGTTGAAAGATGCGCATCTTGTTCTGGACGACCGCGTAGGTGCCGTAGACCCCAGCTTCATCCCCTGTTCCAACGAGGTGACCGTGACCCGGCGTATTGCAGCCGAACCCCTGCCCCATGTACATTCCGTCGAAATTTATGCTGCGCATCCCATAGTCGTGGACAATCTGAGAAAGCCGTTCTTCCATAGCGTGAGCATATACGGGCTCGCCCAGGCAGTAGGCAGCCAGGTGCTGCAAACCGAACCCTTGGGTTTTGCCCCAGGCATGGCTCGGAGTGTCGAAGATGCACGAGAAGCTGGTCCAAAATCCAGTTGGCGTGCCAATTGGCTTCAGCGCATCGCGCGTTTTGCTCCATATATCCGGCTCGTTGGGATACCAAAGGGCGTCTGCCCGGTACATATCAAAGCCAGCATCATACGTCCATGCATCAAATGTAAAACCTGTCTGCTGCTTTAGTTCGCGCGCACGTTCCACCATTTTGAGGCCCTGCTCCGTGCGATTGGGAGGCAGGATCACACGAAATCCGTTCCAGTAGATAAACGGTCGCGGCGCATTCGGGGCATGGGGCGACAACCCGGCAACATAGTTCAGAAATGCGGCTGACACGTCTCCAGAAGGTGCGCAACCGAGAACGGAGGGATGTGAGCGCCAGATCTCGCCAGGCTTCAGCCAGATGCCGGGATACTCTCGCATCAGCAGGCTGCCGTCCGGCAGCGCGGTTGCCCTTGCAGCGGGAAACTCGATTCCAATAAAGAAATGGCGGGTAAATACCGGCTGGCCCCAGTCTCCAAGCGCAGGGAAGTCTGGCTTAACTGCGTAGACGACCGGCTCCCCCAGCGAAAGGCTCTCCGTCTCCGCCCATCTGAGCAGCAGCCGATTGGATGTTGTATTGATAACTGCGATCGTTTTACGAACAACGCCAGCCTTAGGGTCTGGAGAGAACGCAACTTCGATATCCGGGTCGCCGCTGCCTCCACGGCACTTGAACACTCCGTTCGTTGCCGATGCCGCAGTGTACGCCTCACTCGAAATCGCTCTTGGCGCTTCTCCGACGCACAGTCGAAACTCCGGCCCGTTTGCCGTCGCCTTTACGCGAGTTCCTGCCATAAACAACCGTGATTCTAACTTGCCAGCCTTTATGGCAACAACACGAGTGGTTTGCCCGGCTCGAAAGGTCCAATCCTCAGCCATAGCGCATCTCTCCTGAACTGTTCCCAGCAGCGCCAACGACAACAATATCAAATGAGGTCTCATACAGCGATATCCCATCTTCCCAGCATTACAATACCGGCGTCTCGAATGTGCGGGCAGATGCATCGTCGCACAGCGATACGTTCTCCTTGCGAGCAGACGCTTCCTTTCATGATGGAGTAATCGCTTTACATGCATTGGTAGTTGCGCCGCTAGCTGCGCATATCTTGAAAGCGCTAATTGGCCGGCAGGTCGGCCCCCTTCGGGAACTTTGCGGTGCCATACGCGGTTATCTATCTTGTGAGCTGCTGCCAATATGAATTGTCGTGTAGCCAAAGGGAGAGGATCGATTATCCGATTGAGAAACCTCAATATTGCATTCGCTACAATTGCATCAGCGGCCGCCTGTACCTTCCTGCTACTCAAAAGCGTACAACACAGAGTTGCAGTCCCTCAAAGCCCACTTCAGCAGGACCGCGAGCGAGCCGCAACTCCCGTTGGGATGGTTTACATTCCTGGCGGGACCTGCCTAATCGGCACGAATGATACGGATGCCGATGAGGATGTAAAGCCACAGCGAAAAGTGATCGTGCCATCGTTTTACATGGACCGAACGGAGGTAACGAACGATGACTACAAAAAGCTGATTCCCACGCACACGTTCCCCGATGGTGAGGGGCACCTGCCAGTAACAAACGTTACCTACGCAGAAGCAGAAACATACGCACGGCTCGCAGGCAAACGGCTGCCGACAGATGACGAGTGGGAAAAAGCGGCACGCGGCACGGATGGCAGGCGATATCCCTGGGGCAACGATTGGGATCCAGACAGAGTGTCAAAACGAGCGCACAGCTCAGGCTCGGAATCGCTAATTGCGAAGAAGCGGTCGCCACAATGCGCCATCGGGCCATCCCGGGTGCAGCCGGTTAGCTCCGTGAAGGGTGGCGATAGTCCCTATGGCTGCGTCGACATGGCCGGCAATGCCTGGGAGTGGGTTCAGGGGTTCTATAACAACAACCCTGAGCAGCGAATTCTTCGCGGCGGGGCGGTTGGGTATGCAGAAGGAGCCTGTCGAACCTACAACAGGGCAATCGAAGGCACCGGCTCAACTTGACGGGACACCGGATTTCGCTGTGCGAAATCGATACGATAACAAAGAAGGCGTTAGGTTTTTGGATTTGCGTGTTTGGGCGGGGATGCAAGGTAACAAGGTAGTGAGGTAACTCGGTAATTGACCGCCTGCCGAATGCCGAGCAAAGTTTACTGGGGACCACTCTTCGCGGAGACGTCGTGACCCTGAGGCGCAGCGGTAAACCCAGCTAACGGTAGGGCCGCCGCTTGCTGCTGCCGCAATCTTGCAGACGCACGCAGTCACCTCGCATAAACACGTCATTTCGAAATGAGCGAACACACGCCCATAGCATGCACGCCGTAAACTCGCGATTGAGAAATCCCCCACCCATCAGCGCAGACCGTATCGTCACGCGGCCAGAATGACAGTCTATGGGCCGTCAGGTTACAGTAAACGCTCGCATAATCGATAGGTAGGAGATTTCTCAACCCCCTGTGGCCTACATGAAGTTCGCGATGTACTCCAAATACCCACGCCGGCCATTATTACCGTTCCAGTATTTGGCGGACTTGCGAATTCTCTTGAGACACGCAATCAGCACTTCAGGGGTAACCTGTCCTAATATGACATTGTCCGCGGTCAAAGAACCGGAAGGTTGCACCGCGACTTCAGATGATTCGGACTCTGTAATCGCAGAGTCTAGCTCGGCCACAGCTGAATCGGGCTCAGTAACAATTGGAGCAGTGATCATGTCAGCGATCACGGAGATTGCATCTGACAATTCGCGCTTCAACGGAGACAGACGCACAAATGGAGCGGAGTGCCCGTTTCCCTTCGCCGTGTAGGCGCGTATAAGATAATCCAGCACGTCGATCACCTCGAGGTCCGTGAGGTCATCGCTCGACCTGTCGAAATTAATAATTATGAACTCGAGGTTTTGCAGGGTCCCCATATGTTCAATTTCTACATCTGATGTGTTCACAGCGACATCACCCTCCCGATAGCAACACTTTATATAACAAGTATCAGCGCGCACTGCGCAGATACTTTTAGGCAGTGCAAGTTCAGATTTTGCCTGCGCGGATCATGGGTTGTAGTATCTTGTTTTCGTTCGTATCATAGATAGTACATCCAACTAACCATCTCGGGCGAGTAGCCCTATAAAAAGATAAGGAAAAACTATGCCCCAACTTACAGTCGTTCACGACGTCGTCTGCCCCTGGTGCTGGGTTGCGCTGCGGCAGGCCGAACGGATGCGCATTGACTTCCCATCAGTTACGTTGCGCTGGGTTGGCTTTGAGCTTCTTCCAGCAACGCTAGTCTATACTCCGAAGCCAGTGGACCCCGATGCGGACAAAAAGCCTCCCATCCCTACTCGTTTCGAGCTCCTGCAGTTAGCAGATGGGCTCACTGTGCCAAAGCGCACGAGCAAGCTCTCAAACTCGCGGTTGGCGCTCGAGGGAGGAGAATTCGCCTGGGGAGCCGGCAAGCAACAAGATTACATCGAGGCGCTCTATCACGCGTATTGGGAAGAAGACAGGGACATCAACGATTTGGCGGTCTTGAAAGATGTCGCCGAAAAGTCTGGTTTGGACGTATTCGAGTTTATCGCGGCCCTGGAGAGCAGGATGTATCGGAAGCATATCGTGGAGTTCGACGAACCGGCACACGCCGCCGGCATCTGGAACGTACCCACCTGGAAATTTCCCGAAAAGTGGGTGGCGGAACAGCCCTATAGCGTGGTTAGTGCAATGTGCAAACGCTTCACAGGTTAGGTATTGGGGGTTGGGGGTTGGGGGTTGGGGTTTCGTGATTGGTGTTTGGTGTTTGGTGTTTGGTGTTTGGAGTTTTGGGGTGCCACCATCGATGACCAAGATGTCAATCATAGCCAACTATCGCTACGCCAACTGCCCGAAGGCACGGTTTCCGTCCTAAAGCCCAACGCCTAAAACCTGAAACCTACTTCTCTTTCAGCACATGCCCTGTCCGGCGTCTTCCGCCTTCGCGCCACAACGTGGGGTCGCCCCAGCGCTCTGTAATAGCACCAGGTATATGGCCACTGCGAATCTGTTCAAACTGCTCTGGTGTGGAGAGTACCTCGTTTGGGCGCTTGGCGCTGCGAATAAGCACATCTGCCTCAGGCGGATAGCATGCTAGCGGCGCAGACTGATCGAGAATCTCTTCAGGAAGCCTGGAAATAGGCGCGTTTGTGGGCAGTGCAGCGCTCTGGTACCGCAGATCCATTGACCATCGAATACCATCCGAATCATTAGGAGTAGAACAGTGCGGCGTAAGATTTGTAAGCAACAGAACGCCGCCGCGTTTAACCGGCACCGTAACCACTTCTCCCTCCGGTAGATCCTGATCTAATATCTGGAGATAGTGGTTTGGCCCGGATCCATGCTTTACAACTGGGCTTCGATGGCCGTATTTAAGCACCTGCAAGCAGCCGTTATGGGCATCCGAATCTACGAGCGGTATCCAACACGTCAGAACGAGCGAACTATCACAGTACGGTTCAAAGTATCCGGAATCCTGATGCCAGGGCACGACACCCGGACCGTAGTTTGGCAGCTTCGGGCGCAGCCGATACACGCTCGAGGCAATCAACTCCGGCCCACACAGGGATTCGGCAACGTCCAGTAGCGGAGGATAGGCGATTAGCTCAAAGATAGCGGGGATGGCCAGTGCGCCATCTGTTATCCGGCTGACGACCGCCTTAGTCTCCAGTGTAATGTGGGATAGCCGCGAACGAAACGGCTCATCAGCAAACGCAGATGATAGCTCCCCTCTTTCGAAAAGCTCATTGGCTAGGCGGTCTATCTGGTCCGTTATACCGGCCTCAAGGCACGCAATCATGGCTGCATCGATCAGATCCTCCACAACGAGGTACCCCTCATCGTGAAACCGGGCTATCTGATCTTGTGAAAGACCACGTGTCGGTATGGATGTTGTATTCGCAGTTGTCATGTTCAAGGATCCTATCCGGGAAAGGAATCTAATTGCGCTATTGTTGCACAAACGCCACCTCAAATCCCGTCGGAACACAAGACTGCGTCGCCCCTATGCCCGTAGGCATGTCTATGTTAACATCTCTCCGTTAAGTTGAGCTTACAGCCAACCAGCCGAAGGAAGTCCCTCTACATGCGCGACTTAGCCTGTAAGTAAGTGAAGTCTGGTGCGCATGGAGAGGGATTTAGGGTGAGGCCAGATCTCGGATTGGCTGCAGTGGCTGCTCTAAATAGTCGGGGTGTCAGCTCAGAAACGTGAAGGATATGTAGTAGATAGGATCCTCACCGGGCACCTGCCGCAGCCAACCAGCCGAAGACATGGTTTCCGTCCTAAAAACCAACGCCTGACACCCAACACCTACCGCATTGCCAGTTCAACAGACCCCTTTAATAAGTATCAGCGCCACAAAGGCGCCAAAGAGCAGACCGACAATAATCAGGAAAATTTTCAGCCCACCGTTGATCGTCATTTCATCCTCCTTGCGGATATTCGACGCACGATATCATCATGCAGATCATCGATACTGAAGCCTGACTTGGTTGCAATCGCACTTAGCTCTGGCTCAGTATGTCCCCTGTATCGCGAAGCCTCAGCCAGACAAAACGTGCGGATAGCCCGCTTCCCGGTTCGACAGTAAAGCAGTATTGGTCTCTTCCCTCGCTCTAACTCCGATGCGAGTTTGTCGACCTGAGATGAGGGAATTGCGCCATGAGGTACGGGGATATATGCAAAATCGATTCCAAGCTGTTGAGCGGCTTTAGCCAGTACTGATGAGGGTGTTTCATCGAGAGCCTCACCGTCCGGGCGCATATCTACGACAGTTGCGATGTGAAGTTTTGATATCTGTTGAAAATCCGTGACGCGGATCTGGTCCGTCAAATAGATGCCGGAACCGTCCAAGTTTCGGAATATCTTATGCTTGTTATGTCTGCCAGCCCAGACCATATATCCAGTGGTGATGACTGCTCCTGCTAACACAGACCAGACGAGTATTTTCATTGAGGAAGTCTTCATTCCAATACTCCTGCAAACCTGCCGGGATAGCTACACTTCGCTGCGGTGGTACATCTCAAATATTTACATAATCTCACTTTGTCTGCTATGTGAATTTGTGTACAAGAATGCAATTGGCCCGCATCCATCCGAATCCGCGGTTTCCGTCCTGACACCCAAAACCCAACACCTAAAACCTATCCCCCCTGCATCCCTACCGAATCAATCTGCCTTTAACATCCAGCACCTGTGACGCGCATAGATTATTACCGACGACTGGGAAGTTCTTATAGGTCCACACCACCTTTTTATCTCTCGTCACCTCGATGAGCTGAGGACTATCTGGCCCGGCATGCGTGTTGCCAATAATGATATTTCCATTGGGCAGCGCCTGAAGATTTGTGACCCAGCAGAGATGCACACCAGGCAGTTCATCACGATCAATGCTCCACACGATTTCGCCAGCTTTGTTCACTTCCAGCACGCGATTGTTGTTGCCGCAGGCAATGAGGGTGTTGCCGTTCTTAAGTCGCAATGCTCCAAAGGGCTCGGCGCCGTGGCCGTCGCCGCCCGGTACCCGCTCACGCCCTGCAAGGTCGATCTTGTACGACCAGACCACTTTGCCGGATGGATCGTACTCTCGGATCACATTCTGGATTTCGTGGCCGGCCAGATAGTTGCCATTGTCGAGCTTTCGGACTTTACGAGTGTCATTGTGAGCCGGAGGCGTATCGAACTTAACGGGGATTTCGTGAACGATTTTGTCATCCTTGTCCACTTCGATGATCCGCGAATTTCCCGTTTCCGAAACCATTGTAAGCCCATTTTTAAGCCGCTGAAAGGCATGGATTTGTACATCGCCAGCATTCGATGCGATCGGTTTGCTCTCGTGCTTCCAGACGATCTCCTTTTTCGGAGTCATCTCAACGACGGTTGTGATACTGTTCTGGATGAGCATATTGCCATTTGGCAGTACCTGAATGTCATGAGAGGTGAACGGCATGTCAACTTGCCACTCGATTTCGCCTTTCGCGTTCAGGATCATGACATGGCCGTTCGCGTGTGCGATAAACCGATGACCGACGTTGTCATCTGCGTGAACAACGGCAGCAAGCGCCAATGCGGCGACGATCGTAAGAACGATTCTAAGAGTGTTTTTCATCCAGTGCCTTTCGGTAATGCGCTTAAAGAAGTAAGAATGCGAGATCGTCAGCAGTTTTTAGTCCATGATTATCGCGCGGAAACTCGCGCAAACGCAAGTAGTTACCACGAACCAGCCCGGATTATTCGCGCATGGTAGGGTCGCCGCTTGCTGCGACCGCACATTGCACATTTCATGAATAATTCAGGCGCTACCCCCGTCATCTCGAAGGAGCTCAAGCGACTGGTGAGATCCCCCACCTTCGGCCACCAAATCACCGCGAGACCACCCTGTCCACTCGCTCACTAACCCTCGTCCACCTTCTGCCCGCCTACAAATGTATCATATCTTTGGCTAGGCCGACCTTCGGTCCGGAGGCGGGCTACCCTGTCCCCTCCGTGTTCTCTGCCGCGCCCGAGCGTGCGAGGGAGGCAAGCGGAAAGAGGTGA
>CAIXIX010000345.1 GCA_903919615.1 uncultured Chthonomonas sp.
CTCTGCTGACCAGCATTGTTGGATCTTTGCTGAGCGGCTCTCTGCTGACCAGCATTGTTGGATCTTTGCTGAGCGGCTCTCTGCTGACCAGCATTGTTGGATCTTTGCTGAGCGGCTCTCTGCTGACTAGCATTGTTGGATCTTTGCTGGGCGGCTCTCTGCTGACCAGCATTGTTGGATCTTTGCTGTGCAGCTCTCTGCTGGCCAGCCGCCGCTGTGGAGCGCAGCGCAGCGTTCGTTGTTGCAGCTCTGCCGCCGCCTGCAGACCCACGTGTAAAGGATCCAGCATTACTAGCAGTGGTAACAGCAGCGCGCCCAGCAATGCCAGAATGTGTCGCAGGCCCTGGTGTTGCCGTTCTTCCGCCGGGAGCGCGGGTAAACGAACCACCATTGGAGCGCATTACTGCGGATCTGCCCGCCGCTCCATTCGCTGGCAATGTATTACTCACAGCGTGGGTGAAAGAGCCAGTTGCAGCGCGACCGCTGGCCAGCGTCGTATTTGCGCCAGTGGCGCCTCTCCCTCCTACGCTTACACCACGGGTGAATGCGCGGGAACCTGAATAGGAAGCTGCAATCGTACCGGCCGCTGCCGGCCTGCCATATCCGCTGAACGACCGATAAGATCCGCTCTGATATGCCGCGCGATTGAAATTACCATGGTCATACCATCCCGGGTTGGTGCGGCCCCCGATATTCAAGACGAACAGCGAGTTGGCATATACAAACGGATAGGCTGTTGGCACCATATAGTAGCTGAAGTACGGTCTGCCGAACGAAATATCTACGAAGCTGTTTCCACCAGACTCCCAGTCAGCCTCACCCCACCAGTGTCGGTGCCATCTTGGAAACAGATAGACAGAGGCGGAAAAGACAGGAATGGATGCACCCCATGAGTCGTTGTAATCAGGTGCAACAATGATGGGATCATAGTCAAGCTCCCACCTATGTCCATGAAAACGTCGCCGATAGATTGGATCGGGATCGTAATAGTATACATAGCTGGGTTCATCGGTATAACTGCGAAAATAGTGTTGATCGCTGTCGGAGCTGGCACGATAGTAATCGTCTCGAGCCGAATCGTAATAGAGCGGGTAAACGTGACTGCCAGTAGAGTCGTAAGCGGCGGGATAGTAATGTCCCGAGCTGTTTCTGGCCGCGAGGTACATGTGATGGTCGGGATCTTCCAGCCAGTACTTGTTCTCATATTTGACGAGATGAAGCTTTTTGTGACGCTGCGTTACGTGCGCCGGAACCGGCGGAAGGTGATGCACAATTTGGATCGCATTTGGATTTGTGGCTATCTGTTGCGGAGGCGGTATGGACTGCGTCACTTCGCATCCGTCAGCGGCTACAGGCAGCTCCTGAGCAGAAGCCGCTTCGAGCGCTACATTCGCGCCATTTCCTGCTGGCGGCACTACTGCAACAGGAGTTTTTCGAGAGCCACAACCAGCGGCGATCACGGTAAATGTTGCTGCGGCAACTACGCTCAAAATCCAGGGCCTTATCGTTGTTTTCATATATCGCACATCCATTTCAAGCGTCTGCGCGCTGCATGCGCCGAACAGACTCACTCAACCTAAGTTGATTAGCGTAGGGATGACGGCATGCATGAAAGATCTTGTTCCATGTCTCTTCTTATATCTCATCGCGATTATTCGGGGAACAATCGATGGGCACTGCCGTCTCGCTACCGGTTGGAACGGCCCGTTCACAGCCACAACAATGCGATCGGCACGCAAGATTGGATTGTTTCAACAGGATTGAGAGAAGGAACAAGCAATGAACTATTGCAAACAGCGAGTTAACAGACGAATATTGATTACAAGCGTGGCCGCCGCGCTATTATTTGGAGCGGCGCTCACACACTCAGCAGGTGCGCAGGAGAGGGTGCGCGGAAGCGCGGTGATCTTCCCGGTTGTGTTTGCACGTGACAGTGGAAATGAGACTTCCCGAAAGACCGCTATCGACTCCGTCGAAGAGTCCCTGCAGAAGGGCGGCTATTCGCTAATATCCAGAAAAGTAGCTGCGAATACCTGGCGAAGACTGGCACTGCAGATGCCATCCGGTGAGACGCCAGCAAACACCGCGGATATTGTTAAGTTCGGCGCAGCGCTCAAGGCGCGATACGTGGTCTCTGCTGTGTTTGATTTTCATTCACGCAGCATCTGGGTCGATCTCGGTCCGCGGACCGTATCTTCAGCAACGGTAGACATTGTCATTACCGATATTGCGCAGGGCAAGACGGTCTATTCTCGCGAAAACGTGATGGCGCGCAGCGATGAGAAGTTCGACCTTGCGAAAGCCGGCGCAGATCTGCTTGTGACACCGCTCGTTACAATCGTAAGCGGCGGTCCGAAAACGCCGCATGAGCAGAGGGCAGTTCAGATCGCAGTTGCACGCGCGATGCACGGTTGGATCAGAGCAGACGACGACGACTACGACCATAAAGGGCTTTAAGCTTCTGTTACTCTAAGTTTGAACCAAATAACAGGGTCCGGTCATAGACCGGACCCTGTTATTTATTGTATTGCTAACATTTATTACCACTAATTACAATCAAATTACATCTTGCAATTCTGGAACATATCCTTCAAGCGAATCGACATCTTTGTGTAACTCCGCTGCATACCATGCAATCAGCGACACTCGGATGAAATGCTGAGTGCCCATCTGCCTGCCAGAAAATGACGACAAGCAATCGGATGTTAACAAGAGAGTAAGGAAAAAAATATGAGACAATTCGCTTTGGCGCTGCTGCTTACTGGGGTCACGTTTGGTGTGCCCGTAGCCGCAAATGCGCAGTACTTCAACTTTACTGCTAGCTTCAATCCCAATCCGGTTACCACGACTCAAGCAGCGAACTACATAAGTGTCATTGATGGGTCCAACCTGTCGGGAGGTCATGCCGGCACTAGCGGAACTGACATTGGGGTTGCGGATTTCAAGGTGTTTGCAACTTCAAACAGTGAAGGCACATTTAACACCGGCATTACAGAGACGATTACACTGACGCCAACGAACAGTGTTGGCGTTGCTCTCATTGGCGATACGCCAGTGACTCACGTGTTTCTGGCAAACTATTCGGGATCCATAACCAATAGCAGTACGAACACCACAATGGTTGGAGTTGGGCCAAGCAGTCAGTTTTATTCGTTTGCGGATGGCTCAGTATTCGAAGTCTCACTTACGAGCTACTCCGGACCGGGATTCAACGGTGGATTTACGGACGGCGCTCTGGGCGGTCATGTAACGGGCGCCCTTGGCGGAGTGCCGCAGCATACGCCCGAACCAGGTTCACTAGCTCTTGTCGTTGGGTTTGGCATAACCGGTTGTTTACTCCTTCCCGCTATGCGTCGCAGAGCTCTCAACAGAGCTTAGGCCACCGCATTCTTAAGCTTATGTCTTGTTCTTAGACGTAACCGGCCACAGCCTTGCAAGTTATTGCGAGGCTGTGGCCAAATCGTGAAGACGCCTTTAGGATGGAAAAGGCCGACGTGGTCGATTTAATAGAGATTGCCCTCGCTGTTGACGATGATGCCACTCTTGAAGTGATCGCTCGCGAGAATGGCGAGAATCCGACGGTTGAGGACCTGCTTGAGGACCGGCTGGACCTGGATAACGCCAGGCAGAGTGGGGTGGATGATGACACAGCCAAACCGTGGTGGAAGCAGGCAGGGCCAGGTCTGATCACTGGTGCCGCAGATGATGATCCATCTGGCATAGGCACCTACTCGATCACAGGCGCTCAATTCGGCTACACCATGCTATGGCTGATTCCGGTCTGCATACCCCTGATGATCGTGATTCAGGAGATGTGTGGCAGGGTCGGTGTCATAACTGGAAAGGGCCTTGCTGCGGTTATAAAAGACCACTATCCAAAATGGGTGCTGTTCTGCTCCATGCTCCTCTTAATTGGGGCAAACGTCATTAATGTTTACGCAGATCTCAACATAATGGCCGCGTCCGCGAAGATGCTGTTTAACGGTTCATTTACACTGTGGCTTACCGTTATTACCGTTTCCATTATGGCGCTGCAGATTCTGTGTCCCTATCGAATCTACGTCCGTGTCTTAAAGTGGCTGTGTCTTGCACTGCTCTCATACGTTATCGTTGCCTTAATGCCAGCAGTGCACAACAATTGGAGCCTGATAGTCCGCAAGAGTTTCATTCCAACATGGAACTGGTCACCAAAATATGTGCTCGTTGTGGTCGGGTTTCTTGGCACGACCATATCACCGTACCTATTCTTCTGGCAAGCTGGTGAAGAGGTCGAGGAGGAGATAGTCGATCGAAAGATGGTGGCTCCTGGCCACCTTAGCCGCCGGGCAAACGATCTTGATATTCGAGCCCTCCGCAACGACACCATTATCGGAATGGTCGCGTCTCAGGCCGTCACCTTCTTCATCGTCATCTGCACAGCGGCAACCCTCAATGCGAAAGGCATTACCGATATCAACACGGCACAGGATGCAGCCCTGGCTCTAAGGCCGCTAGGCCCTGCCGCATACTGGCTCTTTACACTAGGAATTCTTGGCACGGGGCTGCTTGCAATTCCCACCCTTGCGGGATCGGCAGCATATGGGTTAGCCGAGACTTTTGGTTGGCGGTACGGGCTATATCGAAGATTCCGGCGAGCCCGAAAGTTCTATATAGCGATTGCAGGTGTCATCGCCGTTGGTTTCGGCATTAACTTCATACACTCGTTAAGTCCAGTTAAAGGTCTGCTCTATTCGGCAGCTCTCAATGGAATAGTTGCCCCTCCTCTGATGGTTATATTGCTGTTAATTTGTAACAACTCCCGAATTGTCGGCGAGAGACGCAATCGGCCTGTCTCAAATGTTCTGGGTTGGATTGCGGTACTGTTCATGGGTGCATCTGCTATCTTTCTACTATGGGCAATGCTTACTGGAAAGGCAATGTGAAGGTTATGCGAACAATAAACGAAATCACGATATGTGGAGACCCGGAAGTACTCGCGCCTCGCGTTTTTCAGATTGCTTCGGACATTCAAGATTGGCCGAAGATACTGCCCCACTATCGCTATATGCGAATCCTGGAGCGCTCTGAATCGCACAAACTCGCCGATTTCGGCGCTACTAGAGACTGGATTCCCGTTCACTGGACTGCCTGGCAGGAGATATTCCCCGATGCACAACGCATTACGTTTGAGCATGTCCGGGGAGTGACAAAGGGGATGTTTGTCGAGTGGAATCTTGAAAAACGCGCTGACGGCGTTGTTGTTAAGATCGATCATCAGCTGAGCATGCCGGTAATTGGGCCGCTCTTCGCCGATTGGCTCGTGGGCAAGCTCTTTGTTCAGAACATCGCGGGCAAAACGCTAAAGTGCATCAAGAGCCAGCTCGAAGCAGGGGATTGAGGGTACGCGACGTCAACGAAGTCTTTGAGGTCAATGATGTTGGGACGTTAATCATCCGCCTCACATCCCCGGCGTAAGATGCGAATAGCGCCTGACGACTCTGGCGACACAATAGCTGTAATCCTCACGTGAGCTTCGAGTCGGGTGCCGGCTATAGGGACCCACTCATGCGCTCCATTTCGGCAACTCACCAGGATGCAGCCTGCTGGCAGACCGAGTTCGCGTATTTCGCGGCCGGCAAAAGGCGATAACGGCTCAACTTCCAACTCCAGCACGATGGGCTCTTTGGGGTCCGGCATCGTGCCACCTCGCATCAGATCCCGTTCCAGCAGGTTCTCGTAGATGGGTAATTCTCCCATGCTTTCTGCAACGATGTAGGCACAGAAACAGGCTACGAGTAGAGGAAGCATTTGGGCATAATTACCGGTCATCTCAACTATAAGTACGATTCCCGTCAGTGGTGCGCGGACAATTGCAGTGAAATAAGCCGCCATGCCCACAACTGCAAAAATAGCTGGTATCGGCACGAGAAGTGGGAAGAAATGATGCGTTACCTCTCCAATGCCGAGCCCAATCAAGGCGCCAAGTACGAGCAGTGGCGCAAATATACCGCCGGCAGCGCCAGTACCGTAGCTGGCCATAGAAAGCATGAATCGAACAATAAACTAGGCTGGAATGAGCGCCAATGCGACGTGCCCGGCCAGGAATGTCTCGGCCAGACGATGGCCACCGCCAACAGCGAGTGGAGCATACCATGCTATCAGGCCCGCAATGCCTCCAACCGCTGCCGTTGCAGCAATAATTTGCCCACCTTTGAGTCTGGCAAACAGATTGAGCGTACCGATCAAGCACCTGTTGTAAACGACACCTAGAATCCCAGATAGGATGCCTAGAACCGCAAATGCAGGCAGCGCACCGAGCGCAGGTACCGGATAGCTGGGGATGGCGAATACAGGAAATTGACCTGAAGCAAATCGGGCAACGATGTCTGCTGTTGCGGCTGCAAGAAACGTTGCGCCAAACACCGCCTGGCGGAAATCCTTTTGTACCTCTTCAAGCACGAATATAACGCCCGCAAGCGGTGCGTTAAATGCAGCAGCCAGGCCAGCCCCGGCCCCAGCGGCGATCAGTACCAGTCGATCCCGCTGTCCCATCTTCATCCAGCCACCAACCGCGGCCCCAACCGCGCCTCCCATCTGAACAGTTGGTCCTTCGCGGCCGAGCGCAAGTCCGCTTCCCATCGCAAGCGCGCCAGCAACGTACTTAACCGGCAAGATTCGTTTCCAGCGGAGTTCGCGCATCCGATGAAGAACTGCTTCGAGATGTGGGATGCCGCTTCCGGATGCTTCTGGCGCAAAGCGTCTGACGATAACGACTGACAGAGCAGCGCCAGTAGCGCATGCGCAAATAGGAAACACGATTCCGAAGCGAGGGAATTGGTGCGCCCACGTTATTAGTTCATTGCGCAAACGATCGCCATGCGCCAGTGTAACTCGCAGCGCTACGGCGACAAGTCCGGCTAGGAGCCCAACAAGCGCAGCTCGCGGGAAGAGCCTCTTTCGCTGCTGTCGAACGTTTAGGTATTCCTGAATCTCAGACTGGACTTGGACACCCGAAACGGCTTGTTCTTCAGTCGAAGTATTCGAGCCATCAAACTGATGCTTCATTAATCTTCATTTCTAACCGGTGATTCCAGGCACATGGTCGTCAGTAACTTCAATACCCTCGTCTTCAACGGCGCCATAGAGCTGATGAATGGCGCAGAACTCCTCAATCAGCGCAAGGATTCGGGCAATCCGTGGACCGCGAACACGATATATTCTTTGTGCGCCTTTTTGCTCGACCACTAGTACGCCCGTGCGGGTTAGCGCCGCCAGGTTTTGCGAGGTGGCTGATTGCCCTAACGACAGTGCGGAACAAATCTCGTTAACACTCAGCTCCGAGTGGCACAACAGTTCTGTAATTCTCAATCTGGCGGGATTAGATAGAGCTGAAAACAGGTGACAAGCTCGCTCCCGCGTAGGTGTATCCATTCTTTAGCCTTTCTTGATCGCATGTATCAGTATATTATGATACACTAATGCCAGCTTCAGCAGATGCTAGCTAACGCGAGCAACGTGCAAATCTCTCATCGGATCCAGGGAGCCTCGGTTGGCCTGCATCAATAGGGAGCGGACGTGCGTCGATAAGGAACTTGCGAACAGCCACTAAAGATCTTTTCGTCAATGTTGCTGGTACGTATACCAGTGAAGTTGTTCGGTGGTCCGCTTGGGAGTGGCGGATTCGCCGGACCGTGGTGCGCAGCCCCTCAAAGCCACCTTGTAACTTTCAGGGGCTGCGCACCTAAAAATCGTATAAGTCTATAATTCAGAACCATTACTGCATGCAATTGAGACACTGTGTGCGGTTTGATAACGCGTAAGAATACAGCTTTTTAACCATCGCAGTGTCGCTGCTTGCACTCTCCCCGAAATTGAGCGAGTGGACAGCTGGGCACGCCGTGAATGCAGTTAATTGTCAGCGGTTGCGGTCTTATCTTGTTTCATAGCGCTAGAGATAATCGGGCTGTGTCCGGTAGGCGGTGCATTGGCCCCTCTCCCGTGGTCTCCACCCGCGCC
>CAIXIX010000346.1 GCA_903919615.1 uncultured Chthonomonas sp.
ATGATACATTGTTAGGGTCGGGGAGGGGGATAAGATCAATTCCGCATCGCTTTGTGCCTGCAAGTGGTCTCCAGAGATATGTATCATGCGTAGCCCAGCTACAACGTGCACCCGGAGATAAGATAGGCGCCTGTTGCATACCCGTTGCCGTTATCTCCATTTGAGGTGCCATCGGTTGCGACAAAGCGCCAGTCTCGCGTGGTTCTCACCTCGATTTTCTCGGAATCGATCCACTCCTCACGCCAGCGCTTCACAAGGAAACCGCGCGCATCCAGACTGTCATCTGGCGCTTCGAAAGTAAGACCGAGCGCCACCATCTTAAGGGACGGCGCTATCGCTGGCCGGTAGTAAACGAGGGCCGCATCCTGTCCCTGATCGTCGGTCCAGACAAATCCCGTGGACACAGGCGACGTGTTCTCTGCGTTATTGGCTTTCTGTGTGCGGGCCTCGATCACACTGAGACCGCCAATGACAGGCGCGAGCCCCGAGTTGGTAAGGCCCTCCTTGCTCACGTACTTGATCTTATCCAGATACTCCCAGTTCTGCGATAGAGTAACCGATGCGTTGTAGTTGAGCAGGATGTGCGTGGCGCTGCGCACCATGCTGGAGATAACCGCCTTCTTCGCCTTAGGGATGTCTACAGATATCGGGAAGCTGGTAAATGCCCCGGCAGTCTGCGCGTTTTGCGCCCAGGAGGTAGTCCCGGAGGAAAGCTGGGCCTTGTTGCTCGCAGCATAGTTTGCCCGCTTCATGGCTTTGCTGGCGACGGCCACCTCATTATCCAGAGTGATCATCTCGGTAAGCGCGATCGTGGCATCAATGCCGGGCTGAAGGGGTGCATCCGCGAGACGCGCTTCAGCATCGGTAAACGCATAGTTGCGCGCAAGCTGTTCACAGTAGAACGGGTTAGTTGAGACATCGAAGGAAACTTCTGTTGACCGTGCGCCTGGTCTTCGGATGGATCCTGGCTTTCCCTGCTTATCAACGCCGGAAGAGCGCAGAAATGAGTCCTTGTTGTACAGAAAATATCGATCACTTCGCTTCTCGACAGGCACCACCGGGAAAACCTTGTCGGCAACATAGTCCTCATTGACATAGGCGACGGACAAGTTGGTTAGAGCGACATCGATATGTATATTCGCAAGTTGTGGCATCGTTAAAATCCTCCAGGCGTTCTAATGAATGTTCTAGGCAGCGAAGACAACGAAGGGGCCCAGACGTACGGAAACCGGCGAACCGGCAACGGCCGGAATCTGGGCGCTATCGACGCACATGCCAATGATGTTGTAGAGGTTCCAGTTGGCCTGTGTTCCGGGAGCAGCAGGAACGGCGATCGCCTGCGAGTGCACCTGGCCGGTTGTGCCTGTGACAACAAGGTAATCGCCAGGATTGATTACTGCGGACCCATCGCTCTGCAAGACGCAGATGCCGGCGAGTTGAACGCTCACTGCGCTCTCACCAGGCACGACCGTTTCAATGGCCGCACCAATGAATGTGGGCTCGGGTGGAGACGCGGGCAGCTTTGCGTTACCCCGGTTCACAGCATCCATAACCAGGGAACGTTGATAGACGATTCCCGATGCGCTGCCGACTGGAAACGTATCCTGAAGAAGGCTGATTCCTCTACTCATTGACTGCTCCTCCGAATCTTGGTGTGCCCGCCGCATGCAGCGCAGCAAGCTCAGGGTTCTCCCGGCATACGGTTGAGAATGCGGATTCGAATCGCTCTCCGGTGCGTGATACGCGCTCCCGGGTGAGAGCGACTATCTGGCTGCCTGGCTCCTCAGGGTTGGGGGAAATCCTCTTGAGCCTCGAATCTCCGAACTGAGTTAATGGCGCGCGGGCCTTGAGCGCTGGCAGTGTCGCGGCAAAGGCATCCGGATGTTCGCGGGCAATCTTTTGCCAGTTATCGCCTTCGCTAGCCGTCATTCGTCCCTGCCGGATTAGCGCATCGATTTCAGAGAAATGGGATACAAGAGTCGCCCGTTCCTGGTCTCGGTCAAACTGATCCCGGAGCCTGCTGATCAGCTCCTCCTGCTCTTGCAGGCGTGCAGACATGCTGCTGTACTCTGCAGAGGATCTGAAATCGACAGGGGGTCTCACCGGGTCCACCGATGAGAACTGCGGCGACTCACCTGCTCCTCGCGGAGAGGAGATAACGTTGGCAGCAGCCCCTGATTGTGGAGCAGCGACAGGTTGAGCTGTATCGGGCGGATTGAGGGGCTCTTCCAGCGGATCCAGCAGACCTTCACCACGCAGAAAAGATGCGAGCCTGTTGAGTAAAGACACTTCGGGTTCTCCCTTCCGATTACGTACTGGTACATGCTGCTCGTCGGCAGCCATCATTACGGCATCGTGAATGCGCGGGGACAGGACAAGCGCCGCGCCTACGGGCATACGGGTCGACCTGTCCCATTCACTGCTGATTTTGAGTGGCTCACCGCCGGTTACACGGTGCAGCCAGAGTGGGATTGCGTACTCGGCCAGAATGTCGAGGCCCTGCCGCCAGAGTCTCCGTACGCTGCCAAGTTTGCCGTCGAGGAGAGTGGGCATGTGCTCCAGGTTGATTGGCGCACCCTGGAACGCGAGAATCGCGGCATCCGCCTCTTCACTCGTGAGTGAAAACTCCTTGTCGGGATAGTCGCCTATCTCGAAGTATTTACCGCTGCGGATAACAAGATCGCCCCGGTCGGAGGCCGGGGCGATTGCATCGAAGCTTGCGGATCTGTAGTTCACTGGCGTTCGCTCCTTAATCGGTCTCGCGCATAGATTGCCCTGGTGAGCATCTCTACCGCTTCACGAGCCCGCGCATCGCTCATTGGCGCCGTTTGATTGGAGAGCCTCGCATCTGCGACCATCGATTGCGCCTCCTCTTGAGCCTTCGCTTCGGCATCCAGCAGTTTCTCCTCCTCGGGATCCAGCGGCGGCAGACCAAGCTGCTCCCGTATTACGCGGCTGCGCCCGGGCATGTTGCCGCCCTGCATCAATATCTGCAGCATCTGAGCGATCTGCAGCGAATTTCCCTCAGGCTCCTTCCGTAATCGCAATCTTGGACAGATCTCAACAGCCTCGTCGCCATAGTTGTAGCGAACAAATCGCCGAATCACCTGCTGAGTAAACACGGCCTCTATCTGACGCGAAAGGGCGTCGTAGACTGTTTGGGCGCTTGTTTGATGCACCTGACCAAGAGCCAGACTGTTCTGCCCAATGCCTGTGGTGAGGATGTTACTGTTGATGTTTAAGGCAATCTGCTGCGTATCCCAGATTGCGGCGCGCTCCATGCCGACAAACACGTTGCGAGGCGCAGAGACGAGCTCATACGTTACATTGTTAGGGACAATCGGCGACGAGCCCTGACGTATCCTGTCCGCAGCAGTTTGTGCAATCTCCATGTCACTTGTCGAACCGGCCGGGTAGACCATAATGAGCACGGGAGCGCCCCAGCGCTCTAATGCTGTGGCCCAGAACTTTACGTTTTCCTCGAGGCGAAACCAGTGCTTGTAACAGGCGCGCCAATCGCCGATCCCCTGAGGATTGCCGGCGGACTGGTTGTGGACATACAGAAGACATTTCTCAACCGGAATATCGAAATCGTAGCCGCCGCCCGGCGTGTAGCTGGTGATGTTCTTGATCGCCAGCGTGCGTTCATCGAGATCAAAACCGATCTGCTTGCATGGCTTGATATAGATTGCTCGCAGCCCGTGCCGTCCTTTAAGAGGGCCGCTGGCCTGATACTGCCACTCGATTTCAGCCACACGGTTACCGGTCCAGGCGCCTGTCATCATGTCGAACAGCACCGTCTTCAGGTCTTGAGTGAGATCCGTTTCCGGATCTCGAATATTCTGAAGCGCCCAGGTAACTGCATTTGCCAGATCCTGTGCCTGGCTATGGCGGGGCGCTCCCGGATCGGTAACGGCCGCCTCTACGCTCCAGCCATCCTGCAGCACGGCGTAGCGCTTCAGATCGAAGGGCGCACGGCATGCCGCCATCTGCAGCATATCCTCAACAAACTGGTAACCCTTCAGCGCGAGCATCGAATCGAGCGAGAAGCCCGGATAACGATATGCACGGGCATAGACGCCATCATATGCCCCGACGATGGGTGTATCCAACTGGCTGCGACGCAGCCGCGTCGGCTTGGAAGTTGAAGATCCCGATGGAATTCTCATCTCTATTCCCCCGTTTCGGGCTAACTATGTATCATATCTCGGTCATGTTCCGGAGGCGCGCGCGGTGGTCCCTCTCCCTGCCTTATCTTGGTTCATAGCGCTAGAGATAATCGGGCTGTGTCCGGTAGGCGGTGCATTGGCCCCTCTCCCTGCGAGCTTGCGAGCGGAGAAGGGAGAGGTGGGGTGAGGGTCCAGCAC
>CAIXIX010000347.1 GCA_903919615.1 uncultured Chthonomonas sp.
CCCGATGCCGCAGAAGTATTTCTTACTGTTCTGGCGGCTGGCGACAATTTTGGGGAGCTCAGCCTTAACGATTCGAAGTTCAGGTCTGCGGATGTCGTTACTCAGGACGAAACCTCGCTAATCAGTATCGATCGGGCCACTTTCGAAGAGCTGATGAGTAACACAACATTCGCCAGAAACCTGCTTCGGATTCTTGCAAATCGCAACAGACGGGCTAACGAGAGAATCAGGGCGCACTGCACCCTGGATGTTTATGGGCTCGTTGCGCGGCAGATTCTTGAGTTCTCGCAACTCTATGGTAAGCCGCAGCAGGATGGAAGCCTCTTTATTCCGATTCGCCTGACACAAAGCGATATTGGCGATCTCGTTGGCGCATCGCGTGAACGGGTCAATCAGGTGATGAAGTTTTTTCGTGAGAAGAAGTCCTTATCGATTGATGCCTCGTACCGCATAACTGTACACAAGCCAAATGATCTTCAGGCGGCCTGCGCGCGATAAGGCCGCACACATTCCCATTGGCACGAAATCTTCTTGCCTGTTTGATCGTATTCGAATCAGAGCATAACAATTGGCGACCGATATCATACATCGGCCGGCAACCACCGCGCGGTGTACGGCTCTCACTCTTTCTTCTTACCGTCTGCAATAAGTGCCAACGTGTTCCGATGTGAACTGCTCACTTGAAACACACATAGCAAGGTCAACAATGAAATTAGCCTTCGGAAATAACATTCTTGCGATTGGGAGTCTGCTTTCTGCACTTGCTGCGCCTTTGTGCGTGCCGGTGAAGGCTGCCATTGATCCACCTGTAAGCGTTTCCGGTTTCACAGATCTGTCTGGAGCCCGATACTCAGCTGAAGCGCTAGCCGCGCACAAGGCCGTGGTATTCCTGTTTCTCTCCGGGCAATGCCCCATATCAAATCTCTACTCGCCCAGGCTCAATGCAATTTACGATAACTACTCAAAGCAAAATGTCGCAGTGATTGGCGTCTATTCGGATCGCCAGGAGAGCGCTGCCTCGGTTGCGAAGAGTGTTAAAGAGCATGGGCTGCACTTTCCTGTTGTAAGCGATCCACATGGTCTGCTTGCGGATGCCCTGCGCGCGAAAGTCACTCCACAGGCGGTAGTCATCGACTCCGGTCGAACGATCCGTTATTCTGGCCGGATCGATGATAACTCGGTCTCTACACGGGTTACCAAGACGGACCTGGCAAATGCGATTGATGCGGTACTCGCGGGCAAGGCAGTGGCCGCATCCTCCGTGCCCGGTATTGGATGTTCTATTCGGCGCGCTCTCGTTTCCGCTCCCAAACCGCAGACGCCGACCTATGCGCGCGATATCGCGCCAATACTGCGCTCAAAGTGCGAAAACTGCCATCACGATGGTGAAGTCGCTCCCTTCTCGCTGACGACTTATGCTCAGGCCAGCGCCTGGGCTGCAGACATTAAGAAGTACACGCAAAACAAGCAGATGCCGCCGTGGAAACCCGAAGCAGGGTACGGCGAGTTCAAGGATGCGCACAACAGGGTGTTGACCGACGCAGAACTACAGAAAATTGCAAAATGGGCTGATGCTGGCGCCCCGGCTGGCGATGCCAAATCTGCCCCACGGCCAAACACCTTTGCCTCCGGGTGGCGCCTTGGCGAGCCGGACGTGGTTCTGCAGGCGCCTCGCCCTTTCCACCTCGCTGCCGATGGCGAGGATGTCTACCGCAACTTCGTCATCAATCCGGATTTCACTCAGGATCGCTATGTAAGCGGTGTGGAGGTGCATCCTGGCAATCGCGCTGTTGTCCACCATGTAATCGCCTACGTCGATGGCAATCCAGTGCGTGGTAAGTACGTATCCGACCGACTTGAAGGCCAGGACAACGACGGGGAGCCGGGCTATACCAGTTTTGGCGGACCCGGGTTCAATCCCACCGGGATGCTTGCAGGCTGGGCGCCAGGCAACGACCCATACCTGCTGCCAGATGGCGTTGCAAATTTTGTACCCAGGGGATCGCGCGTCGTCATCCAGGTGCACTATCACAAGGACGGTAAGCCGGAGATAGACCAGACCAAGCTCGGAGTTCACTTCTGCAAGACCACCATCGACAAAGTCGTTAACGGCGGGATATCGATCAATTTTGCTTTCAGGATCCCACCAGGCGAACCTCACTATGAGGCAAAAGGGATGTGGATGACTGGCCTACGAGGCAATCCTTTTGGGTCTGTTCAGTCGCTTACATCGGATCAGCACATTATATCTGTCACGCCTCATATGCATCTGCTTGGCAAAGAGATGAAGGTTTGGGCAGAACTGCCGGACGGAACTGAGAAGCCACTCGTCTGGATTAAAGATTGGGATTTCAACTGGCAGATGACCTACTTCCTTAAGGAGCCGATTGCGGCGCCAAAAGGAACAAAGATCAAGATGGTTGCTTACTACGACAACTCGGCAGCCAACCTTAGGAACCCGTATCGCTTGAATCCAAAAACGGTTGGCTGGGGTGAGGCCACCTACGATGAGATGTGTATAGCGTTCGTTTCGACGACGAAAGACGCAGAGCACCTGGCGATTACACCTCAGCCATCGGGCACGGTCGCTGAGTTAAATCATCGGTAGTGGCGCCGCTTGCTGCGCCTGGATTTATCTCCTCTCCCCCCGGCTGGGCGGACGAGGGTAAGGTGCTAACTATGTATCATATCTCGGCCAACTTCCGGAGGCGCGCGGTGGTCCCTCTCCCTGCCTTATCTTGGTTCATAGCGCTAGAGATAATCGGGCTGTGTCCGGTAGGCGGTGCATTGGCCCCTCTCCCTGCGAGCTTGCGAGCGGAGAAGGGAGAGGTGGGGTGAGGGTCCAGCAC
>CAIXIX010000348.1 GCA_903919615.1 uncultured Chthonomonas sp.
GAAAAACTTGATTTCGCCTTCGCCCCACCATCCGCTCGAGTTCTGCTGCCAGGCCATATAGGTACCCACGAAGTGTCCCCTGCCCTTGACGCCTTCAAGAATTGTGTAGTCTTCGCAATATGCAAGTGGGTTGGTACGGCGGAACTGTGCGTGGAAATAGGCTGCATCGTCAGGTACCGGCGTATCTGCGACTGTGATCGCGTAGAAGAATCCGCCTAGAGGTTCAACGTGACGGTTCTCGACAGTAATTCGAGCATGGCTCCGATATGGCATCGGGAAGTAGGAGTTGAAGCCGCCACTTGGGTTCACGTTGATTGGCAGTGCCGCGATCTTTGCTCGTGTGTTGAAACCACAGCAGAATAGATCACCGACTGGCGCCTCGACGCTTGGCGTCTCTTCATGATCCCAGTAGATCCGGATGATCTGGTCGCGATAGCGCGTGTCTGCAAGCGTTATCCAAATATGTTGAATATAGCCTGGGCCATCCAGATCGAGGATTGTGGTTGTACTGCCTGCGGGAAGCGTGATGCAAGGTCGCACCTTCCAGGACTGCCCCAGCTCTCGGGCGCAGCTGTTCGGACCATCCCAGTGCTGCCCGATTCGTAAAACTTCTGGCTGTGGGTCTATCGAAAGCTCCGCCATGCCGCCGCGACCTTTTTCGCCATAGACATTCTCGGCCGTTATAAGGCGTGTTCTTGCAGAAGAGAGCCTGTCGATGGTGCCTAATCCTAATCCACAACTTCCAAATCCAGTCATCATTGCCTCCTCGTGGCTAAACGCCGTCGTTCGTATCTACACAGACAGTTACTTCTGCATCGGCGGCAAATCCTCTATTGAATGCAACGTCGTGCTGTCGTGAAAAGCGCTTCATTGCGAACGATAGTCGGCTATGGTTTCGGTCAATCATCACGAGCGAACTACAAAGAGTTCATTAAGCATCAAGAAGAGCAACTGTCAATACGCACTAATGTCCAATCGCAAATCCCCTCATATTCTTTCCAACCTCAAAGACTTCAAAGACTTCACTGACCACACAGACTTCGTTAATCAGAGGAATGCTTCATCCCGAAGTGCAACATAGAGAAAATTATAATGTAGGAGCAGATCGATATGCCAATGAAGATCGCAATGATTGGCGCCGGATCTATCGGGTTCACCCGCAGGCTGATGGGTGACCTTCTCACGGTGCCTGAGTTTGCAGACACCACCTTTGCCTTCACCGATATCGACGCGAGTAACCTGGAAATGGTAAGCCAGCTTGCGAAGCGCGATGTCTCAGGTAACGGCCTGCCTGCAGTAATTGAAAGTACTACGGACAGGCGCGCAGCCATCGCAGATGCCGACTATGTGATCTGCATGATTCGTCAGGGCGGTCTCGAAGCCTTCCAGACTGATATCGATATTCCACTGCAGTATGGAATCGATCAGTGCGTGGGAGACACGCTCTGCGCCGGCGGTATCATGTACGCCCAGCGCACCATTCCTGCCCTACTCGACTTTTGCAAGGACATTCGCGAAGTCGCGAAACCTGGAGCGCTGTTCCTTAACTACAGCAACCCGATGGCGATGAACACCTGGGCCTCCAATAAGTACGGCGGCGTAGACACTATTGGGTTATGCCATGGAGTGCAGGGCGCGCATTGGCAAATCGCGAAGTGCATCGAACTCTATGCTCGGGGAGAGGGCCTCATCGGGCCTGAGGATAAAGTGCATCGCCGCGACATCGATGTAGTAGCGGCGGGGATCAATCACCAGACGTGGTTTATCAAATGCATGTGGCGCGGAATAGACTTCATCCCGCTTCTGCCTGGGCTGTTTGCGGCGCATCCTGAATATGCTGTCACCGAAAAAGTGCGCATTGATGTTCTTAAACGCTTTGGCTACTACAGCACAGAAAGTAATGGCCACCTCAGTGAATATGTGCCGTGGTATCGCAAACGCACGGATGAGATTGGGAAATGGATCGACCTTTCGAGCTGGATAAACGGCGAAACTGGCGGTTATCTGCGAGTATGTACCGAAGGCCGAAACTGGTTCGAAACAGACTTCCCGAACTGGTTATCGCAGGATCCTCCGAAGTTCACGCCAGACCGGCGAAGCGAAGAGCATGGCAGCTACATCATCGAAGCTCTTGAAACGGGCCGTACCTACCGTGGGCATTTTAATGTGGTTAACAAAGGCCACATTACGAACCTGCCAGATGGCTGCATCATCGAAATTCCTGGATATGTAGATCGCAATGGAATCAACATGCCCGTTGTGGGCGATCTTCCCCTCGCATGCGCTGCCACCTGTTCCGCCAGTATACGTGTGCAGCAGATGGGCATGGAGGCAGCCGTGCATGGCGATGTGACCATGCTTAAGCAGGCAATGCTACACGATCCACTCGTTGGGGCTGTGTGCGATCCTGAGGAGATATGGCAGCTTACCGATCATATGTTGACGGAGCAGGCCCGTTGGCTGCCTCAATATGCATCTCAAATCCCCTCTGCACAGGCGCGATTAATCGAGGCCACCAATAGTGGTACGCGTGTGCTTCTGAAGCAGACGGAGGGTGCAGCAAGGCTGCATACCAAAACGGTTGCCGAGATGGCAGCAGCGAAGGACGAGGCACGCGCCAACGCACAGGCGGCTGACAAAGGCAAGATGACAGCGGCAGCGAGCGTGTAGGCCGAACGCTGGCTTGACAGCGCATCGTTAATCTGAATATAATGCGTCTGCTAATGCATGTTGGATTTCCCATTTTCGGGGAATCCGGAGAATGCGCGATTTGTACCGCCGACAGCGTTGCGCTTCGCTAAGATCATGCTACACAGAATTTGCTGTACGAGAGGTGTGTCCCCACAATGGCCGGAGTCGCCCTTAAGAATCTCACAAAGTCCTTCAACAAGGTAACCGCAGTCAACAGCATCAATCTCGAAATTAAGGACAAAGAGTTTATGGTGCTGGTCGGGCCTTCCGGCTGCGGCAAGACCACAGCACTCCGCATGATCGCAGGCCTTGAGGAGGCGACCAGTGGCGAGATATTGATTGGCGATCGCGTTGTCAACGATGTCTCACCTAAAGATAGAGATATCGCGATGGTATTCCAGAACTACGCGCTCTATCCACATATGTCGGTGTACGATAACATGAGCTTTGGGTTGAAGCTAAAGCGATCCTCAACGGGCCAGGCATTCCCACGTACGAAGAAAACCTTTACGAAGGAAGAGATCGATCGTCGTGTAAACGAGGCAGCAGACATGCTCGGCCTCAAACCACTGCTCGATCGAAAGCCAAAAGAGCTCTCGGGTGGACAGCGCCAGCGCGTTGCTCTTGGTCGCGCGATCGTCCGCGAACCAAAAGTGTTCTTGATGGACGAGCCACTTTCCAACCTGGATGCCAAGCTTCGAGTGCAGACACGTGCCGAACTCATAAAGCTGCATAGGCGTCTCGGCATCACAACGGTCTACGTTACGCACGATCAGATCGAAGCGATGACGATGGGCGACAGAATTGCGGTTATGTCCAATGGCATTATTCAGCAGTGTGACAAGCCACTCGAACTGTACAACCACCCCGCCAATCTATTCGTTGCAGGGTTTATTGGCTCGCCTGCGATGAACTTTATACAATCCAAGATCGTGAAAGATGGAAGCAGGCTGCTGGTGGACTGCGGCGGATTTAAACTTGCCTTGCCGGCGTCCCTCGCTGAGAAAGCGAAGGTCTACGAGGGCAAGGATGTCACTTTTGGAATTCGCCCTGAGGATCTTTACGACAGCCAGCTTCCTTCTCTCGTTGAACCAGATGACACAAACATCCTGACGGTGGATGTGGACGTCATCGAGCCGTTGGGCAACGATGTGGAGATGTATCTGACTATCGGCGACATCTCGCTTATCGCCATGATCGATAGCGCCTCGCAGGCCAGGATGGGTGAAAAGCTCAAGGTCGTTATCGACATGAGCAAGTCTCACCTTTTTGACAAAGAGACAGAACAGGCGATTTACTAATCGGGTTCCTGGTGGTTAAGATAGCTGTTTTGCGGATTTTTCATGCTGCTTACATTGCTATTTCCGTGATTCCGGTGTAAAATACACCGACAAATAGGCACTATTCGGGCATGGGTGGGTTTCATGTCCGGACTCCGACAGCTTCAGATGCTGGAGTCGTGTCCTTCCCGCTCCGGCGAGACCGGAGCCAGAGGCACCTGTTTGCGGGCTTTATTAAATAGTCTGCTTTACGATACAGGTGTACTTCCGACCGAGGGGAGGTGAGAAATAATGCGCCAGTACGAGGCGATGTACATCATTGATGCCGACACGCCCGATGAAACCATTGACACAATTCTTGAGAAATACTCGAAGGTTGTCACGGACGCGGGTGGTGAGGTGGTTGAAGCTGCGAAGTGGGATAAAGGACGCCGTCCATTAGCCTACGAGATCGGTAAGCGACGAGAAGGAATGTATCTGCTTTTGCAGTTCAAGTCCGAATCCGAAGTTCCGAAAGAGCTAGACCGAATTTTTAAAATCAACGACGAGATCATACGACACATCATTGTGCGACAGGATCCCGCCGAAGAGTAAATTAAAGATTATTGGCGCGGCGCTTTGTCGCAGCCAACTCTCATAAATAACAGAGCGGCGCAATTTTGACCGCTATTCATCCAATCCGGGCATTGTTAAACTAGAGAACCGTTGTTCTGCACTAAACCGCAGGGCATCAGGGTAAGGAGAGAATCCATGTCACTGAATCGTGTAGTGCTGATTGGGCGCCTCACCGCGGATCCTGAAGAGCTGAAGTACACACCTTCTGGAGTACCTGTAACCACCCTTCGTATTGCAGTCAACCGAGTCACGAAAAATGACCAGAACGAATACGAGACGGACTTTTTTAATGTTACAGCGTGGAGGCGAACCGCTGAGTTTGCCTGCAACTACCTGGGCAAGGGCCGATTGATTTCGGTCGATGGGCGACTTCAAACGCGATCATGGGTTGACCAGACTAGCGGACAGAAGCGCACCTCGTATGAGATCGTCGCTGACAATATCGAAGGCCTGGACAGACGTGGTGATGGCCCCGAGGGTGATGAAGGTCGGCCTGCAAGCCGCCCCGCATCCGCAAGGACTCCGGCAGCCGCTACACGGCCGCCGATTGACGATTCGGATGACGTAGATCCGTTTGCAGATGAATAGCATGTCTCAAGCGCGTCGCTTGCGCTAACGGGAAAGGAAGCAACTAATGCCACCACCGCCCCGCAATCGACCAGCAGGCGGCAAGCCGAGCAAGTTCCGCAAACCGCGACGTAAAGTTTGTATGTTCTGCGCTGAGAAGCCCATCGCAACCAACGTAGACTACAAGCAGATGA
>CAIXIX010000349.1 GCA_903919615.1 uncultured Chthonomonas sp.
AGGAGATTCTCGTAACCGGTGAGTGACCCATCCACCGATACCGATTGAGGAACATACCCTATCGAACGGCGCACATCGACCGCGTGCGTCGTGATTGAGAAACCCGCAACCTTCGCATCGCCCGAGGTTGGGCTCAGCAGCGTAGTAAGCATTTTAATGGTTGTAGTTTTGCCAGCGCCATTCGAGCCGAGAAGACCAAAAATCTCCCCGGTGTTGACGGCGAAACTAAGATTATCGACAGCGACAAATTCACCAAATGCACGCGTTAACTTATCGAGTTCGAGTACAACTTCGCTCATTATTGCTTCCCACACACGCGAGAGCCGCTCTCTCCATTAATTCTCTTCAAGCACAGGTAAGACCCAGTGCCGATCGGCCATGTTCCATCTGATTGGGTTGGACCAAGCGTTGATGCGTGTTCGTAGTCAGGGCTAGTATTTGGAGAGTGTCAAAGCACGGCGCCTGAAACCAGAGGTAATTCAGATCGGAGCGAGGTTGAGGAAGTAAGATAAGCAGGATGCGAAGATCCATGCCGCATAGAAGCGGCATGGATCCTGGGTAAATCAGAGGGCAGATTTATAGAGAGCTACAAGTTTCGTCCAGGCTCGTTCCGCCTCTGGCTTGTTGTAGATCGGGGCGCCTTCACGTGCAGGCATGTCTGGCACGCACCAGCCATGCAACCCTTTGTAGACTTCGATGCCTGCGGTAACTTTCGCAGCTTCGAAAGCTGCTTTTAGCTTGTCCTTAGCATCCGGCTGCCTCTCATCATCGTTCGATGCAATACCAACATAGAGTTTGGCTTTCATCTTTGAAACGAGCAGATGCGGGCTGTTCGGCTGATCCGTAACGAGTCCGCCGCCATGAAACGACGCTCCTGCGCCAACACGGTCAGGCACGGCAGCGCAGGTCTTAAACACAAGAGGTCCGCCCATGCAGTACCCCTGAGTTCCGATCTTTCGCTTTTTATTTACCTGCTTTTGAGCATCGAGAAACGCGATAAAGGCCGCTGCATCCTTCTCTGCAGCGCCTGGCACATTGAGCCCGGCCATATAACCGCGCAGCCTGGTCATGTCAGTCTGGTTCTGGAAACTGAAGTTTTTCGTATCCAGATCGATCGCACCAGGCTTACCAGCCCGGTAGTAGGGATTGGGGACCAGTACTGCGTAGCCTTCTGCAGCGATGCGCTTGCCAATATCGCGCATTGCGGGTCGAAGGCCGAACGCATCTGTCCAGATCAGCACCCCCGGATGAGAACCCTTGGTGGGATAGATGAACGCTGCATCGCAAACGCCATCTAAGGTCTTAATCTCCACATTCGTTTCAGTAACAGCCACATCTTCGGCCGAAGCCGGACTTACAGTGCTGGCGATTCCTGCGGCAATCGTCAATCCCATTAGATCCCGCCGAGAGATCTCACTCGTTGATGCACTTTCTTTGCGGTCATCTGAAGCAGCCATAGTCAGCGAACTTCCTTTCCAAGCCGTATGTCTAGACGAATCGTTAAACGGAGGTGTAGTCACAGTGTCAGAGGTTCCGAAAACCTGACGAAGGAGGCCTTATAATATCGCAAAATGATAGGCTTGTAATCAGAACGGCAGATGCTTAATTACTTTTCCTTCAGCCAGGCAACAACGGTATCAATAACCGGCCCATATATGGTTAGATCGGCGTGGTTTACATTAAATACACGCTGGCCTTTGACTGTTGGGAAAACGCACAACCCCGTCATCGGATCGATACCAAGAACGCTATCTACAGGCACAAGCCCATCGCTGCTCAGGCTCGTGTAAGGGCTATCGAGATGAGTTCTCATCTGTTCCAACCAGATGTCTGATTTTGCACCTGCAGCAAGGTAGATTCTTGTGCCGGATCTATCTGAACCCGGAGCATTCAGATCTGCCAGGAAACTACTAACGTACCTAGCGCTAATACCCCAATCTGACAGTGCTGCCCCCTTCGGATAGAGGATTCCGATTGACTTAGCCATTTCAGAATAGTAGTCTGCATGTGCATCGTCACGCAAACTGGGATTCGAGAATCTACTTATCGCCGTCGTAATCGCGCTCCGATCATCGGAATGTGACACTACAAGGTGCGTGTCCACGAGAAACTTGGTGATACCCCATAGGGCGTGAGATCTAAATTTGCCAATGCTCATCGGACTCTTGTAGCTCACTTCACCTTTTGAGTTGCTTTTGGCTTCTGACCAGCACTCCAGCCTGTACCCTGTCGGATAAGCGAGAATGCCATCTGATTTCCTTGCAGGCGCCGGCTGCCACTCAGCAAACATCTCGTTAACCGCCGGAGACCAATGATCTACCTTGTCTGTATTGCTCTCCTGGTTTCTGCCAGACACCCTTGAAGCGAGTATCCCCATTACAGGGTTCTGCAGAACCGCATCCGTCCCCCAATTAGGCGTACCAAGCATGATTAGCCTCGATACCTGTGCAGACTTAGGACTTGGCCACAAATCAGAGTGCTGTAAATAGTATCTCGCTGCGAGCCCTCCCATACTGTGACTGACGAGACTGACATTCGGTCGACCCGTAGCGATTAGTGTCTTCTTAATCAAGGCCGAAAGCGCTTGTGCCTGTATTGGGATCGTGGCTTCATTCGAATGTGTTAAGGGGTCGGTCTCAAAGTCGATCACCCAGGCATTTATCCCTTCGTCGGCGAGTCGGTTCTTCATCGCAGTCCAGGTTGCGTCCGCGTTGCTAAACACTCCGGGTACGAGAATGGCATCTTTTGGAGGAGCCAGGCTGGCAGCGGCAGGCACCAGTGCCAGGAATATGAACGGTATCATTACCAGTTTATTTAACTTAACCAACATTTTTGTATTGCCCTAGCACTCACGCCAGTGAGCGTATCTGCATCACTGGGCTCCGCGTGATAATCTCGGTAAATTTACAACTCGGAGCGGTTGCATGACGCCAGCGTGGTTGGCGAGGTTCCGAGAAATCCCGGCATCAGCATCGCTCAAAGATCCTGTTCTGATCTCAAAGGAACCCTTTAGAGAGACATAACGTCCGCCCTTCAAGCTGGCTATATAGCAATTGTCAGTAATTAACGAACTGCTACGCGGTTTCTCGTTCTAGGTTCAGCTCTGCGAACTCGGACAGCTAGGAAATGAAATGATTAAGCAATGAAGAACAACCTTCCCAATAGACCAAAGTCGATCAATGGAATAGCAACGCATCCTGAACACGAATCGTGGGTTCGTATCGCCACTTACAACAATACGTTAGGTTTCGTGGTTTTCGTATTAATCGCAGCGGCGTTTATCTTCGTTCTGAATCTGCATCTGAGCAGTGGTGAGCTAACGACAGTAATGGTTCTGGCAGCAACAGCGGGTGCTCTGCTTGTTGTCTGGATGGTATGGCAAGGCACACCGCTACGGTTTCGTGGTGTTGCCGGAAATGTGGTTCTTACGTCCAAGATAAAGGCCGACATTCTCACTGTGCTTGGCCAATCTTGTGACGTCGACGTTGACAGCTCTCGCGGCATCGTTTCGCTTCACGGCACGATTCCGTACGCCGATTTCCATAATGCAGCAGTTGACATAGCGCGCAGGCGCGGAGCCAGGCAAGTATTCGACTACCTCGTCGTAGATGCAGCCTTGAGAGACGAACCCGATACCTATTTGACGGGTTTCCCTGGTGTTACTACCCCAGAAGGTGCACCGAATGTAGGCGCAACCCTGGAACGGGTCGTACTGGAGGCCTTACAGGATGATCCGCGCGTTAATACCTACCTGCTCACTGTTCGTGTTCAAGACTGCATCGCCTACCTGGAAGGCCGTCAAGATACCGTTCAGGCCAGCGAGGCCGCGACTGAGATAGCAGCGCAAGTTCCAGGAATAGTCCAGGTTTCAAACGATATCGAGATTCTGTCGAGCGTGTGATGACCAATAATCCAACCTCTGTGCAATCAGGACTAACCAGTGCCGAAGCAGCGAAACGATTGGCACAATACGGTCCGAACTCAGTACCAGATACCTCCGATCGCCCGTTGAAACGGGCATTAGCCAAGTTTTGGGCACCGGTACCATGGATGCTCGAAGCTGCGATCGTGCTCGAGCTGTTTCTTGGTAAGTTCTCCGAGGCAGCGATCACGACGGTCCTCCTCACATTCAATGCAGCGCTCGGGTACTCGCAAGAAGGGCGAGCGCAAGCAACTCTTACTGCCCTCAAGTCTCGATTAGCGCTTAATGCATCGGTGCTGCGAAACGGAGCATGGGGCGTATTGCCAGCCACTGTGCTCGTGCCGGGTGACCTTGTAAAACTATCGCTTGGGGGCGTAGTTGCCGCGGACGTTCGCCTAACAGGCGGTGGAATTCTGTTGGATCAATCGATGCTAACGGGGGAGTCGGTTCCGATTGAAGCCGGGCCTGGTATTCAAACCTTTTCTGGGGCGATGGTGCGGCGTGGTGAAGCGGTAGCTGAGGTTACGGCAACTGGAGCTCGCACGAAATTCGGAATAACTGCAGAGCTTATACGCAAAGCACATGTCGAGAGCACCCAGGAAAAGGCCGTGTTGATTGTAGTGCGCAACCTCGCCGTGTTTAATGGTTTCGTAATGCTATTTCTAGTGGCATACGCGCACATGCATCACATGCCCTCAAGTGAAGTCATCCTGCTAGTATTAACGGGCGTCCTGGCTTCGATCCCGGTTGCGCTGCCAGCAACGTTTACGCTCGCAGCCGCAGTGGGAGCCCGAACTCTGGCACAATTAGGAGTGCTTCCAACTCGTCTTAGCGCGGTAGACGAAGCGGCAAGCATCGATGTTGTATGTGTCGACAAGACCGGAACACTGACGCAAAATGAGCTGAAGGTTACCGTTGTGCGACCGATGCCGGGATTTGATGAAAACCATGTTCTTGGTCTTGCTTCGCTCGCAAGTTCAGATGGCGGACAGGATCCGGTAGATACAGCCATCCGCTCGG
>CAIXIX010000350.1 GCA_903919615.1 uncultured Chthonomonas sp.
AGCCCTGTTCCAGTTTTCACCAGGGGACGTTATTTCACAGGTTCAATTGTCCGGCCTTAGAGGCAGGGGTGGGGCCGGCTTTCAGACAGGCCGCAAGTGGGAATTCGTTAGCGCTGCACCGGGATCAAGCAAATACCTTGTATGCAATGGCGACGAGGGGGATCCCGGCGCATTCATGGATCGAATGTTGATGGAGGAGCCATACCGTTTGCTTGAAGGTATGGCGATCGCATCCTATGCTGTTGGAGCGCGAGAGGGAGTGCTATATATCCGTGCGGAATACCCTCGTGCCGTGCAAGCGGTGCGTGCCGCAATCATTGAGTGCGAACGCCGCGGTTATCTCGGTGACCGCATATTGGGTACCGATCATAGTCTTAAGCTGCGGGTGATGGAAGGCGCAGGCGCTTATGTATGCGGAGAAGAGACGGCTCTCATCGCGTCGATCGAGGGTCGGCGCGGTGTGCCTGCGCTGCGCCCACCATACCCGGCACAAAGCGGACTTCATGGCTGTCCCACGTTAATCAACAACGTGGAAACCTATTCCGTCATTCCCTGGATCATCCGAAATGGAGCAGCGGCCTTTGCTGAGCTCGGAACAGGTACAAGTCGAGGAACAAAGGTGTTTTCTCTTTCCGGTAAGGTGCGTCGAGGGGGGCTCGTTGAGGTGCCGATGGGTGTGACGATTCGTGAGATCGTCGAAGATATTGGCGGCGGTGTCGTTCCAGGAAGAGTATTTAAGGCAGTTCAGATCGGCGGACCGTCGGGAGGTTGCCTCCCTGCATCCCTGGCCGACACGCCAATCGACTACGAGGCGCTTGCCGCAACGGGCGCTATCATGGGCTCTGGCGGCCTCGTTGTTCTCGACGATACCGACTGCATGGTTGACATGGCCCGCTACTTTATGAAGTTTCTGGCCAGGGAAAGCTGCGGTCAATGCACGATGTGCCGTATCGGCACGCAGCGAATGCTCGATATCCTGGAACGAATTTGTGCAGGTAAGGCAAGGCGTTCCGACCTATTGCTTTTGGAAGAGTTGGCGCCGCAAGTTAAGCTGGGAAGCCTATGTGGATTAGGGCAGACGGCGCCTAATCCCGTCCTCACCACTCTGCGCTACTTCCGAGGCGAGTACGAAGCCCACCTGCAGGGCAGGTGTCCTGCTGGTCGTTGTCCATCCTTGATCCATTATTCAATCAACAGTCGCTGCATTGGATGTACTCTCTGCGCACAGGAGTGCCCAACTGGAGCAATAGAAATCCGTCCATTTCAGGAACATTCAATTGACGAAGCACTCTGTATACGCTGTGACGGATGTCGCAGAGTTTGCCCTACAGATGCCGTGGAGGTCATATAGTGTCCGTCTCGCTCACTATAGACGATGTTCGCGTTGATGTCGCAGATGGCAGCAGCGTGCTGGATGCGGCGCGCATCGCGGGTATCGACATTCCAACGCTATGCACACTGCAAGGAAAAGCACCGCATCCATCCTGTTTCCTCTGCATGGTAAGGATTAATGGAGGGCCACGCCTGGTGCCAGCATGCGGGACTATGGCGCAGAATGGGATGTGTGTTGAGAGCGAAACTGAGGACGTCATATCTGTTCGGAAAACTGCGATCGAACTTCTGCTTAGTGATCATTTGGGCGACTGCATCGGTCCGTGCCAGGAGGTCTGCCCGGCGCATCTGGACACGCCCAAGATGTTGCGCCAGATAGCCGCTAGACAGTATCGTGATGCGCTAATGACGGTAAAAGAGACAATCCCTTTGCCGGCAGTACTGGGTCGCATCTGTCCAGAGCTGTGTGAAAAGGGTTGCAGGCGCTCTGCCGATGACGGACCGGTAGCGATTTGCAAGCTGAAGCGCTTTGTCGCAGATGAAGACTTGAACTCCCAAGCTCCCTATATTCCGGCTATGGCTGCAGAATCCGGGAAACGGGTCGCCGTTGTAGGCGCCGGCCCAGCGGGCCTTTCCGCTGCCTATTATCTGCTCGTACAGGGACATCACTGTACCGTGTTTGATGATCACGAAGAACCCGGTGGAATGATGCGCGTCGCAATACCTGAAAGCCAGCTTCCGCGTGACGTATTGGATGCGGAGATAGATCTGATCCGTCGAATGGGTATGGAGTTTCAAGGAAGCAGGCGTGTTGGCGACAGTGTTAGCATCGAGCAGTTGAGGTCGGATTTCGATGCCGTTATTCTCGCAATCGGAGATGTGTCCGTCTGCGGTTTGCCATCGACTGAATTGGCGGTTTCAGGGAAGGCGTTAAGTGTGGACAAGAAGTCGATGCAGACGAATTTGCCAGGTGTATTCGCTGCCGGGTCTGCGGTTGCTCCCTCTCACTTTGCGGTTAGAGCTGTCGCCGATGGGCGTCAGGCTGCAGCATCAGTAAATCGGTACCTCTCAGGCGTCTCACCAACGCGAACGGATCGTGAATTTAGTGTCCATATTGGTAAGCTCACTCAGATCGAGTTGCAGCCATTTATGTCAGGTGCGAGTCTGGAACTCCGTGCCGCTCCATCTAGTGGAGATGGCTTCACCGAGGAAGAGGCAGTGGCAGAAGCATCCAGATGCCTTCATTGTGAATGTGGCAAGGCCGATACATGTGCATTGCGGGCCGTTGCGCTTCGCCTTAATGCTAATCCTCTGCAGTATCGCGAGGATAGGCGGACATTTTCAGCGGATCGAAGTAACCCCTATGTCTGGTTCGAGCCAGGCAAATGCATTGCGTGTGGTATCTGTGTACGAATCGCCGCAGAACGCAATGAGTCGCTCGGCATGTCGTATCAGGGCAGAGGATATGGAGTGCGAATGAATGTGCCATTTCACCAGAGTGTCGCAGAGGGATTGACCATTGCAGCGCGTGAATGCGCAGAAGCCTGCCCAACTGGCGCCCTCATACTCAGGACTGAACCATGAGCATGGATCTCGCCGTTTGCAATTTAGTAAAGGCATATGGGGATAGGAGGGTACTGTCCGGACTTAGCTTAAGTCTGGCAGTCGGAGCAACACTTGCTGTGACCGGGCCATCTGGCGCCGGTAAGAGTACGCTGCTGCAGATTGTCGGTTCACTTGATGTGGCAGATACCGGTACGGTGACGCTCGGAGAGCATCAGGTGACCGGGATAACTGGCGATGCCGCCGCCGCTTTTCGCGCATGTGTTGTAGGGTTTATCTTCCAGGATCACTACCTGCTTCCTCAGCTTAGCGCCATCGAAAACATTCTCGTGCCTGCCGCGGCCGCGGCACGTTTGAAATCGACACCTACAAAAATTGACAGAGCAAGGCTCGTCGATCGCGCTCAAACCCTGCTAGAGAAGGTGGGACTCGGCGATAGGGCAAGCGCTTTTCCTGCTGAGCTTTCGGGCGGAGAACGGCAGAGGATTGCCGTTGCGAGATCGATGATGAATCATCCTGCTTTGCTCCTATGCGATGAACCGACAGGCAGTCTCGACGAACACACGGGACACACGGTTCTGGACCTGATCTTGCACACCGCACAGGATGAGAATGCTTCAGTATTGATGGTGACGCATAATGCCCAACACGCGGCAAGGATGGATCGCACGATGCGCCTGTCCGATGGCCTGCTGGTGGCTGTCTGAATTGCACCAAATGACTTCATCACACCAAATCCCGGGCCCGATGCTGCTCGCACTTCGAAGCCTGATTCGGTATCGCGGACGAGCCCTACTCGCCATTATTGGAATCGCGGCAGCGTCTGCCGCTATTACAGGAGCGCTTGCCGTCGGCGATAGTGTTACAGCAGGGCTCCGCCGCCTGCTCCTTGCACGAATCGGCAGCACGACCCACGTTGTAACTGGTAATCATCCGCTCCCGTTGGATCTGGCAGATCGCCTGATTAAGCAGGCCGGCATACTTCAAACTGCGCCGGCACTTATCAGTTCGGGAGCAGTTCGCTCAGAAGATACCGGTGCGGTCGCGCCGTCGGTACAGGTTACGGGTATCGACAGCCGGTTCGGCAAGCTCTTTTCAACCAAGATCACTACGCCAGAAGGTATGGACTGTGTTGTAAATCGGCAGCTTGCCGACGTGCTTAAACTAAGTGTTGGCTCGGAAGTCACACTGCAAGCCGCTAAATCTCAGGTTGCCCCCTCCGATACTCTTTTTGCTCATACGCATGTTCGCGATGCTCTATCGGTACTGCGGCTCCGCGTGAATCGCGTGCTTCCAGACGCTGGCGCTGGCAGCTTTTCGCTTAGTGCGAATGCGTCTCCACAGCCATCCATCTTTCTCTCTATCGACAAACTAGAAATGCTCTCGGGCGAAAATAGAGACTGTTCAGCGATACTCGTTCGGGCAGACCCCGCCTCTCCTGAAGCTGTATACAGGTCGCTCAGAAACGTGATGACGCTTAATGATTGCGGTTTGAAATTGCGCCAGGATCGTTGTGCCGGCGCTGTTAACCTTGAGTCTTCCGGACTGCTGCTGTCGAAAGGCGTCCTAGAAGCTGCACGAAAAGTTGATACTGGAGATAGGGACGGAGCCACGTCCGTGCTGTTGGCGACCCGCCTTTCTGACGAGAATAGCGGTAAGGCGATATCGTATTCTGTTTGTGCTTCTGGTGACTCAACGGCGTTGAAAATTAAAGCAGGCGAAATCGCGCTTAACCGAGCCGCCGCAGAACAGCTTAATGCACGAATTGCTGATTTAATCACACTGGAGTGTCTGCAGCCCAACCGTGACGGCAGCTATTCGACTCTCCATTTCCCCTTGCGAGTCGCTCGAGTTATGGAGATGCACGGAGCAGCAGCAGACCCTTATCTAACTCCAAATTTTCACGGCATCTCCAATGCGCGGACCATGACAGACTGGGATCCGCCTTTTCCTTTTGATATGGATCGCATTACTCCGGCAGATGAGGATTACTGGCGTCGTTATCATGGCGCACCTCGCGCCTTTGTGCCGGAAGCCGTTGCCCAGGCAGCATGGCCATCTTCAGGTGGATGGATTACTTCATATCGTTTTTGTTGCTATGATCGCAGCGTGCTCACTACGTTCAGCCATGAGGTCGAAGGGAAACTCGTTCGGTCCATTTCGCCTGATGCCGCCGGTCTAACTTATCGCCCAATTCGAAAGGAGTTAGTTGAGGCTGCCTCCGGTTCGACAGACTTTAGCGGACTATTTCTTGGCATGGGGCTCTTTGTGGTGTTGGCCGGAGTGTGGCTCGCTGTTGAGACGCTGCGTGCCGGTATTTCAGAAAGAGCTACCGAAACTGGACTCTTACTGGCGGCAGGGTGGACACCAGCTCAAGTCTCACAGGCGCTCTGGTTGGAGCAGGCGCTGATCGCCGCCTCAGGGGCCATTTCTGGCTGTATCCCTGGCGCAATCTATGCTGCATGGCTGCTTCAATACCTTGATCGCCGATTTCAGCTTGGCGGTGCGCTGCGCCTCGAGGTAAGACCAGTATGGTGGCTGGTTGGCGCCGCTTGTGCAGCAGTGATTGGCAGCGCAGCGCTGTGGCTGCCATGCCGCTCATTTGGCCGCAGCTCGCCGCGTGAACTGCTGTGTGGTACAGCGAACTCTGGTTTGGTAAAACTGCGCCCTAATCGTCAGATTGTTATTGTGGCGACGCTTGCAATCGCATCGATCTGCCTGACCGCGGCTGGCTCATCGGATGATCCTGTCAGTGGATCACGTCCGCTCTATTTCTTTTGCGCCGGCGTACTCTTGCTAACGCTCGGTGTGCCGATTCTCAATCTCTGTCTCGCGGCACTCAGGAATGTACGATGTGTGATTACTGGCCCCGGTTGGCTTGTCTTTCGGGCGCTGGCGGCGAGCCCAGGCAAATCTCGCATCCTCGCAGGTCTTGCGGCAACATCGTCCTTCATTCTCGCGTCTGTCGCCGGGTCTGTCCGAACCGATTCGCTAACGACGCGACAGGACCGCCTCGATGGCACTGGCGGATTTGCGCTGGTGGCAAGGCTGACGAACCCGGTCGCGTTGGATTTCGCAACTCCCCAGGGCCGTCACGCACTAGGATTTAGCGCGGATGAAGAAGTCGCTTTCCAGAGGGTTCAAGTTTTTTCAATGCTGCGTTCAGCAGGAGATGCAGCGGGATGTGAGAATATGGCGCGTGCGAATGCACCGATCCTGCTTGGAGCTGGTAAGGATCTCGTCGCAAGAGGTGGCTTCTTAATCGAGCCTAATAGTGACATTACTCGAGGTCCCTGGCGAGCACTCGAGTGGGACTCGGGCCGGGCCGTTCCAGCTTTTGGCGACGCCGATACCGTTGAGTGGATACTGCACTCTGGAGTCGGGAAACAATATCGAATGCCTATCGCCGGCAGAAATACCGACCTGCGGTTTATTGGCGTGATGCCGGGCAGTATCTTTACCTCGGAACTTGTAATCTCTCAAGATGCTTTTTTGAAGCTTGGTGCAGGCAGTCCCCTTCCGGGATATTTCTTGATCGATGTTCCACAAGGCAAAGAGGATGCGGTTGCGGCTGCGCTGAGGACACATCTGGGGGAGATTGGATTAGATGTGCGAACCACACGTTCAATTATTGGCCGCGCTGCATCCATTCAGAACTCCTACCTGTCTGCATTTCTGGCGCTCGGAGCAATAGCTGCCCTTCTCAGTCTGCTCGCCATCTCGGCAAGCGGGGCCCGCCGTGCGATCGAGCGTCGACGTGAGTATGCGATTTTGCTGGCGTTGGGATATCGTACTGCAGATGTCGTCAAACTACCATCATTGGAGATGGCAATTCCTGCCGTCGTCGGAGTGGTCTGGGGGAGCGCCTGCGCGTGCATTGCCCTTTGGCCGGCGCTCACATCTCGCGCTAATGGTCCACAGGTAATCGCTGGCGTGGTTCTGCCGTGTCTCGGCATGATGACAGCTTCAATTTTGTGTTCGGCATTAACTGCAAGGATGGCTCGCCGACCGTTGATGGAAGCTATGAGGGCGGAGTAATGGCCGTGGTAAATAAGCACTGCACATATTTGACGATTCTGCCGGTCTTCTGCTTGCTGCTTTCAACATCGAATGCGCGGTCGCAAGCAAACTTCGACTGGACAATGTATCGGGGCGATCTTCAGTGCGACGGAGCAGCACCATGCGAACTGCGTCCTCCCTTGCGTACGATCTGGAGAGTTGAAGCCGGCGGAGCCGTATCGGGCACCGCGGCAGTACTATCGGATCGCGTCTGTACGGCGACGATGCGCGGCGCATTGCGAATGCTTCGACTTTCGGATGGCCATCCGATCTGGCAATACAAGGGGGTCGATGCCTTTTCCGCTTCTCCCGCCGTAAAAGATGGCAGGGTGTATATCGGCGACGAAGGTGGCGTCTTCTATTCCTTTCGAGCTGGAGATGGCAAACGGCTATGGAAGCTTCAAACTGGCGACAAGATCGTGAGCTCAGCCACTGTAGTAGGTGGCGCCGTTCTGTTCGGATCCTACGATTCGCGGTTGTACTGTCTGAATCGCATCACCGGAAAGCGTATCTGGGCGTTTAAGACGGGAGCTCAGGTGCATGCGACACCCTGTGTCGTTGGCAATCACGTAATCATATCAGGATGCGACGGCTGGGTGAGAGTGATCGCACTGGCGACTGGGAAACAGTCTGTTAAGTATCGGTTAGGCAGCAACATTCCTGCAGCTCCTGCTGCTGCTGGCAACAATGTCTATCTTGGCAACATGGAGGGTATTTATGCGGGCCTTTGCTTAGACACAGCGCAACCGATTTGGAAAGTGCAAGAGCATGAACAGGGAGCCGCTTGCTACGCTGCCGCACTGGTTGCCGGCAACCTTGTGGTATTCGCATCGCGCAGCGGAAGGATATTTGCAGTTAATACCCGAAATGGCGCTCCGAAATGGACGTTTCTCACTGGCGCCGAAGTCAATGCAGCGCCTGTAATAAGTGGGGGAGTTATCTATGCTCCATGCGATGGCGGAACAATTTTCGCATTAAATGGTTCGACCGGTAAGAAGATTTGGGAGTACAGAGCTGGAGGCAAGCTAGAGGCTTCATGCGCTATCGCGCATGATCGTCTCGTCATCGGCTCTTCCGATGGAACACTAACCTGCCTGGGACATTGATGTGGCTGCTGCGTAGTGCCGGTTAATTGTGCAGGAGCTGCGATTTTGGTGTCGAACTGATGCTTTGTCAAGATTTAGGCTTTTCGCCAGACGACCTGGTACTGATACATACGAGAGGACTCGAACGAGCATGCGGAGTACGATGATGGGTTCCTTATTTGTTTGCGCAGCTCTAGCGCTCGGGCCGAAATGCACCACGGCACAGGGTTCCCGGGTGGAGAAGATGGCCATGGAGAAGATATCTGGTTCAACGTTTCACTTTGATGGCGAGCTTGGCGAGAGAATCCGAAGAGATGTTGATAACTGGCTGCTGCGCGCACCAGATGCGAATCCCGGCCTTTTAGACATGTTCAATCGGCGCGATAGACACCTTCCATATCCTGAGATAGTCCCGTGGGCTGGTGAGTTCGCCGGTAAGTACTTGATTTCCGCCGTTCAGGCATGCCGGATGTCGTCCAATCCACATCTTAAACCCGCGACAGCGAAGTTTGCCGAAAATTTGATCGCCTGTCAGGCGGAAGATGGGTATCTTGGCCCCTTTTCGAAAGATCGCAGGTTGCAGGCAGACTGTGATCTTTGGGGACACTACCACTGCATGCTTGGTCTGCTGATGTGGTACGACGATACGGGAGATAAGCGCGCTTACGACTGCGTGATCAGAATGGCAGAAAAGATCTGTAAGACGTATGTCGACACGAAACGCCGCCCTATTGATGCCGGAAATCCTAATTTCAACCTGGCAGCGTACCATGTTATGGCGGAGCTTTACCGCCGTACTGGCAGCCAGCGGTATCTCGCATTTGTTCGGCGGGTCGAAGAGGACCTTCAGAAGGATGGCGATTGGCTGCGCAAAGGCATAGAAGGCATGCCGTACTATCGTTTGCCCGGCAGTGGGGCGCGCTGGGAAGCGCTGCACATCTTGCAGGGCTTTGCGACGATGTATCAGGCAACTGGCGATGAGCGTTATCGCAAGGCGCTGCTAACACACTGGACGAGCATCCGTAACCTGGACAGGCATCCATCCGGGGCATTTTCCACGAACGAACAGGCTTCCGGCACAATATACGCGTCTGGGCCAATCGAGACCTGTTGCAGCGTGGCCTGGATGGCGCTCACGATCGATGTGCTGCGCCTTACGGGCGATCCTGCAATGGCCGATGAACTGGAATTGACGCTTTGGAATCAGGCACTGGCAGCTCAGCATCCGTCTGGAAGCTGGTGTACGTACGACACTCCAATGAACGGCACGCGCGCCCCCGCATATCAAGAGATCAATTTCCAGTACAGGCCGGGCGCACCAGAACTGAACTGCTGTTCGGTCAATAGCCCGAGAACGCTTGGGATGCTCTCCGAATGGGCTGTGTTGCGATCGGCCGATATTGTGCGGTCTGGTACCCCCTCGATTTTGGTTAACTTCTACGGTCCCGGCACCTTCGATCTGCCGCTTTCAGGTCCTAGTCGTTTGCGCTTAACGCAGAAGACCTCGTACCCCGTGGGTAACGTGGTTGATCTAATCGTTGCTCCACAACGAAAATCACGTTTCTCTCTTAATCTGCGTATACCTAAGTGGTCAAGTGCAACACACGTATCCCTAAATGGTGCGGTGCTAAACAGTTCAGTTATGCCGGGTACGTATCTTAATATCAGTCGCGCATGGTCGAATGGGGATGTCGTTAGGCTCGAATTTGATATGGCGCCGCGGTACCAGACCGGGCACGGTCCAGAGCGAGCAGGGCGGACCGCTATTCACGCAGGACCGCTGCTTCTCGCGTTTGACGCAGGGAGAAATTCGATTGAGACGAAGGATCTAAAGCCCATTAATGTGGCTCACTTGCATCTTGTTAGGTCGAAGGACCAAAACAGTGGGCCATGGCCAGCGATGGGGACATGGAAAACCACCACCGTAGGCGGACAAGCAGTAACTCTATGCGATTTCGCATCGGCAGGCGCAACCGGAACCGACTACGCGGCATGGCTGCCGGCTAACCATATGCCGCCGCCGCCGGTGAGCCTGGTACTTCCGCTATCCGGTACAGAAGGAACACCCGGAACGGCCCTTTTCCATTGGTCGGCAAGCGGTGGTACAGATGAGACTTACGAGCTCCTTGTGGCAAAATCGGCAGATATGAAGCTGTCGCTCATCCATGAATCTGGACTTACTACGGCGGAAAAAACGCTTGACCTGAGTGGACTGCAAGATGGCGACTATTGGTGGCAGGTACGAACGGTAAACACACAGGGCATGGCTGTAAACGAAGGTGGCCCTCGGTTAATCCGTCTGTCGCACGGCGCTTCTGGTCCGTTCCTATCCGTTGGGCATGGTCGCCTATTGGCGGCCTCTGCACTTGCAGGTACCGGCGCCCCTGGTTTTGGGCGAAAAGCTTTGGAGGAAGGCACCTTGTCGGCAGCAGATCGGCATGGTGCGGCCAATATGGCGCTCGGATTTAGTCGCACGAGCAAGCTCATCTATGATCTTCCGTTTTTCCCCGAGAAGGATTACACGTTTGTCGGCTGGGCATGTCCGGAAGGCGACCTGTCTGGCGGTCAACAGATATTCTCTGCATGGTGTCGTGGTTCCGATGATCCGCTCAGAGTTATAGTGGCCGGATCGAGCATCTACGCTCGAATAGAGGCGGGCGCAGCTTTCAGCACTGAGGGCGTTGCGGTTGAGCAGGGCAAGTGGGTTCATGTTGCCGCAGTGAAGCAGGGCACATCGCTCACGCTTTACGTAAACGGAAAACCCGGCAAACCGGTCGCAGTGCCGGAACGTGTTCGGTCGATGAGTACCGATATTGGAATTGGCTTTAACCCGCACTTTAGTGGTGGAGAGCACTTCATCGGGAAGATCTCGAACTTCGCTTTCTACGCCCGCGCTCTTACGGAAGAAGAAATTCACACTGCTGCAGCGGAGGCGCCGTAATAACGATCCAAGTGTCGGGCCAGGGATGTCGGCAGGATATGCGGGATCGACTCCATTTACTTAGTGCACGCACATCACAGATCAAGGCGTTATAGGAATCTGTAAGCCTATTGTGTCTTTGATGGAACATGAGAACGACCTTCAAGGAGTGTCTTTATCATCGGATGCAGGTCTGATTCGGCAAAACCGGACAGCCAGCCAGGGATTCGAGGTCGTGCTAAGATACTAAGAATGCATGGATGTATACACCCATAGCGTTAAAATAGAACATTAGTAATTATTGAATCACATTGTAATTAATTGTTCTGTTGTGACGGCTAAGATTTGCTAACATTACGTCAGGATCGCCGGGGTTTGCCGATCCGAGTTTTGAGTTGTTAGTCATTACCTGTATCTTCCGCCCCCGCATCCAGAAGTACCCCTACCATCGAGTCGTCTGCCCGAGCGCGGGCGAGCTGCAAAGCGGCGTGACCTGGTGCATCGGTCGCGTTTACATCGGCGCCGCACAACCATTCTTTATTTGGGTGCGGCGAATTGGGTTTGTAAGGTTACGCCGCGTGGGGACACGCGGGCTCCATGTGGTCCGGGCGGTAGTGACGATCTATCCACCTGGCTTTTTGCTCACCCTCAACCCTGGTCGCTTTCCAGCCGTCAGAGCCTTTACGAAGGGCGCCTTCAGGTTGCCATAGACGCCATGGATGCCGTCCGCGTAGCGTTCACGATCGAAATCGAACAGGATGTCCGGTTTTGGCGGGATGCCCATGTTCAGCAGGCGTTTGCCCCAGGTGAGAATGGCGAGCGTGGACTGTCGGGTTGTGCCATCCGGGTTGAGGATGCCGTAGTCGCTCTCCTCGCCCGTGCGAAAGCCTCCTGGGTACCACCAAAAGAAGATGCCGTCTGAACCGGATTGTACGGCAAGCCGGTAGAACGTGGCTATATAACGTCCCTGAAACTCGAGTGCGCCCGAGTCATCCTGCTGAGATGCAGGGTCCCATGCGGTAAATCCAGTTTCGGCCCAGATCTGTGGCAGCTTCGGACCAACAGCCCGGGCATAGGCGGCCTCGAAGAGGATTCCCTGTTCGCCTTCTTCGCTGCCAACGCGGCCGTAACATTCCGGCGATAGGAAGTCGACGGCATGAACGAGCCCCTCAAACTGATAAGGTAGGTCGGTTTTCTGATCGTCCGCCGGATATCCGGTGGAGGCCATGCGGAAGCTGACCATCTGATGTGGTGCCAGCGCCTTGATTGCATGTGTCGCCGCGCCGTAGGTGGCATTCAGCCAGCGATCCAGAAATCGCCGGTAGTCTCGCACCATCAAGAAGGCGGCCTTATCGTCACCGGCCATCTGCGCTCCGCCTGGATTGGTGACCAAGCCGGCATCGTTTCGCGGCGCGCTGTACTTCCAGGCGGATTCGGCGGAGCCTATGCTGCCATAGGTCTGGTTGATCCACAATCGCCATTCCGGATCCATGATTTTGCGGGCCAGTTGATTGCCGAAGTTGGGCTCCCATGCAGTTTCGAAGGCAAAGATCGTGTCGTCCCGCCATAGCCGATAGCGCTTAACAATAGTAGTGAAGTTCTCGATCGCATCTGCCTTCGGATGCTTCGATTGGGATTGCAGGAAGTTGAGCACTCCCGGCCGCAGGCTCAGATTGACGTGCAGATGGTGGTTCTTGCAGCGCCGTAAGATGTCGATCAGGTTGTGAGACTCAAGGCTCTCCCGATAAACAAAGATGCTCACCGCATTCATGCCGAGCCGTTCGATTTGCTGAAGGTCGCGCTCAACGATCTCGGGATCGTATGCTTCGCGGCATAGCCAGTACTCGAACAGATGCGGGTCCTCCTGGGCGATTCCGGAGGATGGCAGGTAGTTGACGCCATTTATGCGCCACAACCTGTTGTTCAGATAGAAATGACCGTCTGGCTTTGCAGCGATGTAATTTGAACTTCCACCGGGCGCATAGAGATTGAGTTCATGCTGCAGCCTATCAATGACTAGTCCTGCGCGCAGAAGCACCGAGGTTACCAGATATCCTCCTGATGGCCAGTGTACAGGAGCCTGCCATTGAAATTCCTTGATTGCAGGTACGGCCGTCGCAGCGATGGGCCACTCATTCGTCGTGGAGAGGTGACCTGCGCGGTCGGTGACTTGGATCCGCAGCTTCAGCTGTGTGCTATTGGCGGCGATTGAAAATACCCTCGCTCCCAGTCGCACCGTCTCTCCGGGCTCGTAACAGAAGTACTCCGAGCCTGCTTCGAGCAGGAACGAACCCTCGCGCATTCGCATGAGGGCCGATACGATCGCGTAACGAAGCGGCGCACTAGAAATCAGCGTGTCCGGCATGTCGCCGAGCACCAGCCAAGCGCCGCCAGAGTACGGGTTGCCCGGCGCGTGCAGCATCAAGGTTGCTGGAGATCCCCGATATGCTCCATTGGCTGCGTCGGAGGCTCTCAGCAGCGGTATCCAGCGCCATGTGCGCCCCTTGTTGAACCCTGCGCCGCTTGGGCGTGGACTCGAGGATTGCAGCATTGATCCGGACGGCACGAGCAGGCGATTGATGGCGACGATCGACTGCCCGCTATCGGCAGTTAGCGCCGCGCGGCCATGAACTTGGTAGAACTTGTACTTTGGCGCAAGAGTGTCGATAGGGCGTATACGGCCTATCTCTGCGGTCAGATCTGGACCGGCATCCGCCTCAGACGAAACGCCGGTCGACGATATCCAGTACTCATGCCTCCCGCTCATTTGGCCAGTGTGCGTATAGGCTAACCCAATGTGAAAACTCAGTGCATTCTCTGGATGGAATCCCTGTGCTGCTCGTTCCGGACTGTTCTGCCAGTTATGAAATGCCGATGGAGGCAGACTGTAACGCTGCCAGCGTTCTGTAAGCGGAATCGTAGCGATCCATCGCGAGTGATCCTTCTCTTCCCATTCAAGCGCTAAAGCGCGTGTTCGGGGGCCGCCCTTCGCGGAGAAAACAGTTGCAGTTTCCCCAGTGCCGAAGAGTGTTTCCGAAGTAGGCGGCGATGCAAGCGTATCCCAGCCCTGCAGGTTGGATACGATGGCATGAAGAGCACGGTCGCGATGGCCGTTGGCTTCGACGGTAAGTGTTTCGTACGAGGCAGGCGCATCCGGGTGGTCGGAAGCGCGTCGCCAGTCCGTAACGCTGCCATCAAAGCGGAACAGTGTGCGCGCGGGAGGTTCAAGTGCGCGCTTTGCCCCGTAATCCTTAAGAGATACCCATCCGCCATTATCGCCGCGAACCAATGGATCCGCCCATCCGGGCGCGCCAGCGGCCAATAGGTGACCGCCTGCCTTCAGATAGGCGTCAATTACCGGGGCGAGAAGGGAGGGTAGGGCTCGACATTGGGGCAGAACGAGAAGCCGGCATGAGGCAAGGTTCAACCGACCCGGCTCCAGAAGGTCATCGGCGGTAACGTCAACGTTGCGATACCCTGCAGCTTGTACCGCTGCCGAGAGTACGGCAGCAGCTTGACGATTGGCGCCCGGAAGGGCCGGGTCGTTCAGGACCAGAGCTGTAGCAGCGGGAGGAGCTCCATGAGCTGCGCAGGCCAGCATGATAAGTAAAGATATAAGTAGATTGTGCAGTTTCATAATCCACCGTTCTATGACGGCGGCGCATCTCCCTGCACGATGCTATTGATCATGGAGCCGTTTGAGGAGGGTTGCTGTTAATATGCAGGATGGATGAGGAATTGCCAACGATAATAGAGAACCTGTGGCCAGAAGATTTAATTACGTGGAGCAGATCATGACGAACGAGACATCAAGGCGGCATTTCATCATGTCTAGTGCGGTAGCACTGGCAGGTTTGGCACTTTCGAAGGAGAGATCCTTTGCGAGAACATATTCAGCCAACGAGAAGCTAAACATTGGTGTTGTCGGCGTCGCCAATCAGGGCGCATATGATCTGGGCAACGTGATGAGCCAGAACATCGTGGCGCTTTGCGATGTTGATGCTAATTATCTTGGCGCGGCGTCGGCCAAAATCCCGGGAGCAAAAACCTATAGTGACTTCCGCAAGATGTTGGAACGCAAGGATATCGAAGCTGTTGTATGCGCAACTCCGGATCACCTACATGCAACGGTTACCTCGATGGCCCTTGTCTCCGGGAGACACGTCTACTGTGAAAAGCCGCTTTGTCATAACGTTTGGGAAGTGCGGCAGATCCGTGAACTTACCAAGAAGCATAGACGTGTAACGCAAATGGGAACGCAGATCCATGCCGGCAATAACTACCGACGGGTTGTAGAGCTAGTTCAAAGCGGAGCGATCGGGCCGGTGAAAGAGGTTCACGTCTGGTGCGGCGGCGGATATCATGGAAAAGAAGGACTGGCGCCAGCGATGGAAGTTCCTTCAACACTGAGCTGGGATCTCTGGCTGGGGCCTGCAGCGGAGCGCCCATATAACAAGTGCTATGTTCCGTTCTGGTGGCGCGGATGGTGGGCATTCGGGCAGGGAACGCTGGGGGATCTTGCCTGCCATCATATGGATCTGTCGCACTGGGCTCTCGATCTGCGTTATCCGTCGACCGTTGAGTCGGAGGGACCGCCAGTGGAGGAAGAGGGCACTTCAGAGTGGCAGATCGTTAAGTACCTCTATCCCGCTCGCGGCGAAAAGCCTCCCGTTCATCTCACCTGGTACCATGGCGACAAACGCCCGCACTATTTCGCCGAAGGCAAACTGCCAACCTGGGGCAACGGTACGCTGTTCGTTGGCGAAAAGGGCATGCTTCTGGCGGATTACGATAAGCGCGTACTGCTTCCCGAAGCGGATTTTAAAGACTTCGAGGCGCCGGCTCCAACCATTCCAGATTCAATCGGCCACCACAAAGAGTGGTTTGAAGCTTGCAAGACAAACGGGCATACAACCTGCAATTTCGACTATTCCGGCGCACTGACAGAAGCCGTCCTGCTTGGAAACGTAGCCTACCGAAGCGGTAAAAAGATCGAATGGGATGCGCACCGGCTGCGCTGCAAAGGCGCACCGGAAGCCGATGCATACCTAAGAGAAGAGCGGCGTAAAGGGTGGGAATGGATTGGATAGCAGGGGAGTACGGGCTGGCGCGGTGAAAGTTGACGCACGCGGTTGGTAGGGTCGCTGCTTGCAGGCTGACTCATAAGTCTCCATTTGGCGAGAAATCGCGAAAATGGCAGGTCAAATATGCCGTCGCACGGCGGTTTGCAGCCTGTGCGGGCATCCTAGAGTCATGGTATTCATTCTCGCAATGCTGGCAATAACTTTTTAGTCAGCCTGCTTGCTGCGACCGCTCAGCTTAGTTTTACAAATCAACTGAATTGGCCGAAACCACGAGGCATGGGGAAGAAGTGGCTTAGAACAACGAGGATGTTAACGAGGGTTTTAATGCATACGAAAGCTTTGACGTGATGGAACTGAGAAATACGTAACACTCAAGAATGACCTTGCTTATGATCGGCATGTGCTCACGTCGTTATCGAATGAAGCATCGAGTGCTTATTGCGATCCAAAGGTGGTGACCACGATGACAGACGAAGCGG
>CAIXIX010000351.1 GCA_903919615.1 uncultured Chthonomonas sp.
ATAAACAGAATCCACACCCATTGGCGGGAACAGACGCCGCGGCTCGTGTGATCTGTTGCGTCAGCGCGAAACGTTCTGCGGAAGGAAACGCCTCAGCAGCACGGTATACTAAAACTGCCAGATCCATTGCCTTCTGCCATACGATGAGATCCCGATAAGAAAGTACATTCTGCAATCGTCTCTACCCGTCCTCGCACCTATTACTCTTACCTCATCCCTTATACCTTTTCCCTGTCGGTCCCTACTTTTCCCTAATCCCGTGTTCTCTACCAGGGCTCCTGTGAGCGCCGAGCCTGCGAGGGAAGAGCGCATGGGACCCGAAGATTGAGGGATGAAGCGGTGTTGGGTTGCCCAAAACAGAAACCTACCCCGAGTTATTGAGGAGATACCTCAGATTTTACAAGAGTCAGCCGGTTGAAGAGACCTGGTACTCTCCAGTTGACACCCAACTCATGGTTGCGTGATATGACCAATTCACACTTGCATCTCCATGACTGCCTAGTTTTCCCTGCCAAGGACGGCCATACGGCACCGAGAATCTTAAACACAATGCCCGAATGACCAGCCACGGCGTACCACTTATTGCTGGGACGCCTGAGCCAATCCGTAAGAGTGATCGCCCTGAGTCCCGCTCTTCGTCGGCTTACAGTCCACCGGGGAATCGCCCAAGTCCTAATAAGTTTGCATGTCATCAAGTTCCGTTCGTCAAAGTGCCCATGGAGTGGCGATAAGTCGTCTCCACGACGAACGGGAAGAGGTGTCCTAACTGTATAAATCACGTTATGCCGGGCGATAAGACATGGTGAGCCCACGTCTAGCCACGGGCGGTCCCATAATAGCCTACCAGTGCGCCCTTCACGCGCAACGATCCTCTGGGATTTGGCCGAAATTGACGCCCAGTTATCAAAGTCTGCCATCGCTAAATGATCCGTTCCATTGTCATACACAACGACACCATTCGAAGCAAGTAGGCTCGATGGATTGTAGTAGAAATCTAAATCGTGACACCATAGCTCATCACCCGTCGCGCCAATGCCCTTGACTGTACTGTCAAATGCAACTGAAAACATGTGATCAAACGCATCATATACCGGCGGGCATGGAACCTGCCCTTCTGACCTCAATATAAGTTGCCTCCCATTGTCTAGCTTTAAGACTATACGCTGATTCGGTGTTTTGCCCAGTACGAATGCGCGCTCGTCAACCACTTCCAAGACAGAAACGCGGGCCGCCATCGATAAGTCTGGTCCGATTTTCGGCGCTGGAGCCTGTAGGCCCGGGGCCGTAATCAAAATGGCTAGTTCTAATAGATTCAACATAATTGTTAAATCTTTGCGTCCGGCCAAGTTGGGTCAATGTACCCCCGGTCCAACTCAGGATAAAACCCCTTGCACCCGCATGTCGGTGTACGGGTTGGACACGGTATCGACTTTATCTGTTCTTGAGAAATCCCGTTATCCTTGATGCATTGTGGAAAATCCGGACCCTCGTGGCGTGCGCAACCCCAGTTGCCCCTAATGCTTGACAATGGGTTCAACGGTACCAGCGTCGGCGGCCCAGCGTGATCCTTTGGACCCCACCTCGGGTCCGTACACATCGAGATGAAGAGATTGATAGCAGCCTTGATCGCACAAGTGGGATCCTGCCATTTACCCGCGCACTTTGGGTCCGTTGTGCATTTACCGATTTGATCTAGACCTAACATGTACAGGCCGTAGGCCGTTCCGTTTGTGGCAGCTGGATTTGTGTTCGCTGGTTTCAACGAGCTCTCGGCAGACGCAAGGCACATAAAGACGGTTGCAATGACCTTAGCGTCCACAATCGACATCGTCGGAGAGCACGAGCGCAGGTATGTTTGCGCTCCGCCTATCACTGTGCCCGGCTTGATGCTCTTAAGGTGTCCCTTTTTTTGTGGTTTTGCTCCATCTGGATCCAGGAGTGATTGTGGCATGCTGTAAACATACGGATACAGGTTGTCGCCGCCCCCAAACCCAATCGGATCCCGACTATCCCACCTTCCTTTAAGCGCATCTAGCCACCGTGCCCGGATATAATAGATATCGACTAACTCTCGGTAATACCCGTACAGCCCCACATACCGGAACGGATTTATGGTTGAGCCAGAGGTGAGCAGTTCCACGCCGAAGGCGGTGTAGATATAAGTGTCTGTAATTGCTCCTGCAGCGCTTACCAGATTTCGCACCGAACCCTGGCTATCGTAGAGGTAGAACGAGCTCGTGCCGCTTCGGTTCTGAGAGGCTAAGCCGCCCCAATATCCGGGGAAGTCGGTGTAGCGGGCCTGTACGACGTTGCTAGTGTTGGTTTCAAGAAGCAGGTTCTGGTTATCCCAGGTAAAGACGGTTGTCGTGCCGGCGGACGTTTTGCTCTTTCTCAGCCCATCTGCAGAATAGGTATTCTGTTCGCTTGTACCGTCAGGATTGGCGATGGAGAGCATTTGGTTCTCAGGGCTCCAGGTCTGTGTTGTGAGCGCGCCGCTGGTGTTCTGCAGGGTCAAATTGCCCACGGCGTCGAAAGGCTGAGTGGTTGGCGCACCTGTCGGAGGCGTAATAACGATCTGCTCGTTTGCGGCATTATACTGATACGCAGTCAACGCCGGCGTCACTCTCTAACGCTGCGAAAATTAGCGCTGTCCGACCGTCGCAATCGCATTCGGTAACGCCCGCACTGTCGTCAGAAAGCACATTCATCATAGCAGCCTGCGCACTGGTAAGCGGAGTCCCGCGCCGTCGTGAACAACAACGGGAGAGCAGTCTGCCGGAACGCGTCAGCGCTATTTAGCGGATCGGTGATTTCACCGCGAATGATCCGTAGTGACTGACGCCAACTTGGGATCCGCTGCAGTCTCGATCGCGTTAACGTTCGCTCTTTTAAGAAGCAACGTGAGCGCATTTTCTCGGTAGACGGTCATCGTTGCGTCCGCGAACTCCAAAGCAGCAGCATGCGCATCCCAGATAAATTACGTGCATCGATAGCAAAGTCCAACGCCGACCTACCCTCTGCATTCGTGTCGCCGAATCGCGCTCCAGCTTTAAGCAACGTTTCCAACACGCGGCCCGATTTGTCCGACCTGGCTCCGAGCATTAGCGCTGTGCGCCCGATATTGTCGCGAGCATTCGGGTTTGCGCCGTGCCTCAAGAACACGGACACCATGCTGGCATCACCTGAGTCTGCGTAGCGCAAGAGCGGAGGAGCCCCGTATTCGTCGGGTTCGTCAGGACTGGCGCCAGCGTCGAGGAGCAGCCGAACGAGCTGATCCCGGTCTGCAAACGGGGCATCGCCTTCGCCTGCGATGGCAACGTTGATAGCGCTTACTGGTAAATTAACGCGGTGGCCATGCAAGAATTGCACTAATTGCTGCCAAGCCCCTTCATCGAAAACTGGAACACCAGTAGCGTTTGCGTCTGCTCCGAGAGCCAATAGCCGACGAACCTCCGCGGCGTTGTCGCTACGAGTAGCATTAATGAGCGCCGTGTTAAGCCTGCACCTTCCATGATCACGGCGAAGCCAAACGACGCGCACAAAACACATCGCGCCTATCACGGTGAGGGCAATCCAACGGTAGATGCGACGCTGCACGAATCCTCCGTTCTGTTGGCTGGCCGCCCCCGGAATCTTGTCATAGCGGCAATCGAGCCTTGGAATAATTACACAGCGAACAGATGCCTATCCTCTAATTGGCCTTTTTAGCGGCGGCATTGGCGGCAACGGGCCATAGAAGTGACGTGAGTCACGAGAAAACCTGCCGCATTGTTGATAGATACAGTTGGATACGATGTCGTTGCAGCCAAACCGGTTGTTCTCGTCATGATGCTGAACACCGCAGAGATGCCCGATCTCATGAAACAACACGGATACCGTCGGCGAACCAGCGTAATCCTCTTGCCACTCGCCACGTACACAGTCCTTCTGGCAGTCGTGGCCAGGTTCCCTGCAAAGTGTGATGTACCCGCTACAACTGGCGTTCCGGGAATTGACGCTGGCAACCGCGCAACTGTTGTCGCATGCTTCCTTACAGTCTTCGCCGTCATTTCGGGAATTGCAGCATTCAACCTTGCCGCATGTGCAGAAGTCTGAATAGCAAGTGGGCGATTTGTTGGCTGACCACGACGACGCACAGGGAAGCGATAGCTGACGCGAAACGTAGGCAATACAGGTTCCAACGGCTGCCCAATCGCTTGGCCCTAGATTTGAAATGCAATTACAAGCCAAATTGATTGCATTTACGGTCCCACCCGTGCAGTTGCCCGCTGACGGGTATTCGCCACTGGGATCGACCAAGAGCACTGGTTCATTATTCGACTGGACATACAAATTCGAATTGGGTCTCGCAGCTCTGATCGGATCCTGGCTATCCCACCTCCCCTTGAGCGCATCCAACCATCTCGCACGGACATAGTAAAAGTCGATGAGTGCTCGGTAATACCCATACAGCCCAACAGACCGGAACGGATTAATGGTTGAACCGGAGGTCAGCAGTTCGACCCCGAAGGTGGTGTAGATATACGTATCGGTAATCGCGCCAAGAGTACTTGCCAGATTTCGCACCGAACCCTGGCTATCGTAGAGGTAGAACGAGCTCGTGCCGCTGCGGTTCTGGCTGGTGAGACCTCCCCAGAACCCAGGAAAATCTGTGTATCTGGCCAGCATCACATTGCTCGTGTTCGTTTCAAGAAGCAGGTTCTGGTTGTCCCAGGTAAAGTTGGTTGTCGACCCGGCGGACGTTTTGCTCTTTCTCAGCCCATCCGCAGAATAGGTATTTTGCTCGCCGCTGCCATCCGGGTTCGAGATTGAGAGCAGCCGGTTCTCGGGGCTCCAGGTCTGTGTTGTGAGCGCGCCGCCGGTGTTCTGCAGTGACAAGTTGCCAGCAGGATCGAAGGTCTGAGTTGTTGGCGCCCCGGTTGGAGGAGTAATCAGGATCTGCTCATCGGCAGTATTGTACTGGTAAGCGGTCACTGCACCGGAGCTCGACTGCGTTTGCCTATTCCCATTCGGATCGTAGGTGTACGAGATATTGCACGGGGTAGATCCATTGCGCTGCTCCAGGGTAAGCTGGCTGGCTGCGTCGTAACCGTAGCTCACCAGCGTTCCGTCGAGCTCAGCGACCGTCAGCCGGTTATTGTTAGCAGAATAGCTGTTTGTAAACACCGCCTGGGCAACACCTGCTGCAGAGCGGTTCTGGATCAGCGTTTCTCGTCCATCCGCGTCCCATGTATGGCTTATCGTGCCGCTGTTCGCCAAAACCCGGTGATACTCTCTGCCCAGAGCGTCCCATTGAATCGTTGTCATCTCGTTTAGTGGATTGACGATCTGGATGTTGTTGGATTGCAGATCGTAGGCATAGCTCGTGATTCCGCCTGAATCCTGCATCGTCAGGCGATTCCCGATTGAGTCGAAGCTGTAGGTTAGGTTTATGCCGGTCGGGTTCTGAACCGCTGTCTGTCTACCATTAAGATCGTATATGTAGCCAGTAATCCCTGTCGCATCCTGCATCGTTAATTGCTGGCCGGCCTGGTCCCAGGTATTGGTGTTAATGGTGCCATTGATAAACGCGCTTATCGCGGTGCGATTGAGAGGATCTATCGTGTATGTCGTTGGCCAGCTTCTTGCATCCACCTTCAATATCGTATTGCTGTTACCATCGTAGGTGAAACTGGTTCTTGCTCCGAGCTGATCCATCTCCACGCTTTTGTTGCCTCTTGGGTCGTAAAGCGTGGTGCTGCGGCCGCCATTGGCGTCAACGACACAGATGCGCTGAGAAGCCGCATCCAGCGTGAAGCTGGTCAGGGACCCAAGTGGACTCTGTTCTGCTATTGTCTTCCCGTTCACGGCGAAGATGCTGGTGGCAATATTTCCAAGCGCATCCACCGTTGCTATTCGCCATGAGGCGGCGTTATAAATATTGGACGTGTAGAAGCCCATCGGGCTGACGCTCGCCACTGGCCGGGACGCGG
>CAIXIX010000352.1 GCA_903919615.1 uncultured Chthonomonas sp.
CCAATATCGGTATCGGTTCCATCGTTTAGCTTTTCAACGGAACGGTCGAGTATCTCGAAACGCTCAATAATTCTGTCAAGCCAGATTGTAAGCTGCTCTCGGTTCAATCTCATTATTTATCTCCGCAAACATGAGGCCCATCACGGAAAGTCCGCGATGGGCCTTTTTTGCCCCTCACCCCGACCCTCTCCCACACAAGCGGGGAGAGGGAGAAGGTCCGCGTATCCGCGATAGGCCTTCGATCCTTATCACTCAGAATAACCTAACACTTAAATTGGCACTACCCACACGTTGCGGAAGTGGACCGGGCTGTGGTCGCCCTGAAGAACGATTGGGCCTGTTGCGACTTCGCCCTTAAACTCGCCGTACTGAATACCAGTTGGGCTCGATATCTCGTCGTTGTTCTGTACAATGACACCGTTCATAAATACGGTGGCGCGTGGTCTCTCGGTTACCTTACCATCCGCCCCAAATCGAGGCGCACGGAAAAGGATATCGAACGTCTGCCATTCGCCAGCCTTCTTGGAAGGGTTCGTGATTGGAGCCTTCCTGCTGTAAAAGGCGCCGCAGTCTGTGGCATCCGGATGCTCTTTGCCGTAGCTATCTAGAATCTGAACTTCGTATCGCCCCATCAGGCCGACGCCGCTGTTTCCCTCGCCAATGGATTTGCCATTAGCATCCACAGAGCACTGAAATTCACAATGAACGTAGCAGTCGCCAAACTCCATTTTTGTCGTCAAGTCGTCCTTATTGGGTGACGAGACGCCAGCTGCGTCAACGGTCCAGTCGCCTGGGTTCGTCGAATACCGCTTGTAGAAGTTGTTAGCAAACTCCTCAGCTTTTCCGCTAAATAGGATGACCGCGCCCTGTGGCGGACGCATTCCCAGCCGAAAAGCGGTAAGCGGCGACTTTGGCGCCTGGTTCTTTGCCTGATCCTGTGCGTGCAGCCGTGCACCACAGATGGTGGCCACTGCTCCTGCGAGCACGATCGCACCAATCCTAATAGAGATACCTGTTTTCAAAATCGTCTCCCTTGTACGAATTAACTAATGATTTTCTTTATCGGCTCTATCGGTACAACGCCAACCAGCTTCTGGTTGAGGCCGTTATAGAAATAGCTGAGGTTGTTTGGATCGAGCCCAAGCTGATGAAGAATGGTGCCATGTAGGTTCTTGACGTGGTACCGGTCAACCGCAGCCTCCATGCCGAGTTCGTCGGTCTCACCTGCCGTGGTGCCGCCCTTGATTCCGCCACCTGCCATCCACATGGTGTATCCGTAAGCATTGTGGTCGCGCCCATCTCCCGTACCATGCGACGTACGGCCGAACTCGCCGCCCCACACGATAAGTGTTGAATCGAGGAGACCGCGCTGCTTAAGATCGTTGATGAGAGCCGCGATTGGCTGATCAGTCCTTAGCGCATTGCGGTTATGGTTTGGAACCAGGCCGCCGTGGGCATCCCAGAAGTTAAGGAAGTTCGTATTGCCGCCTCCCGCATAGAGCTGAATGAAGCGTACACCATGCTCTACCAATCTGCGCGCAAGCAGACACCGATACCCGAAGTCTTTCGTCTCTTCCTTGTCGAGCCCGTACATCTTCTTGATAGATTCCGGCTCTTTCGTGATATCCACAGCTTCCGGAGCATGGCTCTGCATTTTGTATGCGAGTTCGTAGCTGGCTATTCGGGCGGAAAGATTGGAGTTATCCGCTCGAGGAGCGCGATGCGATTCGTTTAGCCGGCCAATAGAATCCAGAACATCCCTCTGCATACCGTCCGTCATTCCTGGCGGAGGCGTTAGATCAAGGATAGGATCGCCTGCGGCACGCAACACAGTACCTTGATAGGCAGCGGGCATATATCCGGAAGACCAGTTCTTTGCTCCAGAGATCGGGCCGCCGGTGGTATCCATCATAACAACAAAGCCGGGGAGGTTCTGATTAACGCTGCCAAGACCATAGTTGACCCAGGAGCCAAGACTGGGGCTGCCTGTAAGGATCTTGCCAGTGTTCATTTGGATCATTGCTGAGCCATGCACGGGGGCGTCGGAATACATGGAGTGGATAAATGCCATGTCGTCGACACAGCCGCCAAGATGGGGATAGAGATCTGAGACGTACTTCCCGCACTGCCCGTATTGCTTAAACTTCCAACGCGGCTCCATCAGTTTAAGTTCGGTTGGCTTATTGCCGTTACGGAAGCTTCGTACGGTGATCGTTTGGCCATCACGCCCTACGAGCTTCGGCTTGTAATCGAAGGTATCCAGCTGGCTGGGACCGCCATACATAAAGAGGAAGATGACGCTTTTCGCTTTTGCGGGAAACATCGGAGGCTTTGGCGCTAGCGGGTTAGCGCTGGCGCTATGAGGCCTAGCATGTGCGGTATCTGGAGACGCTCCCGCTCCGTTAAAGAAACCGTCTGCGCCAAGTAAACCAGTCATCGCCAGACCGGTAAAGCCTGCGCCCGTTTCCCACAGAAACTCTCTTCTCGAAGTTCGGCACACACCGCTCATTACGTTCTCTCCGTATGGTAGTTCACCAAGATCACAATGCAAGCTAGTCCAGATACACAAACTCATCCAGGTTCAGCGCCGCGAGGCACAGATACTGGAGCGCCTTTTCATGCGTCGCGCCTCTTTGTTCAAGGCGCTTAAGGAGGGCGGCGCCCTCCGTTGTCTCTGCTTCCGTTGGCCTTCGCTGCATTGTCAGCGAAAATGCTCTAATTACAAATGCTCGATCCGTTCCAGATGCGCCGATATCCTTCGAAACTCTCTCGGCCATCGCTGCGGCTTGCTGATTGGCGAAGGTGCCATTTACCAATCCTAGCGCCTGAGTAGGCTGCGTTGAGGCAAAGCGCAACGCACTCGTTCTGTCGGTATCCGGCAGGTCGAACGTCGCTAACAGTGGATAGATCAGCGAGCGCTTAACATGGATATAGATGCTTCGCCGATTAACATCCTCCGGTTTCATTTTCTGGGTATACCAGTCATTTCCGGGTATAGATTGCGCCGCGAGAATATCCTTCGGAATTTCGGGATAAACGGATTCTCCATAAAGCTTTAGATTCAGATTACCAGATGCGGCAAGAATGCTGTCTCTTATCTCTTCCGCTTCGAGCCTACGCATATCAAATCGCCAGAAAAGATCGTTGCCGGGGTCTTTTGCGAGACCGTTGGGATTCGACCGTGAGCTCTGCTTATATGTATTGCTGGTAAGGATGAGTTTATGCAGCTTCTTAAAACTCCATCCGTCCTGAACAAATCTGGCAGAAAGCCAGTCCAGAAGCGCCGGATGAGTCGGTCTTGAGCCCTGTATACCGAAATCGTTGGGTGTGCGGACAATTCCTCTGCCAAAATGACCTTGCCACACTCGGTTGACGATCACTCTAGCGACAAGCGGGTTCGATGGCGACGTTAACCATTCCGCGAGCGCTGTTCGTCTGCCAGAGCTTGTTGCACCGGCTGGCGGAGCCGGCATAACTGCTTCCCCACCACCGAGGCATGTAGGGAATCCAGGCTGTACCTTCTCGTCTGGCGCGTTGGGGTTTCCGCGCTTCAGCACAAAGGTGTCGGTGGCATTTGGTCCAGTTTCGGTTACACAAAGGACCTTGGGAGAGGCAACCTCCTGTTTATCCAGCTCCGCCTTTCGCTGCGTTATTTTGTTATAGAGTTCTGCCCTATCTCTTCCGACGATCTGTGCGAGCTCCGCCTTCAGCAGTGTAGGCAATCCTAATGAAGAGCATGCAGAGAGCGCCGAGAGCGGGCGCCGTTCAAAGCCCGGGCCACTCCAGGCGAAGTTCAGCCCAAAAGGGCCTACACTTTGAAAATAGTCAATTCGAAATGGAACCTGGCCAGCAGCAAGATGAAGCGTTGCCGTCATCTCGGCGCCCTGGCCGCCTCCCGCCTTCTCTGTGAGCTTATTGCCCGCGATCGTTAGCTTAGAGCCATCATCTGTATCGATGTAGAATGTGTAGTTCCCTGCCTGTGGCGCCTTCAGCTCTCCTTCGAAAACGTACCCAAAGTTCTCATCGCGTCTACGAGTTTTTAGATCGATGATCGCAGGCATTAGTGTGCCAGACTTGATTGGTTTTAGCGTCTCAAAATCCGGCATGCTTCCAAAGGCGCCTTCGAAGTATCGATAGCGCAAACCGACGAAATCGGATGGTTTAATAAGGCTGTCGCGGCCCTTGTTATATGCGTCTTCTACCCGCTTTAATTCATTGGCGGCAGCTTTTCGTTTGGCGTCGAGATCTGCTAGCTTTTCTGTATAGGCTGCCTTCTCCTCGGCGCTCGCGAAGAAGATGGATTCATCCGTTGGCCCGCCATTCTTGAACCGATTTATGTTCTTGAAGAAGGCGACCATGCGATAGTAGTCCCGCTGAGGAATGGGATCGAATTTATGATCGTGGCAGCGCGCACAGTCCAGAGTTAGCCCGAGTAGCGCCTGGCCTGTTGTTACGACGAGATCATCGAGATCGTCGTTTTCGGCCTGTTTGATGTCCGCGGGCTCATCGTCCCAAATCCCGAGGCGATAGTAACCGGTGCCAGTCAGGGCGTCGCCTGCGCCTTTAGCAATCTCATCACCAGCAATCTGTTCGCGCACGAACTGATTGTAAGGTTTATCCTGGTTAAACGCGGAAATCACCCAGTCGCGATAGCGATACACGTTGGGTTTTGGATTGTCTCGCTCGTAGCTGTTTGTTTCGGCATAGCGCACTACATCCAGCCAGTGCCTGCCCCACTTTTCACCATAGTGCGGTGAGGCGAGCAGCCGATCGACAAGCGTATCATACGCGCCAGCCGAGCTATCCGCTTCGAACGCGCTCACCTCCTCGGGCGTGGGTGGCAGACCGGTGAGGTCAAAGGAGAGCCGCCGTATCAGTTCACGTCTGCTAGCGACAGGCGAGGGTTTGAGGCCGCGCTTCAGAAGTGGATCGAGAATAAATGCGTCGATTGGATTGCGGGACCAGTTCGCAAAACGAGGATTTAGAACTGTAGGCGACGCGGATTTACGAAGAGGTTGAAATGCCCAGTGACTCTTTGCGCGACGTGCGATATCGGACGAAGGCGAAACGGAAGTCCCTGATGGCCAGTATGCACCAGCCTTCACCCACATCTCAATCGCTTCGATCTTGTCTTGTGCGAGCGCAGAGCCGAGAGGCATCCGTGCGGCCTTGCCTTCCCCTTTCACGCGCTTTACGATCTCCAGGGCGTTCTGCGCAGATACGGGACTATCGAGCCGCAACCCACCGCCCGGGTTTTCCTTGCCGTGGCACCCCATGCATGATGCGATTAAAAGCGGTCGGATTTTGTTCTCGAAAAGTTTGGCGTGGGCATCCGTCGGCGTTTGTGCAGCAGCACGATTTCCAGAATGGCTGGATATCAGGCAAACTGCCGCTAACACTGCGGTCAGTGTGTCGGTTAGATGGGTACGTTTAACGAAGATGCGCATCATTTGCATTAAGAGACACATGCGGTTGGCGCAGGTGACAGAATTTACAGGCTAATGAGCTGTTGTTAAGTGCCACGGACTATGTATCTATCGCTGTATACGCCGCGGGGGAACAGGTCGAGCTTCAAATCGGCAGGAAAGTAGTGCCAAGCGGTGCGGTAGCTGCTTCTGCCAGAAAGATTTGGGCGGGCTCCGTGAAGAAGATTGGCGGAGAAAAATACGACGGTCCCAGGTTCACAGATCACGTCCACTGCCTTGTTCTCATCTACATCTGCCCACTGACCATGTGCGTAGACGCCTTTACCGCTATCGTGAGCTACCAGTTCGCCAGTTCGATGGCTCTGGGGCAGCACCATAAGGCATCCGTTCTCCACGGTCGTCGCTTCAAGATAAATAGCGCAGCTCAATACCCTGCCTGAGTCTGTGCCGAAATAGTGGTTGTCCTGATGCCAGCCGGTGGAAGTGGCGCCTCTGCGGTTCATTGGAAAGAATTTGGAGCCGAACATGTCGATGTTGGGGCCAATGAGATCCTCCGCTCGGTCCAATATAGCAGGCTCACTTGCAAGGTCCAACAGCGCAGGCGCAACCTCACACACGCCTTGAACTTTGTGAAGCTGCCCAGGCAGAGGCTTTCCTTCAGCATCTGGAGCGAGAGAGAAGTGAGCGCTCGGCAACAGCAGTGTCGAGGCGTGGTCAACGAGAGACTGCATTATCGGCACATATTTTGCTCGCATCTTTTCATCTACCAAACCCTGAAAAATCAGGTAGCCATCGATCTCAAATCTCTGCTTTTCATCTGCCGTCAGAGTCATTTCAGCACCTCAACTACAAGCTTCACGAATGGACCATAAATGCTCCTAACAGGGCAAGGAATCCTGCGAGATAAAGAGGCCGATTGCCTCAAGCAATTGGAATAGTCTTTATGTGCTTATGCGCCTTGTTGCTGGCTCTGGAGATATTCGGTGATGTTTAGATTGATTCTCCTCGGCTCGGTCAGTTTGATAATGGTCATTCAGTACAGGGTACTCCTCGGGGCGTGCCCGACACTGTTGAAAAGGCATATATTGTATGTGCTGGAGACCTCACTACGACAGTGCATATGGTGAACACAACCATGTGGGGAGCGCCTGCTCACAATGTGCGAACATTTGGCGGAAAGCTAAAGCTGTAAGTTGCGGTATTCACGCATAGCGCGCCGACGGAGATTAAAGGCGGTAAAATCGACGAGGTATCTGTCCTCAGGCTTGGGCCACCTTAAACAACAATCGCCCGCAGAGCTCCGCGGGCCATTGGTACAAACGGTTCATCGCTACTGCTTCAGTTTCGAGCGAAAAACCGCGTGGAATTTGTCGATTTCGGGAGCGATCACCAGACGACAGTATGGCTGATTGGGATGCAGCTTGTAGTAGTCGATATGGTAGTTTTCGGCTGGATAAAAGTTCACATACGGCGAGACTGCCGTGACAATGTGGCCTGGCCATACGTGATTATCGGTAAACTTCTTGATCATCTCATACGCCTCTCGACGCTGTTGATCGTTGTGGTAGAAGATCACAGACCGATACTGCGGCCCGTCATCGTTACCCTGTCGATTGAGTGTCGTTGGGTCGCGCATAGTGAAGTAGACGTCAAGCAGCTCTTTAAAGGTGATCTTTGATGGATCGAAGGTGATATTGATGGTTTCGGCATGCCCTGTCGTGCCGGTCTCCACATCCTCATAGCTGGGATCCTTCAACTGACCTCCTGCATATCCTGGTACAGCCTTCTCAACTCCCTTTAGCTGCTTGAAGATGGCCTCCATGCTCCAAAAGCATCCCGCAGCCAGAGTCGCAGTCTGTCGTTCAACTCTAGGTGGAGCTGCACTGGAGACTTGGGCGGTTGCTGTAGTAGACCCACCGATAGTCAGTGCGATTAACAATCCACAGATAAGTTGCAACGGGCTCTTCATTGTGTATCGAAGCATTTCTATGGTCTCCAGGTTCTGGCATAGCTTCGCGTTATACGCGGCAGTATCAGCAGCGGTACGACGCTAAAGATTAAAACGCAAAACTTCAGGCAATGGTTCCTACGCCAGAAAACTCAGCAGGCAATGCAATATTATGGCATCCGGCGAGGCAATGACGAGCAATGCACTGCGATGTCACCAAATATTCGATGCGACATGGATCAATGGTTCGACTTGATTAGTGCCGTTGCATCGTAGTAATCATAAACGGTTTTTACGACAAAGCCACACGAGGTGTAAACGCTGAGAGCGCTCTCGTTTTCGGTCGCCACGTCGAGCTCGAAGTGTCGATTGCCCAGTACGATTAGTTTCTGCAGTACGGAAAATAGCATTCGTCGCCCATAGCCTCGCCCGCGCAACTCTGGCAAAACTCCAACGCCACGAATGTAGCCCGAATCACCTGTCGAGATGGCTCCGATTTGCCCGATCCGCTGCCCATTCTTAAGCGCGAACCAGTAGTAATAGCCCTCTTGCGAAAGCTCTTTTCGGATATCTGATGGGCTGCCCCAGGTAGCGTTTGGGAACGAAATCTGCAACAGGTTGGACAGCGTCTCAATCTGATCTTCATTTGTGATTGAAACGGGCTCGAGGTCCATTGTTCCTGCTTTGGGCTGAACCAATTCGTCAATGGTCGCGCGCAGGCAATATTCGGATTCTTTGAGTGAAACACCAAGTGACGCGATCGCAGCCGAGCCTGCCCCCGATCCTCGATACCCTACAAGTAGAAGGCTATCTACGGGGCCGATTGCTGCCTCAGAAATGGCGGCGAAATAGAGGCGTTTGAAAATTCCTTGTCTGCGAAAATCGGGATGAACGGCTGAAGTTAGCTCTGCCTTTGTGCCGAATCGATCCAGAGCGAGGTAGCCTGCGAGTTTTCCCGACATGTAATAACAGTAGTCGCAGTTCATTCCGGGGTCGCGCCGCCGCATCATGTCGTAGTTAAACTTAACGTTGACTCCGTCGTGAGCGTTGCACATTAACTGCAGCTCTCGAACTAGCGCAAACTCCTCTGGCAGCAGCCCATTGAGCGCATGGATTCCATCGGTTCTCACGGATTAACCTCATCGTGGTGGAATAGATACAACCTGTATCGCCTTCAGCGCCCCATCTGGCAAATGAATCATTGGACCTCATTTAAATGGCATGTCGTGGTGCAGGTCCACGCCACTGTACTGTTGTATCTATGCATATTATGCGCGACTATGGGGTGGTTCATGCTGTTTACTTCAAGGTTCACTAAATGCTCGATGGCTGCACTTGTTGGTGGTCTGATAGCAATTTCTGCGAACCGCACAATGGCGGATCAAAAAGAGTATTTCCCTCCGTCTGATAGCCAGGGAGGATGGCGCATGTTGAAGGATGCCGGATCGATTCGTCGATTGGCAGGCATGGAGCAGGACCGTTTACAACAGGCGTTCGAGTTCACTTCGAGATGCACGCAGAACGGCGGCCTGCTGGTCGTTCGGCACGGGTACCTTGTCTACGAGGGCTATTTCGGACGTGCTCACCGAAATGGCAATCCCGATATGGCATCGACTGGCAAAGCCGTTACCAGCATCGCGTGCGGCATCATGCTTCAAGAGTTCAAGAACAAAATTCCCGATGGCCTCGATCAGAAAGTGTTTACTCCTGTATACTTGCCTGAGGCGTTTCCGCTCGACGATCCGAGAAAAGCGGCGATAACGTTAGGGCAGTTATTATGTATGTCAGCAGGATTTCATGGCGAAGGCGGCAGCCCGGGAATGGTGCACGGCAAAGTCGTGCCGTTAACGCCTGTACCGGGCCAGGACATTCGAGATCTGGACGGGTCATCACTTCGAACGCCTTTATGGACTGATCCCGGCGAAGGCTACTCCTACTCCTCACCGGCTCCACATATTGCCTCCATTGTTTTGCGGAATGTTACGGGCCTGGAGTTGCAGGACTATGTGAATGAACGGTTGGCGAAGCCCATGGGCTGGGGTCGATGGGGATACTGCCTCCATCGAGGCGACTACTTAATGCCCCACGCTAACGGCGCAGGAAGCACTGCTTTGCATGCAACCGACGCGCTGCGATTTGGGTATTGCCTGCTGCACAAAGGGAAATGGGGCGATAAGCAGGTTGTCCCCGCCAGCTACGTGGCGCTTTGCAACAAACCGCTGACCTACAACGTTCACACACCGTTCAGCCTTCAATTTGAGAACAATTCCGATGGCCACGTGGTGGCTGCGCCACATGACGCCTACTATAAATCAGGAGCCGGTGGATTCGGAATCTTCGTCGTTCCATCGCTTGATCTTGTGATCTATAAACTTGGCGGTTCCGATGGGCAGTGGGATGCATCACTTACTGGAATCCAAGACCCGTATCAATACGATGGCTCCAGGGCGAATTGGAGACCGATTCAGCGAACGCCGTTTAATGACGGCGGACTCGGTGGTGACGACGGATTGCGACGGGTTCTCGAAATGGTTTGCACGGCGGTCCGGGAGCCATAACACACAATTTCACTTGATGTGCGTAATTTGTGCACTGTAACTCCGCCGTTAGCAGGATGTAAACGAAATAATTTAAGGTTTTCTTAACAATATCATAATATCATGCAGGTATCTTGTGCCCAGATGTAAAAAGAACCATCCACCGGGGTCTGTGGAGAATCTCGGGTCTTTCCGGTTCGCTGGCGCCGCTCGTCACGTTCGCCAGGCATCCTGTTCACGCTTCCACGTTCAGAGGAGAAGATTCATGCCGCTTACGTCATCCGCAAGCAAGAGCAACAAGTCAGGTTTTACCCTGATCGAACTGCTTGTTGTCATCGCGATTATCGCGATCCTTGCAGCCATCCTGTTCCCCGTTTTCGCCCAGGCTCGTGAGAAGGCTCGCGCCATCTCCTGCCTTAGCAACACCAAGCAGATCGGTACCTCGTTCTACATGTATGTCCAGGACTACGATGAGACGACGATCGCACTTGGCGGCCCTGTGGGCGACTGGTACTTCGCGCTCTATCCCTACACGAAGAATGCGCAGCTTTACTTCTGCCCGGATCGCAACGACTGCTGCGATGGCTACAACAATACTAGCGTAGGTGTTAACATCAGCCCAACCGGCAAAGAGGTCGGCTACGGTATGAACTGGGGCCCAATTCACCGCCGTGGTGGCGGTCTTCTAGGTGGCCAGCAGCCAGACCCGAACCGACCTGGCAGCAAGTACATCCCGGGTATCTCTCTCGCGTCCATGACCTCGCCCGCACAGCTCTTCGCGTTCGGCGACTCCTATGACACGCCTCGAACAACCATGACCATGAGCTTCCTGCTCTGCACATGGGGCGGAAACACGAACAGCTCCCTGCGCCACAGTGGCGGCCACTTCAACGTTGCCTTCGCAGACGGCCACTCCAAGGCGATCTACTACCGCGCGGGCTACATGGCTGGCGCCGAAAATGGCAAGTTCGCAATTCCGCGCTCAGTGGATCAGGTTTCCTACTACTGCGCCGATCCGAGCGAAACCATCACCAACCCGGATGGTGACTCGCTTGACCTGCCAAACCCAATCACTTGCGGCAACATCGGTGCATGGATCTACCAGAACTACCCACCATGCAACGGTGGCTCATCGCACTGCCTGATGCCTGATTAGTTCGGCGCAGGAGCAATATGATGGTTACGAACAAAAATACACAGCGCTTCCTGGTCTGCTTCGCTGCCGTGTCGGTAATTGGTTTTACCTGCATCGGCTGCAACAAGACAGAACCAAAACCAGCACACGATCCGAAGACCGATATTTCGGCTGAGGAGCGTAAGGACAAACAGGGCGAAGTCAAATAGACGTCGCCAGGTTTATCGGCGCAAATGGTCCGGATGGCAAACAGTTAGTCCTGAATGCCATCCGGATTATCATTGAACAGGAATTAAGCGATGCTGAAGAGACGCATCTCAAACAAGGCCGCATTTACCGTTGTTGTTTTGGCGATCTGCGCCACGTTTACCGTCGGTTGGGCAGCAATCCGCGATAAAGAGACACATGTGGCCGTTCATCCTAAGGACTACTGCGTAAAGTGCCATCGAGATCCCAAGACGGCTCAAAAAATGCTGGAGAAACAGGGTTTCGAGTAGGGGCTACTGCCGTTCCCAGGTAACGAGAACGTAGAGGACGTTGCGGACTGGCTCGACACACATTGACGTGCTAACGATAACCGCCTCCGTGCGCTCTGCCCACCGGTTTATTTCCGAATCCATATCTTCAGTTATGCTGTCTGGCTCCTCAATAGAACTTATCTTGAACCAGAAAGAGGTTACCTGCCTCATCTTTCCGCCTTTCAACTATCCTGAACTCCTGCACTGCTTCGAACAAGCTTACCGAAATGCGGACCAATTTGCAACCAGGCATTTAAGAGATTACAATTGGATAGAGGAGCAAGAGCATCACCGGAAACTTCTGCGTGCTCCTCTATCACAACCTACGACTATAACCCCTTTGAGGTTTTTCTCTTTCGCAATGGCGCGATGGTTGCTGCAATTCCCAGGCCGATCAGTAGGCCAGCGCTGCCCGGCTCGGGTGTGATCTTTCTGATGCCGATTCCATCTACAAAGTAGTTGGTGTCGCTGCCAACCTGTGCATTGATCTGCAAGTCTGCAGTGGTTGTATTTCCGGTTGTGAACAGAAAGCTAAAAGGCTTCCAGTAGCCGACGTATCCGGTATCATTGTTTACGAAATCCGTAACGCCATTTATCTCTGCTGTTAACGCATGGTTTCCAGCAAAGCCGCCATAGTTACCATAGTAACCGGTTATCACATATGCGCTATCGAAACCCAGGCCCGTAATGGTCTGTGATATGTACGCCTGGGCTGTTGGGTCGGTGTTGTTCAGCCAGGCTTCACCAGGAGCTCCATCGGAGCCTGCATCTGCGATCCAGGCTGTATCAGGATTATGGGCCCAACCGCTCAGGTATGCTGGCGAACTGAAGTTCCCGTTGACGATAGTTTGAGCGTGTGCTGCGCTTCCTGCGATTGCGCACAAAGCACTTGCGAGCGCTATACCGTACTTCATTTGCTATACTCCCTCGTTCAAGTGTCATTGATATATACCGCGCCGCCTACAGTGTACGCATAGATCGTGCCAATTTCCGTATATAGCGCAATTAATTGCAATTCTGTAATACATAGGAACATTATCATGTCCCTTCACAATGATTGGATGTAAGAAGGAGAATGAGTTTCAATGTTGAACTGACAATTATTCCTCGTTATCTGCATCGTGTTTGACCTGAGAGCCCCTTTCTGGTGATTACAGGAGATTCCATAGTTGGATAGAAGACAATTTCTCACCGCCGCCGCTGGCGCGTCGCTAACAGCTGCATCGAATATTCCTGCCGAGGCGCTGGTACAGCAGAAAAAGCTGCGCGTTGGCCTTATTGGATGTGGATGGTACGGCAAGTGCGACCTGTTTAGGCTGATTCAAGTTGCGCCTGTAGAGGTTGTATCCCTCTGTGATGTTGATAGCCGGATGCTGGCTGAAGCTGTTGAATTGGTATCCCAGAGGCAGGCTTCCCACAACAAACCGAGAGCCTATCGCGACTACAGAGAGATGTTAAAACAGAAGGACGTCGATATCGTTCTGATCGGCACGCCAGATCACTGGCATGCTTTAAACATGATCGCCGCCGTTGAGGCTGGCGCCGACGTGTATTGCCAGAAGCCGATCAGCACAGACATCGCCGAGGGTCAGGCGATGGTCAATGCCGCACGAAAGCACGGAAAGGTTGTGCAGATTGGTACACAGCGGCGCAGCACACCTCATCTGGCCGAGGCACGCGATATCGTCCGCAGCGGAGCGTTAGGCAAGATCGGCCTCGTTGAAATTTGCTGTTATTACCACATGCGAGCCTCGGGCAATCCGCCGGATGGACCGGCCCCAGAATATCTCGATTACGAGATGTGGACCGGGCCGGCTCCGATGCGGCCCTATAATGCCTGGGATCACCCTCGCGGCTGGCGTGCGTTTATGGAGTACGGCAACGGCATCGTGGGCGACATGTGCGTGCATATGCTGGATATGACTCGCTGGATGATGGGCCTTGGATGGCCGAAGAGCGTGACCTCAAGCGGTGGTATCCTCGTTGATAAAGCCAGCAAGGCGAACATTTCGGATACGCAAGCAGCAACGTTTGATTTTGGAGAAACCAAGGTTCTGTGGGAGCACAGAAGTTGGGGCGACGCGCCTGATCCCGCCTATCCGTGGGGGGCAGTACTGTATGGCGATAAGGGCACGCTCAAGGCAAGCGTAATGAGCTATGACTTTAAGCCAAACAATGGCCAAGCTGTGCACAAAGACGTTACCTATGAGCTGGATCAATACCCTATTGATCGAACGGAGCGCGACCTCGAACGCCACTGTGCCCCAGCGATACGGCATCATATGCTGGACTTCCTGAATGCCGTTGCAACGCGTGGCCGGCCCGTTGCTGATATCGAGGAGGGCCACATCTCAACAGCATCGTGCATTCTCGCCAATATATCGATGAAACTGGCCCGAACCCTCGTCTGGGATCCACAGGTTCAGCGCGTCGTTGGTGATCCAGAAGCGAACAAGCTGCTGCACCGTCCCTACCGGAAGCCATGGGTTCATCCAGAGGCGTAAGACCGCGCGGAAGATTGAGAGAGCAATGTTTCGTCCCACAGCAATTCGACAAGTCGCTCAGGTGTTGATTCCACTGGCTTTATACTCCGTGGGATGGATTGTGCCGTGCAAAGCGCAGGCGCCTGTTTCTGTCAAGTCTCCCGATGGCGCTCTTGAGGCTCATGTTAACGCTGGCGCAGCGCTCACATACACGGTCCAGTTTCACGGTACAGACGTTATCAGAGATTCGCGTCTGGGCCTCGAATATCGCGGTTTGCCGATCTTGGGACCGAATTTGAAGATTACATCGACCGTCCGGCGAGCGAGTGACTCCACCTGGAAAACAGTCTGCGGTAAGTTCAGCACGGTTCGCAACCAGTACAACGAAGCTGCGATCCACCTTGCGAGTTCAGACGTAGCGCTGCCACAATTGATCCTGACGTTCAGGGCATATAACGACGGAATTGCCTTCCGTTATTCTGTATCAGATTCTAAATCAAACCGACTGTTCACTCTAACGCGAGAGCTAACCGAGTACCGATTTGCCCGAGATGCGCGTGCCTGGGCTGCTAACAAGGAGCCAGCATATGAAACGGAGTATAGCCCACGACAGCTCTCCAGCATTGGCGCATCCAACCTCATTAGCCTTCCTCTACTGGTTCGAGTTCAGCCCGATCTGTATTCTGCGATAACAGAGGCGGATTTAACAGACTGGTCTGGCGCCTATGTAAGCGGTGAATCGTCCGGCATCCTCTATCGAAGCCCGCTGATCGTTGGAAATGAACCTCCGCGTAAGATAACGGTGCCCGTTAAAGGTATTCGGTTACTTGAGCTCTCTATCGGAGATGGTGGAGATGGGTTTGAGTTTGATCATGCGGACTGGGCCGACGCTACGCTCATCTCAGCCGATGGTAAGCGCACACGGCTTTCAACGCTTACGCCGGTAAGTGCTTCGCAGGGATTCGGCAAGCTAAGTATCGACAAGAGCGTAGGTGGTAATCCGATCAGCATCGCTGGCATTCCGTTTAATACAGGACTTGGCACGCATTCTGTCGGTTCATTGGTTTTTGATCTTGGCGCCAAATATGAGAAATTTGAGTCATCAATTGGCATCGACTCGGAAACCAAAGGTAAAGGCAGTGTTGTCTTCTCTGTGATTCGATCCCCGGAGCCGTCAAAGACGGCTCAGCCAGTTACGCTGACGACGCGCCTTGCCCCTCGAATCGATGGCGAAGGTCTCGTTAAACGATCAGGGCCGCACAGTTCTCCATGGCGCATCGTTATGCTTGGTAATCGACCGGGAGCGCTTGTCGAATCGGAGCTTGTCGAAAACCTGAGCCCGCCCTGCGCTATACCAGACACCTCCTGGATTCGTCCCGGCATGATGGCATGGGACCATTGGTGGAGTGGCGATGTAAAGATGGATACCGCAACAGATGAGCGGTTTATCCAGCTTGCCGCGGACATGCACTGGCCCTATCAGCTTGTAGACTGGCAATGGTACGGTCAATTCGACACTGCATCCGCTGACATCACACATACTAACCCCGCAGTAAATATGCCCGAATTGCTTCAGTACGCCAAGGATCGGCATGTGCGGCTCTGGGTTTGGCTGCATTCAAACGATGTGAACCGTTTTCTGGTAAAAGGAAAGCTTGGCGAAGCGTTTGCGACCTATGAGCAATGGGGGCTCGCGGGTGTCAAGATCGATTTTATGAATCGTGACGACCAGGAGATGGTTAACTGGTACGAGAAAGTCGTTCAAATCGCCGCTGCGCATCACCTGATGATAGATTTTCATGGCGCCTACAAGCCAACAGGATTGCGGCGAACCTATCCGAACCTGCTCACTCGGGAAGGAGTTCTTGGGAATGAGTACAATAAGTTCTCGAACAGAGTCACCCCTGAACACACGGTCACGCTGCCCTTCACGCGAATGTTGGCTGGCCCAATGGACTTCACTCCTGGCGGTTTCTTGAATGTAACAAAGGCAGAGTTTAAGCAGACTAAGCCCACGACCGTGATGGGTACCCGGGCACATCAGCTAGCAATGTTTGTTGTCTACGATAGTCCGCTCTGTTGCGTCTGCGACGACCCGGATAATTACAAAAACCAAGCTGGCGTTGAGTTTCTCAAGATCGTTCCAACCACCTGGGATGAGACACGTGTACTCGCGGGTGAGCCCGGGGAGTTCATCGTTTCTGCCCGACGCAGCGGATCGAACTGGTTTCTCGGTGGTATGGCAGGCCAGGCAGCCCGCACTGTTGATGTGCCGCTTTCGTTTCTCGGCAGCGGAACCTATGAGGTTCTCATCTTTCAGGATGCAAAAGATGCCGATCGTGCGCCAACTCACCTTAGCGAGTCTCGCCAAATCGTCAAAGCAACGAATAAACTCCATCTCGTGATGTCGCGCGAAGGTGGATTTGCAATCCGCTTATCTAAATCTTCGGCCGCACATTAGTTCGTAAGCGGCGCCCCCTCCTACGACGTTTCCTAGCCCCCTTTACAGGTTTTGGACGGCTGGCCCCTGCAGACTTTGTTTATCGCTATATAACTCATACCTACAATTGTTCCAACTATCGCCTAATCGGGTCGATTGAGACTTTTTCGGTTGTATCTTACCAAGAACTCCGATAAACTGAATCACCAGCCTGCCTTGGCTAGAGCTGGAGTAATGTGTGCCACAGTCGGCACGTCGTTGGAGGCGGTACAACCCTGATGAAGGCGCTTGTAATTGATGACGAGCCACTTGTTCGGTTACATTTGAGAAGTATGCTGGAAGCTAAGTCAGTAGAAGTTGTAGGCGATTGTTCAACTGTGATTGAAGGCTTAACGCTTGCGGAGGATCTGACGCCTGACATAATCTTTCTCGACTTCCTGATACCAGGAATGACAGGTCTGCAGATGGTAGCTGCGCTTCAATCACTCGACAGAGTACCGTTTACCATCTTAGTGATGGCTGGCAACGAGAATCCAGTAGCTGCATTAGAATTCAGCACACTGGAATATCTATCAACACCAATTTCGCTCGAGGGGCTCGAATCGGCTTTGGAACGCGCGGGCACCCGGGTCGCAGAAATCTCGATGCGAGATTCGGTAGGCAATGCGGCCTCCGAACAATCATTGGCGATGGATGATGATGCGTTCATTCAGAATCTGACCACTCTGGCACACCTTCCAATTCGCGAGGGTTCTTCAGTACGATTGCTCCTCTTGGAGGAGGTAATATGCGCAATCACGAGGCAAAATCGGGTCTTTGTACGAACACGCGATGGCGATTTCAAAACCTACTACTCCTTAACACAGCTAGAGGCACTGCTGCCTGCGGATCGATTTTTACGAATTCATGACACGTGTATTGTACAGCTTGAGCTCGTTAGAGAGCTGCACAATCTCGGCAGCAACTCGTATTCTGTTCGATTGTCCGATGGCTACTTCACTCCTGTAAGCCGGTCCCAGTATCGAGAGTTGCAAATCTGTGTCGGAATAACTCCTGCGGTGTGATTCCCGCGCATTACAACCACCTCTATCCGCAATAAAGCTTGGTCAATTGGTACACGTTGGGGGTCATTTGGTACAGACGGCCAGAAACCCCTGTTTTGACAGGGATATAATGCCTGCCATGCAACGCGTCGTAGCCCATTGCCTCTAACCTTGCACCTGTTTCGCTTGTCACCTGAACGAGACTACGCTTGAGCAGCCCAAGATCGGCAGGTAAAGGTATGTTGGCCCTTAAGAGCGACTAGGCTAGAAAGAAACCGTGATCTTGTCCATTGCACGATACTTCTTATCCATAACAGCGTTTACACTTTGCGCATCTGCATACGCACAGGATGCTGTGAAGCCTGGAGCAGCACCCTCAACCGAACTCCCGGTGCCTGTCCCTGCGGCAAACAAAATATCCATTTCTCAAGCAGTTCAAATCGGTTTAAAGGACAATCCGCAAACCACGGCTTCTCATTTCGCCGTTGTGAGCGCGAGAGAAAATTACAACGGTCAAAAGTCACCTGTAAACCCTACGGTGCAGTATGGCGCACTAAATAATACCGTTGCGCCGGCAACCGTTACTGACGGCCTATCCCAGGCAGCCAATTACACCGCATACATTACGGTAGAGACCAGCGGTGCACAAAAGTTCCGTGCGTCTCAATCGAAAGAGCAGTTCCATCAGGCAGAGTTCGATGCCGCTTCTCTCAATCTGGCCCTCAAGTTAAATATCCTGACCGCTTACGTCAACCTTGAAACCGCAAACCGCGCGCTGGAGGTTGAACAGACGGTATACGCAAACTTACGGCAGCTAGCTGAGCTGACTCGCAAGCGCTTTGAAGCTGGAGCAGGGAACGAAGCAGACAGCATCCGCGCGAACATAACGGCCATCCAGGAAGAGCAGAACTTGATCGAAAGTGTAGCTGCGGTTAACAGCGCGCGTGCCGTGCTAAACCAGCAGCTAGGGCATCCGACTGACAGCCCAATCGACGCCCTCACGCCTCTAGAATTTCAGCCTGCAACGATCCCGTCATTTTCCGATCTTAAGGCAGCCGCAGAGAGACGTCGCCCCGAAGTACAGAGCGCACTGGCGAACCTCAAATCTCTCCATGCTTCCGCTGGACTTGCTCGCTCAGCATACTATCCGGATTTGGTTGTTGGCAAGGACTTTACCGCAACTGGCGAAGTCAATATTGGCTTTTCCGTTCCGATCGATTTAGGCAGCATTAAAGGTTCGGTACGAAAAGCACAGGCAGATGTGCGCTCTCAAGAAGCTCAGGTGGAGCTTGCAAGACAAGCGGTTGATCTCGATGTAAAGTCATCCCAGATCAGTGTCCTCGCGGCAAAGCGCCAGGTAGAGACATACGACAACGGAATACTCAAACAATCGGAACGGTTGTTCAACCAGATGAAAGAGAGCTACCTGCTCGGCGGGAATTCGCTGCTGGATGTGATAACGGCTGAGAACACATATCGGGCAGTACAAAGCGCATATAACTCCGCACTAGGCGCATATAGCGTTGCACTTTACACACTCGAGCATGCGGTCGCTGCGCCCTTAAACGCTGCTCCAGGTACAGGATTGATGATTTCCACAGCTTCGGCGGCGTTTGGCAAGCAGGCTGCGGGTAAATAGCGGGGAGAATGAAGTGTCTGAATCGGAACAGAACAACGAGACAACGCCAGTACCGGTCACCGGGCCCGGTCATCGAGCGGATCGCGATGCCATCAAGACATCACCGCCGCGGCGACAACTTATACTGATTGCAATTATCGTTATTGCCACTTTTGTGGCGATTAAGTACATAGGCTCGCATTCGGGCACGAAAGAAAAGGATACCGTTAACGCACTGAACCCCAACCAGGCGATCGTATCAAAGGCAGCATCTGAAGCAATTGAGCTGCAGACAGCCTCGATTACTGTGGAGCCGGGAAAGAAGCTAATTAAGACCAACGGAGTGGTCCATTTCACGCCAAGCAGCAGCATCAATGTAAGCCCTAGACTCGTCGGTAAGGTCCGTACAGTGTTTGTTAACGTGGGAGATCATGTAACTGCCGGACAACCCCTCGCTGAAATGGTCAGCTCCGATGCAGCTAACGCTGTCGGCGCCGCTAAAGATGCCGATGAGCAGGTAAAGCTTACAGCGGGGGCATTGGATACAGCAAGGAAGCAGTTTAAGTTAGGTACCCCCGAGGTACAGGCTGCGGAAGCGGCATATGTTCAGGCCAAAGAGGCTACTGGATTCAACCGTCGAGCGCTGGAACTGGCACGAGAACAGAGCAATATCGGCGGATTTACCGAGAAACCGCTTTCGGACGCGCAGAGCGCGGAAAAACAGACATCGACACAGCTTGCGCAGGATGAAAAAGATCTCGCGTTCGCCCAGAAGCAATATGATAGAGCTCTAAAGCTGCTTTCGATTGGCACTGCTGCAAAACAGGAAGTTGAAGCGGCAGAGGCTACTCTGGGCAAGGCGAATGATGCGGTTTCAAACGATCGTGAGCAACTGCGTATCGCCATTCAGACCCTTGCCCGAGAGCAAAGGGCATTTTCGAGCAAACTCTACTCAAATCAGAATATCTCGCAGGCCGAAACAAACTACAAACAGGCAACCATTGCCGAACAGGCGGCAGCAACAGCGTTGAAAATGGCAAAAGCAGCGCTGTATCACGATCTTAAGCAGGCCGAACATGATTACAACGCTGCCGAGAGCGATGCGCACGCTGCGCATGTAGCGCTCAGCACATTCGATAATCCAACGCACATGGGGGTTGTGGTTGTGCGCGCCCCTGCAGTGGGGATCATTACCGCACGGAATGTTAATCCCGGCCAAATCGTCGACCAGACCGGACAGACTCCATGGCAAATGTTTACCATTGTAAACTCGGCGACCGTATTTGTGGACGCGCAAGTCTACGAGAAAGACATAGCAGGGGTGCGTATCAACGACGCCGTCTCCGCGAAATCAGATGCGCTTCCTGGTAATTTCGTGGCGAGAGGGCGTATCAGCTTCATATCTCCCGGCCTCGATGCGGCAACTCATGCGCTATCGGTAAGGGCCGATGTTGACAATCGTGCGGGTCTCCTCAAGGACGGCATGTTTGTAAGCGTCGAGATCGATATCTCTTCTCACTCTCCCTATTCGGCCATACCGGTTGTTCCTCTAACTGCAGTGGTTCACGATGGCGATGCTGATTACGTTTTCGTTGCTGCTGGAGAAGGTAAATACGACAAACGGAAAATCTCGATGGGTGAGCAGCGCGGCGAGGGCCAGGTAGCGATCACGTCCGGCCTGACGGGCAAAGAGACCATTGTAACGCATGGCGCACTGTACCTTGGCGCCGGCGGAACCGCACTGGACTGAGAGCAGGCACAACCGACCCATGGTAAACAAGCTCATTCAATTTGCAATGCGCCAGCGCATTCTCGTGCTTTTTGTAGCACTTGCTCTGCTGGTCTGGGGCGCATTCAGCTTCTCTCAGCTTCCAATTGAGGCCTATCCGGACGTGATGAACGCCCAGGTAATCGTGGTTACTCAATGGCCCGGACATGCTGCTGAGGAGATGGAAAAGCAGGTAACGATCCCACTTGAGATCAGCCTGTATTCGGTGCCTCATATTACGGCTCTTCGAAGCCGGTCGCTGTTTGGTCTCTCTGCCATCTATCTGACCTTTGATGACGATTCCAACGATTACTTCGCCCGTGAGCAGGTAAACCAGGCGCTAAGCGGCACGAACCTGCCTTCCGGCCTGCAGCCCTCTATGCAGCCCATGACCAGCGCTGCCGGCGAAGTGATGCGGTATGTGGTAACAGGCAACGTTTCTCTAAAGAAGCTCAAAGAGATCCAGGACTGGACCCTGTTTCGTGAGTTCCACCAGGTGCCGGGCGTCGCGGATGTCGCGATCTTCGGAGGAACAACCAAGGAGTATCAGATTCAGCTGGATCGGCGAAAGCTATCCAACTATGGCGTAACGGTTCAGCAGGTTGAGCAGGCAGTATCCAACTCGAACTCGAACGGCGGTGGCAACTACATCGCTCGAGGCAGTGAGAACTACATCATTCGAGGGATCGGTCTGCTCAAAGATTCTGCGGATATCGGCAATGTCGTGGTAGCAGAGCGTAACAGCACACCTGTTCTGGTTCACGATATCGGTGTGGTTCGGACATCTTATGTGCCTCGCCTGGGCAAAGTGGGTTTGAAGGTAGGCAATGGCGGCGCGGATGTGGATGATGTGGCGATGGGGACCATCGTCATGCGACGTTACGAGAATGCCGGTGAGGTTCTTGAGGCGCTGCACAAGAAGATCAAGGAGCTGAACACCGAGGTGCTGCCAAAGGGTGTGCAGATCGTTCCGTTTATCGACCGAACGGATCTGATCCATGTAACAACGCACACGGTTCTCCACAATCTTGTGGAGGGTGTGGTCCTGGTGATTATTGTACTGGTTCTGTTTCTCGGAAATGTCCGAGCGGCAACAATTGTAGCGATTACGATCCCGTTCAGCCTGTTGTGGGCGTTTTCGTGGATGAACCTGCTGCATGTACCTGCGAACCTGATATCGCTTGGCGCGATCGATTTCGGCATCATCGTGAACGGCGCTGTGATCCTCGTTGAGAATATTATCCGTCATCTGGATCACCGTCACCATGATGAGTCTGTGGCTTCGACGATCCTGGCCGCATCGCGCGAGGTTAGTTCTGAGCTCTTCTTTACGACGGTGATCATCATAGTGGGTTACCTGCCGCTGTTTACGATGCAGAGTGTCGAGAAGAAGATGTTCAGCCCTATGTCGTACACGATAGGGCTTGCGATACTCGGGTCACTGTTGATGGCGCTGCTTATCGTGCCTGCACTCTGTTACATCGCACTCCAAAAGCAGGGTCCAAGCCGAGAACCACGATGGCTTTCCTGGCTCACCTCCAAATACCGGCGTGCTGTGATGGTAGCGCTGCACAACCCATGGGTCACCGTGACGCTAGGCGCGGCGGTCTGCCTGGTGGCCACTGTCGTTACACCCCTTCTCGGCACAGAGTTTCTTCCGCATCTGGATGAGGGCAATATGTACATCCGGGGTTCGCTACCCCAGACGGTTTCGTTTCAAGAGTCAACGCATGTCGTCTCACGAATTCGCGCTCTTCTTTCGGAATTTCAGCCAGTAGACCTGATTGAATCCCAGATCGGGCGTCCGGACGATGCGGAAGATGTAACCGGTTACGACAATGCGGAGTTCCTGGTGAACTTGAAACCCTACGGCGACTGGAAAGGCTTCGCGAACAAGGAGGAGCTTATTAAAGCGATGAACGCGAAGCTGAACCAGATCCCGGGGGTCACTTTCAACTTCTCGCAGAACATCGAAGACAATGTGGAAGAGGCGATTACAGGAGTCAAGGGAGAACTTGCGCTGAAGGTTTTCGGTGAAAACCTGGATACATTGGAGCAGAAAGCGCACGAAATCCAGACGGTGATGTCTCACGTCCGCGGCATTGTCGACCTGTCGACATTTGATGAAACCGGGCAACCGCAGGTACAGATCGCTGTTGACCGCGCCAAGTGCGCGAGATACGGGCTCAATACTTCAGATGTTCAGGACGCGGTACAGACGCAGATCGGCGGACAGGATTTTACGACGCTGCTTGATGGCGAAAAGCAGTTCGGCGTAAGGATCGGGCTGCGCTCGGACCAGACGAACAACATCAGTAAGATCGGCAAGGTTCAGATAGATACGCCCGAGGGGTACCGAATACCGTTATCGATGGTGGTTAACATCTCCGATACTCGTGGCGCCTCATTTGTATACCGTGAATCCGGGCGTAGGTACATCGCGATTAAGTTCGGAGTGCGCGGCCGGGATATCGGCAGCGCCGTTGCCGAAGTGCAGCAGGCTGTTAAGACAGGAGTAAAGCTGCCGGAAAACTACCACGTGGTTTTCAGCGGAGAATTTGAGTCAATGCAGCGAGCTGGAAGACGCCTTGCAATTATTATTCCCATCACTATCGGGATCATCTGGCTGATTTTATATATGCTATTCGGCCATCTGTCGCGCACGGTAATCGTCATGCTCAACATGCCGATCGCAGTTTCCGGCGGTATCTTTCTCCTCTACATGGCAGGACATCACCTTTCGGTATCTGCAGCGGTCGGGTTCATTGCGCTGTTCGGAGTAGCTGTCCAAAACGCCGTAATCATGGTCTCGTATTTTGACCATCTGAGACAGCAGGGACGTACGCTGTATGAGGCAATCATTGAAGGCGTTGAGACGCGTATTCGCCCGGTACTGATGACGGCAATGCTTGCAACTATCGGCCTCGTGCCGGCGGCAATGTCAAATGGTATTGGCTCAGATGTGCAGAAGCCGCTTGCCATAGCGATAATAGGCGGCATGGTGACCGACGTGCTGATAGGAACGCTGTTTGTGCTGCCCGTGCTGTACTTGCTCATAGCAAGACGGAATCCTGGGACGCCGAAACAAGCCGATGCCGGCGGACTGGATACCGAGCCAGTTTATCCACACTGATGAGATCGCTGAAGCGCATAATTATCACGGCTGTTTCAATAGGATAACAAGATGCCAGATTTACACAACCAGCATATCGAGCGTACATTTGTAATGATCAAACCCGAAGGCGTGCGGCGACATCTCGTCGGCGAGTTTATACGACGTTTCGAGCTGAGAGAACTCAGACTTGTCGCCATTAAACAGATTAGGGCATCACGGTCGCTTGCCGAGACACACTATCACATTCACGCAAATAAGCCGTTCTTTGAAGACCTTGTGAACCTGATGTTAAGTGGACCTGTGATCGCAATGGTATGGGAGGGCGAACATGCCATTAAGATCGGTCGTATGCTAACCGGCTCAACGAATCCTTTGGAAGCGTCGCCGGGCACAATACGGGGCGACTACGCCGGCACAGCTCTGAACAGTCTGGTTCACACATCCGATAGCCCGACAGCGGCCGAGAATGAAATAGCTCTCTGGTTCCCTGAGGGCTACTAAACGGGCTGCTCGAATCACACGTTAAAGTCTGAAATACGATCGGAATCAGGCATAGCAAACTGCGCCATGCCTGATTTCATATTGACACTATATTCTTTTGCGTGGTAAAGTGTGAACACTGTTCACAAAGAGTGTGGTGTTCAATGGCGACGGGTACCCGACGTGCAAGGGAGATTGAAAATCTCCGGCGCGCTATTTTAGATGCAGCAAGAGAACTGTTCTATGAACAGGACTATCGTGCTGTCTCTATGCGCAAGATTGCGGAAAAGGTGGAATACTCACCTGCCGCGATCTATCGCTACTTCAGCGACAAGGAGGAGATACTTTTCCACCTGATCGACGAAGGGTTTCAGCAACTAAACAGCCGCTTCAAGGAACTTGAGATTATTGCCGATCCCGTCGATCGGATGCGGCTTGGAGGTAAGGCCTACACGGAGTTCGCTCTGACCCAGCCCCACTACTACCGTCTGATGTTCCAACTTGAACGAAACGAAATGATGGCGAAGTATATGCCGCAATGCACAAATGCTAATGATGCATTTGGATTCGTTATCCATGCGATGCAAGAGGCAATGGATAAAGGCATCTTCAAGCAAGATCTGCCGGCCGTTGTCGTCGCGGCTTCCATATGGGCAGGATTGCACGGAGCAATATCGCTGGCTCTCACCGGGCATTTGCACATCATGATGGCCGCAGAGCACGATGCGATTCTGTTTGAGTATGTCGCAGAAGGACTGTTACGTCAAAATCTTGTGGATGCAACCTGATCTAATTTTTAACACTTAGTTAACACTGTTTACAAATAATTACATGTTCACAATATTGAGGAGGATTGGCTCACGAGCGAGCTGGAGATAACAAGAATGGCAAGAAAAAATGACGCGTGGGTTCTTAATCTGCGTGCCTATGCTGCGCTTATTGTAGTCGTTTTGTCAGTCCTGGGAATTGCAATCGTTTCCCATCAAACTGGGGCCGCAAAGGTCGGCGCCGAACGAGACGTTGCCTCAAAGCTCGCAGCAACAGAGAACTTGCCTATTCTAGTCGATTCAGTTACGGTCGAACAGGTCAACAATTCAGCGGCAAGTTACATTAGCGGTGATGTTGAGCCCTACCGATTGGCAACAGTGGCTTCGGAAGTCGGCGAGAGAATGATCAGTCGAAAGGTCCAGCGCGGAGATCACGTGGCAGCAGGCCAGATTCTTGCGCTTCTGTTCGATGACACGGCAAAGATCTCGCTCGCTCAGGCGCAACACGAATTTGAGCAGGCAAAATCGACGAGGATGGCTGCCGAGACAGACTATCAGCGGCTCATTGTCGAGACTGAGTCGTCCAGAACCCAGGCTCGCGCGCAGGTGGAGCAAGCGCTCTCCGAAGTTCAGCGCGCACGCTCGGGATCGCTGCAAGCAAGCGCCGGACAACGAAAGGCGATGAGCTTTACCCGAAAACAGGAGTTGCGCCAGGCCGAAGATGCGCTCGCACAGGCAAAAGTAGATGAGCGGCTCGCATTGACGGAGCGCAACCGGCAGAACTATCTGCTGAAGGAAGGCGCGATCTCCAGGGACGCTATGGACCGTGCCCAGGCTGCTTATGATTCCGCAGCTGCTCGCAGACAATCGGCAGATCAGGGGTTGTCTCTAGCCCGCGAAGGCGCGAGGCAAGAGGATCGAGACAGCGCAGAGGCGCAGGTTGCAGGCGCGAACGCTCAGGTGGCATCAGCGGAACACCAGGTTGAGCAGGCTCGCGCTTCACTGCGCGCAGCAGAAACCCGCGACACGCGCCTAACCGCTGCGCGCCAGCAGATTGAAACGCTCAAGGCTAAGGAGAAGGGGGCACTCGACGCAGTCCACTCCGCATCCGTAGCGTTAAGCAAACGGCAGATTGTTGCGCCATTCTCTGGACGCATCCTCGCGATAATGGCGGAAAAAGGCGATATGCTAGCGCCAGCCTCCCCGGTGCTTCGAATCGGCGAGATAGACAAGGTCAAGGTCGTATTTGCAGCGCCGGAGTCCATTCGTCCAGGGCTTCACTGCGGACAGGCTACAACCATCACGGTGGATTCGCTACCCGGGCAAAGGTTTAAGGGCGAGATTACAGCTCTTGGCTACCAGGCCGATACAAGGTCGAGATCCTTCCCTGTCGAAGTAACCGTTCAAAATCCAAAAGAAGCGTTGCTGCCCAGCATGGTAGCCAGAACTTGCTTCAACTCGGGCCCGAGCATTACGCACCTCTTGATACCCTCTTCTGCGGTTACTGGAGGAGCACATGGTGAAACGATGGTCTATCTCCTCAAGCAGGACCATGCGTTGCTGCGCGAGGTAAAACTCGGAGCGCCATCCGGAGATTCTGTCGAGATTATCTCTGGTTTGGAGATCGGAGACGCGATCGCGGCGGCGCCCCAAAGATTGAGCGATGGCGCTGCAGTCCGCATCACTGGCGCAACAGCATCGATCCGATAGAACGAGCAGAACCATGAGTATTACCCGCTTTGCGATAAAGAACCGCCCGCTTACATACGTCCTGCTCATCTCTATCCTTGGTCTCGGCGCGCTGGCAATCTCTACCCTTTCCCGGCGAGAAGATCCAGACCTTCAGGGTCGATTTGTCGAGATCATCGCTCTTTATCCTGGAGCGACAGCACAGCAAGTTGAAGAGCAGCTAACCGACAGGCTGGAACGAACCCTGCTCGAGCTAGACGACATTAAGAACGTTAACAGCAGTTCACGACCCGGTATGGCTGTGCTTCAGACGGAGTGCTCAGATCGTGTACATGATCTGAAAGCATTTCGAGATGAACTGCGAAACCGCGTAGGCGACATCCGTTCTACGCTGCCGAATGGAGTCGTCAGCATTGATATAAACGACCGCTATGCCGACACAGCGGCTGTGATTGTTGGTGTTACCCGGAGTGAAGCAACAGATCGAGAACTCGGGGATGACGCTCGCATGGTTCGCGATCGACTTCGAAAGCTCCACGACGTTGCCAAGGTCGAACTGCTAGGAGAGCAGGAGGAGCGCGTTTGGGTTACATTGTCGCCTCAGAAGCTTGCACGTTTCGGCATCGGTGTTAACGACCTTGCCCGAACCATCGCCAGGTACAATGTGCTGCCCGCAACAGGCGGTTCGTTAGCATCCGGTACCACGCGCTTTTCAATTCAGCCAACTGGCAACATCACAGACATTAACGAGCTGAACAGCCTCATTGTTGCTGCTCCTGGTGGCGCCCCGATCTACCTGAGAGATGTTGCTGAGGTAAAACGGGGCTATGCGGATCCTCCGCCAATGCTCTTTAGAGTGGATGGAAAACCTGCGGTGGGCGTATCGGTCACCATGCGCAAAGGTTATAACATTACGGCGCTTGGGGACGAGGTGCGAGAAAAGTTTGCTGCGCTGCAGCCTGAGCTCCCCTTCGCAACCACGCTCACAATGATCAACGATCTGCCTCGATCAGTTGTAACCCGCATGGCCGAGTTCCGCGACAATCTATGGAGTGGAATCGCGCTGATCATCGTGGTTCTAACCCTGTTCATGGGCATTCGCTCCGCCGCAATTGTCGGCGTCATGCTTCCGATTACCATTCTCGGCACCTTCGCGTGTATGTATGTCTTTGGCCGCGATATTCAGCAGATATCGATCTCGGCGCTCATTATCGCTCTTGGATTGGTTGTTGATAACTCGATTGTTGTTGTGGATAACATCGAGAGGAAGTTAACAGAAAACCCCGGTGTCGACCGAGAAGAGGCGGCGATCGAAGGAGTGGATGAACTCAAGGTCCCGCTGCTGACTTCGAACCTGACCACAGTTGCGTCATTTGCACCTATGCTGCTGCTATCTGGCGGTGTTGGCGAGTTCATTCGCGATATCGGTGTCGTTACCAGCCTCGCGACACTCATCTCGCTGCTCTTTAACTACACGATCGCTCCCATTATCGCCGTAAAGTATCTCAAAGGGGCGCACGATGATATTCCGGGCCCGGTTCGTAAACGCTTTCTGGACGGGGTCGATCGACTTAGAGACGCGATTTCGTGGCTGGCAGTTCGCGGACTGCGCCGCTCTGCGCTAACAGTTATGATCGCAATCGCTGCACTGCTTGCAGCGATTGCATTGATCCCGCGGCTGGGCGTCCAGTTCTTTCCCTCGGCGGTAAGGAATCAGTTCACAATAGACATAAGCCTGCCCATTGGGCGAGACATTCTCTCTACGCTTGAAACCGCGAAACGCGTCGAGGCCATCGTCCAATCTCAGAGGGGTGTCGAGTCTGTGGCGACCTATGTCGGGCAGGGCGGTCCCCGCTTCTACTACAATATCTCACCGGAGCCGCCTGCGCCAAACTACGCGCAAATCGTGGTCAATATCAAAAGCGCTGATGATACTCACAGGCTCATCACCTCCATTCAGAGCGAGGCGGATAGCACGATTTCTAATGCACGCGTCACGGTTCGCTCGCTGGAACAGGGACCACCCATTGGCGCCCCGGTTGCCATTCGGCTCTCCGGCGACAAAATTTCGGAACTTCGCGCGGCAGGAGAACGCGTATCCTCCATCCTGAACGGCTGTGCGGGCGCACGCTCTGTCTATCAGGATTACGACGAGCCGCCGCTAACGATGCAGGTAAAAGTGGATAAAGATCAAGCCAGGCTCGCCGGCATCAACAGTGCGGATGTGGCTGAAGCAGTACAACTTGGATTTTCTGGGTCACAGGTATCCGCTCTGAGAGATGGCGAAAAGCTTATCCCTATTGATTTGCGTTTCGAGCGTCGCGAGCGCTCTACCCCTCAATCTCTGCTGGACATGTACCTGCCGACTGCTGACGGGCAAACCGTTCCGTTAAGACAGGTCGCATCGCTCTCCCTTGTTCCGCAGGAGAGCCGCATTCTTCGCCGAAACCATGTGCGCACGCTCACAGTTTATGCGTTTACATCCGGCAAGAGGCTTGCCTCAGAGATTTTACATGAGGCTCTTGGCAAGATTAAGGGCTCATCTCTTCCGAACGGCATCACAATGAGCATTGGTGGCGAACAGGAGGAGGTTGGCAGATCTTTCACAGAGCTGCTATTAATACTCGGCGTTACCGTAGCTGCCAACCTGGTGATCGTCGTGTGGGAGTTCAACTCGTTTCGCGCTGCAGCTACCGTTCTCGTCGCTGTGCCCTTTAGCATGATCGGCGCAATCCTTGGGCTGTGGGTGATGCACCTGCCGTTTGGATTTATGGCATTTCTTGGAATCATTAGCCTGAGCGGGGTCGTTACCAACCATGCGATCGTACTTTTTGAGTATGCACTTGCTGAGCTGAAAGACGGTATGAGCATGGATGAGGCGCTGCTCAATGCGGGCAGGCGTCGATTGCGACCAATTCTGCTTACGGTTCTGCTCTCGATCTTCGGTGTGCTGCCACAGGGGTTAAACGGAGGTACGCTCTGGCCACCGCTGGCATGGTCGCTTATCTTCGGACTTTTGATGTCGCTGGTACTGACGCTCGTGATCATACCATCGTTCTACAAGGTGATTGGCAAGCGCGAAGTGAGAGGCGCATCTAGCCGATAGTCCGCTCACCAGGTGACACTGGCGCCGTGCAAGATATTGGCCGTCTGAATAATCTGTTTCACTCTCTCGGTCAACTCCTTCATGCGAAACGGCTTCTGGAGAAACGGAAGGTCTCCGATGGCAGCGCCATGCCCGTTAAAGATCTCGTCTGTAAACCCGGATATGAGCAGTACGGGTACCCCGGGACGGGTCTCGGAGAATTGTCTGGCAAGCTCAATACCACCAATAATGGGCATCATCACATCGGTCACGAGCAGATCAATAGCAGATCGGTCGTCCGCCAACATCTGAAGCGCTGCCTGCCCATCTGCTGCCTGTAGAACGTGATATCCTCGACGCTCGAGGGCCGTAACCATTAATGACCGGAGCAGCGGTTCATCATCTACCACCAGCACCGTTGAGTGAGTCAGTTTTGGTGCAGGCGTGGTCGTAATGACCACTCCCGCTCCTTGCTCAACGGGTCGATCGATGAACGGCAGGTACACGCGGAACTCGGCGCCTTCACCCATCGCCGAATCCAGTTCTATATGCCCGCCACTTTCCCTTACGATGCTGAACACGGTTGACAGGCCCAGGCCCGTGCCATTGCCTTTCGCCTTCGTCGTGAAGAATGGCTCAAATATCCTCGACTTTATCGCATCCGGTATTCCCGTTCCAGTGTCCTTTACGGTAAGGACCGCGTACTTTCCGCCCGAAAGCACGGGGATCCGGTCCTCCTCCATGTTCTCGGTAGTGCTGGTCTTAATCAAGAGTTCGCCACCCTCAGGCATTGCATCTCTAGCGTTCACCACAAGATTAAGTAGTATCTGCTCAAAGTTGTTCGAATCGACGTATACCGCTCCAGCATCGGGATCAAGATCGATTTGAATCCGAATGCGTGGACCGACAATCGAAACGAGCATGCGATCCATATTCTCAACGAGTGCATTTAACACAAAAACGTCAGGAGTGACAGGCTGTCTGTGAGCAAACGCCAGCAGCTGCTTCGTAAGGCTGGCAGCTCGTTCTGCCGCAGACGTGACAGAGCAGAGATACTGTTGAACGGGATCATCGGCTTCAAGAGCCTCAGTGGATTGTTCCGTGTAGCCCTGAATAATCGTGAGCAAATTGTTAAAATCGTGTGCGATAGCGCCGGCAAAGGTTCCTATGCTCTCCATCTTTTGAATGTGCATTAGATGGCTCTCCAGCTCGCGCTGCTGCGTGATATCCATAAACGTGTGGACTACTTTTGCGACGGCTCCGGTCTCATCTTTAATCGGCTTGCCGCGTGCCTGAAAGCAACGGCTCATTCCATCCGAGCAGGTCCTCGTAATCTCGAGCTCATAACCCCTGCCGGTCGTTATTGCGACCTTAAGCGCACTCTCCAACCGTTGTCGATCGTCAGGGCTGTATGTACTTAGGAGCTGTTGCAAGTCGATTACACACTCCTCATCATTGCTCCCCATCAATTGACTGAATTCCCTGGAGAGCCAGACCGAGCCGGTTGAGACATCCAGCTCCCAGCTGCCAATGTGCGCTATCTCAAGCGCTTGATGCAGCCGGGTACGCGCCAAATCAAGCTCGGAGGTATGAGCTTTCTGAGTACTGATGTCGCGCCCAATTCCAGAGCGATAGAGTATTCGGCCGCCTTCTAGACTGTGAACCAGCATCTTCAGAGATACCGGCACCTTACGTCCATCACGCGAGACAAACTCGCACTCACCGGTCCAGTTGATATCTGCATTAAATACGGGAATATGAGGGCTGAATTTTGTCCAAGACTCGGCGGAGTGAATGTCTCGGACAGTATGTTTCGTAACCTCATCCTCTGAAATGCCAAGCAGTCGTCTCATGGCAGCATTACAATATAGCAAGTTGCCCTGCATGTCCGCTGTTGCGATAAAATCGGTAGAATCCTCAACAATGGCAATAAGACGGCTCTGTGTTTGTTCAAACTCCTTACGTTCAGTTATATCCGTCGTCGTGCCATACTGCCGGATGACGTTTCCTTCATCATCACTTTCGACCTGGTTAACTGTGTGAATCCACTTCTCTCTGCCATCCGGCATGGTTAGACGGATATCGAATTCGCCGGGCGTGTTGACGCTGCCGTTCTGCCTGACCGGTTCCTCTCTCTGCTCAATAACTTCGCCATGATATAGGCTCAACACATCATCAAGTTGCGGCACATCTCCACGCGGGTCGAACTCCATGATGTGGAACATCTCGTCGGACCAGGCGATGACGTTGGAAGCGAGGTCGTGCTCCCAGTTGCCAACATGCGTCATGGACTGTGCCTTGATAAATCGCCGGATCGCCATTTCCGACTCTCTCTGTTTGTTTTTGATGTAGATGCGCTCTACGGCCTGTCCAATGAAGAAACTGATCGACTCCGCTGCGATACGTTCGGCTGAACCAATCGCTGAGTTCTCTATGTATTCATATCCTATGGCGCCAAGCAACTGCCCTCCGACCGATATGGGGGCAAACAGACCACGCTCAATACTGCTGAGAGATGCGCATTGCGAAAAGAGAGGGCATGAAGCTGCAATAGCCTCATATTCTTCGTATAGCGGTTGAGGAGGCGCCGTTGCGCATGCGCAGGCAGGGAGATCCTGACAGCAATGCATGCCACAACCATGCGGTAGATGGTCGTTCTGAAGCAGGCGTGACACGTATTTGGACAATTCGGTTGGTATAAGCGCAATTATGCACCGCTGTGCGCCACACTTAGCCGGAACAGAGTGTGTGACTACATTCACGATAGATTCAACATCTTCAGCTCGCGCAAGTTCTCGCACCAATTCGAGCATGTTTTTACTGGACCCGTCTTGGTAATCCAGTCCATTTGAACGATCCAATTTCAAGTCCTCTCACATCTTCGTGAAGGCTCCAGGGAGCTGAACCACAGGTGTGTATGTTGCCAGATTGAAGGTCTATTCCGGTCGGGCAATGTACTCACATATCACCTGCGCTCACATCCAGAGTACTGCATTGTCAGATATATGCGACTAATAACCGAGGGATTCAACCTTCCACACAATGTTTAGTGAGTGCATGCCAGCGTGGACATGAGCTGGCAAGGGGGCTAGCTTGAAGGTGATGTCGCATCGCCCCTGAGATGGGTTGGTGATACTATCGAACAGGTCGCGATAGGATGATGCATCCAACATGCCGGCAACCCCCGACCCGCCGGACGCTCCAGATACGGACCACGAAATATTCGAGGCTGGGATCTGCGTGCCAGACGGGCCGGCAAACGTAGTAGCCCCCGCCTTCGCTGAAATTCGCATCGAATGACCGGTGTTTAGATGCGCTGCGGTGAAGGTGAATGTGGTTGGTGTTGGTACACCGACTGTTGTTTCGCTCATATCTAGCACATAGAAGGCCACGGAAACTGGCATGTCGATCGTAACGGATTCAATATCCGCGCGAGACTGTGAGACCGCAATCACTATAGCTACGGCACATAGTGATGCGAAGCCCGAATGAGCAGCCATGCCACTGTTCATCTCTTCGACTCCGCAATCCAGCGCGGCGTATTAACGTCATCCATGTTGTCGCCCACGTTCACCAGCCTCAGTTGGGCCGGATATCTCTACTTGACTTCTTGAAATTCGATCGGCCTGTCCCTGTATTCTATCTGAAAAACCACTTCCGGCGCAGTGCCATCTGCTGCAAGATTCACATCAACCGCCGGTGGCGACAGCAGCACATAACCGGTAGGAAGTTTCGCAGTGTCGATCTCTATCCGACGTGGTCCAGGGTCAACATTATAAAACGCGAACGATCCGTCATCCGCGGTTGCCGTAGCGGCATCGCCCAGTCTCAAAACAACGCGCGCAATACCTTCACCGGGGTCGGGTCTGCCATTGCCATTCTTATCCGCATAGACCCTGCCCATAATCGCCCTCAAAGGCACAACCCGGAAATCCAATCGCTGTCTGCTTCGTCCTGATAACGTTACCCGTTGCTCTTTTGTCTCAGATCTATAATCAGCAGAGAGGGCTTCTTGGTCGATCTTGACAGAGTAGATACCTGCTGGAATATCCGGAACGTCATACTCACCTTTATCGTTTGTCAGCGCTTTGTACTCGCCAATCTTTATCATTGTCTGCTTGACAGGTTTGCCTGTCTGATCCACAACCTTACCGAAAAGATGCGCGCCGTGCGCTGGGGTTCGCTCGATCCAATGTGATCTAAGCATTAACATAAATCCGTTGCTGGACTGAACGGTCGAGACGCTCTGGTAGGGCATTAGCCGACCGTACTCAAGCGACATAGCGAGGTCGGGAGTCAGTGTGTGATTAACACGCACTCGCATGCGATCCTGCGCAAAAAGCTCTGGGAATCCGCTCAGAAATTGCAAATCATAAGACCGAGCCAGCCGAAAGGTGGCGACTACCTGAGCCCAGTTTTCCGCTCTATTTGACTGATCCCACCGAAGCGAATTTTGTATCGAGAGGGTTGTTTCGCGACGGGGAGAATAGTTGGCAGTGATCAGTAGTGTCCGGTTCGACTGAAACAGCACCGTCGGTGCGTCTGGGGACGTGATAAATGAAACGCCACCCAGTTGATACCGCGCCTGAAGGTTCATGCGTCCAGCCGGGAGGCTCAGGGAGATGGCGGTGCCCGTCGTCGTGGAACTTGTGGTCGTGGTCTTAGACTGCTCTAAGCCGAGCGAAACGCCATGTCGTAGTGGCACGGTGACGCCATATAGAGTGCTGATGCTCTGGCTCATGAGCGTCGTAGTTCGCCCGAGGCCGGTGGCTCCGCTCGCGGTCGTAACCGCGTTATTGTGGTTTAAGCCTCCATAAACGCTAATGCCTCGTCCGAAATTGTATACGATTGAACCGCCAGCGCCGGTCGAGAGCTGCATGGGCTTATACTGGTAGTTTGCGAACAGGCTGAGGCGCCGGGCAAGGGTTTGCGCGTGAAGCAAGAAACTACGGTCAGAATCGATCTCACCGCCAACGCTGGTCCTGTTTCTGAGCTGAATCGAGTCTCGGTAAGTAACCGCGAAATGAGATGGAGAGCCTGGTTGGTTGACAAGGATTGCAGCTATGGCCGGGGAACGGTTGGGCTTTGATGGCAACGAGTAGCTGACACCGTGCACAAGACCCCAGATCTCACTTGATAGGTCACCTGCCTGCAATGACCAGCCGCCATCATGGTTCCAGAGATTCAGATGCTGCGAAGCAAGCCTTGTGCCGAGCGCGCCCTGTGTGGCAAACGCGCCAAAATCGACCAGAGTACCAGCATCACTTCCGGACGCTGTAAATTCTATCGCGGAATCTGCACCCTGAACAAGGCCGATGCCTAGGCCATATCTGAGCGACTCGTTCTGAGAAGGCAGCTTCTCATCGTGTGGCCGCGAAGGCATCTGATTCGATGCGGCGAGTTCCGCCTGGTGTTCCGCCATCTCCTTTTCGGTCATGTTCAGGTTGAAGGTTGCTAACCCGCTATCAACACCAGACCCGAGGGCTGCCTGCGGCTTCGCTTCCTGGGCATTAGCAAGTCTCCCGAGTGGAAATGCAACAAGACCGACCGACACCAGAACCCATGCGTAGATGTGATGCTCACTTCTTTGTTTGAGCGTCCGATTGTGTGCTGGCTGTCGCATGGATGATATCCATCTGCTTCTGTGCGCCAATATAGTGCGCCAGGCCAATATCTAACACCGCGCGAACCATATACTTTCCGGATGGCAGCGCTGCGGGTGTAGGAAGGGGCACTGAAATGATTGATGTATTAATGGGCTCCGGCAATACCGTGCTGCGGGTCATCTTGACGCTTGCCACAGGCTTGGTCAGATCTCCTAGCGAATAGTATTCGACACGGCCCTCAATGCCGAGCGGACAATTTCCATCATTGCCGACTTTCAATGAAGTCGCAACACCATCGGTGCTCAACTGTAGGATCTTCGCGCTCCGGTCTACTGAGGTAACGTTTATGAAGATCCCGATCGAAACCGATGCCGTAAAGACGACGCCAACACCTTGTGGAACGATCTTGTTCGGATCGGCAACCTCATCGACGGTCAGTGCGCACCAGTAACCTCCCGGCTTCGTATCGTTGGGAACGGCTGCCGAGATTCGAACCGTAAGCGTTTCACCTGGATTAACAGAACTCTCGACCGGGTTCAATTTAATCCAATTTGCGCAAGAATGTTTTAGAGTGCCGGGAGCCTTGTAAAACGATTGTTTGCCATCCTCACTCCTCCACCAATCTTCAAGGTGCGCTTTAAATTGAGTTCGCTGTTCACTTTTGTCTAAAGTCAATCTGAAAGCGCGTGTAATCTGTTGTCCTGTCTGGGCGTCCACTTTTATGGAACTCATATCTGAGTGGAACTTAAGTCCAAGTGCGCCAGTACAAGGCAAAAAGAATTGAATTGCAGCCGCGATGGTTAAGAAGGCGCTGGTTCGATGTAACATCGATCGATCTCCTCAAAAAGGTCCGTCTCATCGCTGAAACGGACCTGGAATCTCATTTCTGTTCTCGATTAGGTTAATGGCCGTCACCACCGTCGCCGCCATCGATGCTTTCCACTTTCCACGTAAGTGATAGCATGTGACCACCTGAGCGCTTGACGCCTGTATTCGCGGCAAGCGTAAAGTGAAGGGTTGTGGTAGAGAACGCTGCTGTATCTGCATTGCCAATAACAACGGGCGTATACGATGACTGTGATAGCGTTCCAGCCTGCCCAGTTCCGCCGGTCCAGTAGGTCGCTGCATCCCAGGTTACAGCGGATGCTGCCCAGGTCGTTGCACCATTTACGGAAGGAGTAAAGTTGGTTGCCGATGCTTTCACTGATACGCGCAGTTGCTTAGTTGGACTGACGGTAACAACGTTTGTCACAGTCAATGCCGCCGCAGTCGTCGAAGGAGTTGGGTCTGAGATATCGCCAACATTGAAGGTTATCGCCGCCGGAACTGTTATGTCACACTGCTCATACACATGAGCCGTAAGGGTCGTGCCGGTAAGCTCGTTTGCGTGGGCTGTTATATCGGTAGCGCTTTGCGCTATCGCTGCCACACTTGACATTGCAAACCATACGATCACAGTCACAATTGCCGGAGCGAAGATGCGCTTTGAGTACATTTCGCTGATCTCCTAAGATTTGATCCTGTTTCAACTGAATGGATCAATGTGCCGCCAGCTCCGCAATGACACTGGCGGCACACAGATCTCATTTCGGGCTAACTAGGAGCCTGTCCCGGAATAAATCTTTTATCGCCAGAGAGTCATTTCGTTAGCAGATGGTGAACTTACTCTTATGGCACACGAATTTCGCGAATATGCTCCCGACCAGGCATTTCTCATGCCTCCCAGCCCACGAGAC
>CAIXIX010000353.1 GCA_903919615.1 uncultured Chthonomonas sp.
AGGCACAAATGGCAGCACTAAATATCGTGACCTCGGACTTCTGCGCTTCGTGGAATTACAGGATAATTCCACGAAGCAAAAGCCTTACTAAAGTGGAGCACTTATAAGTGCAACTGTCCTAAGCGTGGACCGTATCCAACCACGGACGGACATTCTGCAGGCGATTGCATCTTACGGTAGGTTAGCCTGGATCACGCCTTCGACATTCCCAAAACTGATCCGAGTCCGAACAGCAAGCGACACGCTCCTGCCCGGATCTACGTCTTTTACGGTGCCGCCAGTCGACGTAATAACCCAACTTCCAGTTCCAAGGTTCTTCAGCCCCCACACATTTTCGTTTGTGGGGTGTTGCGTGACAGCTGCTGTGGGCTTGCCGAACTGCAAGGCTCGTCTCTGCGGAGTCGAGGCCAAGGACCGCTTCTAACGGAAAGCTTCCCTTTTTTCAACTGCTACAGTGATAGTAAGGTCGTTTCAGTCTCAACAAACCATGAACTGTAATTAGTGTCTTCGTACACATACCGCGATATCGTGTAACACCACCGCAGGCGCAATCGATCTTGTTTACGCGCGCCTTGCGGTTGCGCTCATTGATAAGCTTCTCTTGCAAATCTGGGAACACCTCATGGCCAATTTCCGTTATCGCTGTCTCTACCTGATCTAGAGTGGCGTTTTCGCCAGGTAATAGGTCCTCAAGTGCTTCACGATATAGCCTCACAGCTTCATTGATAATGGCCTGCCGATCTGGGTCGCGTTTCACGGGAATCTCCTGTGGAATGAAAGATCCAAAGTAGACTCACCATTGAAGCGGCAGATGACTCCTCCAGTATAGGAAACCTTTGCTCGTCAAACTATCGGAACTGTCAAATCAGGAACTGGCGTACATTGCCTAAACCAAGAAACGCACCCCCTCAAAGGAGGTGGAAGCATCAAGAATATCAAACACACGACCAGTTCAATTAGCTCAGACAAGTCGCAATACCGGATGAGACCAGGTGTTGCTAAAGGGGGCAGTCATGCTAGAGCATAAACCGGCGGAACTGCTTGAAGCTCTCAAGGAAATTGCAGAGGTGAACGCTGTTTACCGATCACAGGTTTATCAGTCGCGGGGAGACTCTCGACTAACCTCCGAGCAGCTTAACCAGCTGCTACATGTTATTCACCGTATTACAACCTGCTTGCAGTCACTTGATATGAATGATATCCTCAGCCATGCCGCGCGCCGCTGCAGTTACTTAGAACATGTAGGCTCCGTGACTGTTGCAGTGGCAGCTGGGGAGCTCGATTCTATGATTGGTCTTGTATCCGACAGACTGAGCGGGAGAAGATTCGCCTACATCCCAGCCGAACGAGCAGGTTACTTTGAGCAAGAGATGCCGTTCGGCCCTGACGTGTGGGACGCGTTCCCCTCAATGCGCCAATTTATCCGTGACGCCTGCAATTGTATGTCCATCGAAATCAACAACGCAGCAATCCATGAGTTCATACGAGTATCTGAACATGGTCTGCGACTGCTTGCAGTTTATTGCATGGTGCCAGAACGTGACGACGACGTACGGAATCTTGACTGGGGGCGAATGATAGATGGGATTAGGGCTGAGCTAAGACGGCAGGCCCCAGAGATTAATGGCAAGCGCAAGCGGACACCACAAGAAAGGAATTTCGCAGTTGAGTTTTGCATTCAAGCTGTTCAGATCATTGAGGATATATACCGTGGATATCGCAACGAAAACGCACACAACAGGGCCGACTACACAATTCACGAGTCGAGGCACGTATGTGACCTAACGGAACGATTTATGCGAAAGCTATCCAAAAGACTTTCAGATGAATTGAGTGAAACCATCCCTGGATTCGGTGCATGACTCTGTAGCTGAGCGGTGCGCCACATACCCAGGTTTATTGCGACATGTGGGCGAGCCGATGCGCCCTGGCGGCTGCGGTCCCCGCCCGGATTAACGTTGGCAAGTACCCAAATCGGAACCACGATAACTACAGCAGCACCTGAATAACTCACAAGTTTCGGCAGTTTCCTGTTGTTCAATCCAGAGCTCTTACCCGCAGCCTGACACGCCGACCTCGCCTACCCATAGGTAACAGAGGCTCTCAACGGGGAAACTTTCTGTCGAATTTTGGGTTGGCTGCAAGGCCTCACAGGTTGCGAGATTGACTCAACGCTTAACTGCAACTACAATGAGGGTAGACCCCTGTTGTGAAATTAACCCTCTGCCTCAAAGTACAAGTATACTAATGCAATCTTAGCTCGATCGGCTGGCTTGATCTGGTAGAATCCCTGAATGAAGAACACGACATCAAAACAAAACAATAGCGACAACGCTGTTGATAGTATGCATTATGTGCCGCCACACGATATTGTTACAAACATCGAACGTAGCGGTCGGTTTTTTCAACCTACCGAAGAAGCCGTTATTGATCTCGCTACAAGTATTAACGATGTTGGCCAATTACAACCCGTGGTTTGCCGGCCGTTGTCTGATAAACGCCTAGAATGCGTCTGTGGATTTACGCGCATTCGTGCTATTAGCAAATTGCGAGAGGGATTTACTGCGGCGGACGGCAGGCACATTCACGTTCCAGACGCATTAGTTCGCGTCGAAGTCGAAGATTGCAGCGATCTCGACGCGCGATGTAAAACGATCAGCGAAAACTGGTTTCGCAGCGAACAATCCGACATGGATATGGCTTATAACGTAAACATCCTACTTGCAGCACCATACAATAAGACAAACAAAGATATAGCCGCATTGTATGGCGTGCAAATGTCATACACGTCCAGGGTCCGTGGGCTACTACGCCTACCACGTGAAATCCAAATGGAAATTCATCGCGGCAGAGTGTCTATGGACGCAGCATTGAAAATTCTTGACACACCTGAACATCTCCGGCTAACGGTCATGAACCTTGCGAGCCAGAATCGTAATGATAAAGGGAAAATAACGACGCCGGTCGTGTTGGACGCAGTCAAAATCGCGCTGGGGGAGATTGGTCAATCAGCAGAAGTGGGGGTAAAGCCCGCGATCCCAACAACAGCCCAACGCATAGCTCCGACGAGAG
>CAIXIX010000354.1 GCA_903919615.1 uncultured Chthonomonas sp.
ATCATACAGGCGATCGGAGATCAGGAAGCCCTCTTTAACGGTATGGATTTACCCGGAGGAGTTTTTGCAGAACTGCGACACTTTGACCCGGACATGATCCACATGGAAAAGCGTGCAAACCTCAGGATACCGGCCTTTGGCGGCAGCCCAAGAATGCGGTTTGCTCATCCACCGCCGCAGCCTGGTGGGGATTCAGACTCTGACACGTCCCATTCAGAAGGCCAATAGAAGGAAACACGTTTATGAGAGCCTGGATGCCGGTTGTCAGCCTGATTGGTGGTTTTGCCGCTGGATCGTTTGCGCTTGTTAAACTGAACGTGCAGTTTCCGCCTGAGTTTGCGGTCTACCTTTCTGTCGCTGCCCTCGCGGGATTAGATACGGTATTTGGAGGTATTCGCGCCGGAATTGAAGGCCGATTTCAAAACGACATTTTCGCAAGTGGTTTCCTGCTAAATACGCTGCTAGCGGCCGGGCTCGCTTGGTTTGGCGACAGGATCGGCGTAAGCCTCGCCCTCGTCGCTGTCATCGTGCTTGGCTCCCGTGTTTTCATAAATCTGTCGCTTATTCGCCGATACTATCTAAATAAACTCGCGATAGCGCGAACTCGGGCGCAAGAGGAGGCGGAGCTCGGCCAATCAGGGTCCAATCTGGTGCCACAACAGCAAAAGTAGTTTGGCAGGCGAATTAACTCTGACCGTGTTTCCGCACAGGTGTTACAACACCACATAAGCAGTAAGGATGGATTGAACGCTACCGTGAAGAACCGATGGATCACAGGTCTGGATACGGGTGCGACCGCAGTACGTGCAGTTGTAGCGCAAATATCTGATGCAGGTTCCCTTCACATTGTAGGTTACAGTGAAGTTCCATGTCAGGGAATCCGAAAAGGCAGCGTCGTCGATGTCGCTGAAACGGTCCATGCCATTGAAAGCGCTGTATACGAAGCAAGCGAAGCAGCGGGAACGCCGATAGAGAGCGTCGTGCTTGGAGTGGGCGGACCGACAGTTGCCTCTCTGAACAGTTCAGCAACGGTGCGAATTCTCGATCCGGTACGTGGTGTAACCAAGGGCGAGGTAGCTGCCAGCCACCGCGCTGCACAAAACATAATCTGCCCACCAGACAGACAGGCAATTCACGCGATACCCAGACGGTATACCGTTGACGGTTCAGAATCGTTGCGTAATCCGCTCGGATGGACTGGTTCACGTCTAACCGTGCAGTCTCACATCGTACATGCCTCGACACCACAGCTTAATATGCTGATTCGGTGTGTGACAGAAGCGCATCTCGATGTCTGTGATGTGGTATTGAAAGGACTCGCTGCATCACAAGTGGTCTTATTGCATGAAGAGAAGGAATCCGGTGTATGCCTGTTAGATATTGGAGGCAATACTACGGAGTTGACAGTCTTTAAGGATGGAACGCTGTACTGCATATCCACAATTCCAGTGGGCGGCAACCATCTTACTAGTGATATTTGCTATGGACTGACAGTTGGAAAAGCGGAAGCCGAGCGTCTCAAGGTTTCGTATGGCGCAGCTCAGGTCCTGGCTCAAGATGCTGACACAATCCTATCTGTCAGCCAGATGGGGCGAACCGCTGCGCGTAAGTTACGCCGCCGAGCTCTTATCCAGATTATGGAGCCGCGAGTAAGAGAGCTGTTCCAGCTAGTGTGCAACGAACTCGCAGACCTTGAAGTGTTCGACCAGTTGCCGGCTGGCATCGTACTTACGGGAGGCACGTCGCTTGTGGCGGACATCTCCACGGTAGCTGAGGAGACGATGGGGATTTCTGTAAGAACGGGCTGTTCAACAGCAGCGGCCGACTTGAGCTCGGAGCTGACACATCCGTCATTCGTGGTTGCGCGGGGCCTTGTGGAATATGTTGCTGGCGCAGATCAGGGTGGAGACAGCATACGGTCTCAAGAGGGCAACGATGAATCATTGCGGACGTTAGTAAGTCAGTTCGTTCGTAAGGTAGCAAAAGGCATCCGCCATGAAAGCTGATAAGCCGCCGCAACGGGCGGCTTGTCTACATTGTAAGTATTCGATAATCCAGACAAACATCTGGCTAATATAGGGATCAACAGGAAGGGCGACCTGATGAATAGCAGTGCGTACAGTGCCGGAATATCCGAACCCGGTTCGGCACGAATCAAGGTAATTGGCGTTGGAGGCGGCGGCACGAATGCCGTAAACCGAATGATTGAGGCCGGATTAACTGGCGTCGAGTTCCTCGCAATGAATACCGACCTGCAGGTTCTAAATATCTCGCAGGCGCCACGAAAACTGCAGCTAGGGGAAAACTCGACGAGGGGCCTAGGCGCTGGCGGTGACCCAGAGGTTGGCCGCATCGCCGCCGAAGAATCAAAAAGTGAGATCAAGAAGCTTCTTGACGGCGCAGATATGGTCTTCATTACAGCTGGAATGGGCGGGGGTACTGGCACCGGAGCCGCTCCCATTATCGCAGAGATCGCCAAGGAAATGAAGGCGCTCACGGTTGCCGTGGTAACGAAACCTTTTGAATTTGAGGGCCCACGACGTGGTCGGCTGGCCCTTAATGGCATTAATCAGCTTAAGAAGCAGGTCGACACGATTATCATCGTTCCCAATGAAAAGCTGGAAGCCGTCGGCGACCGTCGGATGACGATGGTGGATGCATTCCGAGTTGCGGATGATGTGTTGCGGCAAGGCGTACAAGGTATTTCCGATATCATTACGATCCCGGGAATGATCAACGTAGACTTTGCAGATGTGAAGACTATCATGATCGGCGCAGGCTCCGCGCTGATGGGCATTGGGCACGGCACAGGCGATCAGCGAGCTTTAGACGCAGCACAGGGCGCCATCTCCTCAGAGCTGCTAGAAACCAGCATCGACGGCGCAACACGCGTGCTAGTTAACGTGACATCCGGGAACGATCTTACGCTCTCCGAGTTCCGCGAAGCGGCGCACTATATACGCAGCCTTTCCGACCAGGGCGACGCAAACATCATTATAGGATGGGTTCCGGATGCGAGCCTCGAAGGTGAGGTGCGCATCACGGTTCTGGCCACGGGCTTTATCGGCGAAGCTGGAGGAATTGAGGCTGCGGCCGCGGTATCCCCCACACCAGCGCCGGTAACCCCGGGATACAACCAGAACCTCCCATCCCGGCTTCAGTCACCCGACCCCGCGCCACAGGCGGCAGCTCCTCCGGTGCAGCCGGAGGAAGACCGCTTTGAACCAGAGGTTCAGGCCGAGACAGTCGTTGAGGCTCAGGTGCCGGCGCCGGCGCCGCAAGCAAGAAAAACCAACGTGGACGATCTGGATATTCCGCCGTTCCTGCGGCGCGTAAAGTAGGCAATAACCGCACTTGCAGCACGAAATCTATCTGGACCACGCGGCAACGACGCCTGTTGACCCGGCAGTCGTTGATGAAATGCTGCCGTGGCTGGTTGACGCTTCCTGTTGCGGCAACCCGTCCAGCATCCACTCCTATGGCAGACGTGCGAGGGCAGCGATCGATCTGGCAAGAGATCGAGTTGCTGCCCTCATTGGCTCCGATTACTCCGAGATTGTCTTCACCTCATGTGGTTCCGAAGCCGATAATCTAGCTGTGCTTGGCGTGATGCGAGCGGCGCGAAACTCGGGCCGTAATCACCTCGTGATCAGCAGCATTGAGCATCACGCAGTATTGAACGCCGCGCATGCCCTCACAGATGAGGGCTTCGAAGTAGCGATCATCCCCGTTTCCGCAGCAGGCATCCTTTGTCTCAATACTCTGCAAGAAGCGGTTAACGACCGCACAGCGCTCGTTTCGGTAATGCATGCTAACAACGAAATAGGATCTATTCAGCCTATTCAGGAAGCTGCCGAGATAGCACATGCGTGTGGGGCGCTTTTTCACACGGATGCCGTTCAAAGCGCACCAGTTCTGCGAATAGATGTGAATGAGATTCCATGCGACCTCCTCACAATTAGCGCCCATAAGCTTTACGGGCCCAAGGGTGCGGGAGGACTGTACGTTAGAACGGGTTTGAAGATGACGCCAACCCTGATTGGCGGAGCTCAGGAGCGCGAGAGGCGTGCCGGCACTGAGAACGTGCCAGGATGCGTTGGATTCGGCGCTGCCGCCGTGATATCCGCAGCGCGCCGCGAAGCGGATGCTGAACACCTTCGCGGGCTGACTGTCCCGTTTATGGACACGTTACGGGTGCTATTGCCTGATATAATCGTACATGGAGATGCGGACGCCAGACTTCCCGGAACGGTTAACTTTTCAGTACCTGGTGTAGAAGGCGCGACCCTTCTTATGAACCTCGATCGCGCAGGCGTTTATGCCTCTAGCGGAGCGGCCTGCTCTTCGGGATCGATTGAGCCATCGCATGTATTAAAAGCGATCGGGCTTGTGTCGTCAGAGGCGTCGCGCGGGGTTCGCCTGAGCGCTGGCAGATCTACCACAAGCGAAGATATGCAGTACGCCCTTGAGCAGATTGTCTCAATTACCAGACGATTGCAATCTCGTGAACGTATTTAGCGTTCTGACCAATCCTGCGTTTCAATGAAACTTAGGATCTCATCAACCGGCCGAACCCCAGCCCACCCTCCCATCTCACCGCATTTTAAGGCTGCCGCAGCAGATGCGAACCTAATGGTTTGCCGAATGTCCCAGCCGCTCAGTTGCCCAAATAGGACCCCGGCACGAAAGATGTCTCCGCATCCGGTAGTATCCACAATTCTTGGCGCCTTAAACGCCGGGTAGAGAGTGACATTCTCTCCCAACATTGCTGCATCAGCTGCTACGCAGCCTCTATCTCCGCGGGTAACAATCACGGTTGGTCCGGTACGTTCTCTTGTGGAACGGGCGAACTCTATCAATGCCTGTTCATCCTCAGCCCATCCAATATGATCGGTAGACGTGATCGCGACCGTACTGATCCGATTCATTTCATCGTCCCTCGCAAAGTCCATTAGTACCACTTCAGCCCCGCCGGCGTGAGCTATCCGAGCCGCTGAGCGGGCCGCCTGATATGCATTCGGTTCACTGGTGAACAGGCGTGTGTCGATAGCGAGGGCCGGATCCAAATCGGGTACTGTGAGACCCTCAAAATAGCGGCCGTACATCGTTCTCTTCCCATCGTCGGTCGCGATACAGATACAGTAAGGCGTATTCGCTGTTGGGCTATTGAGGCTGGTTCGAATGTCAAGCTCGGGAGCGTCGCGTTCAATCAAGCTTCGCAGCAAATCGCCTTCCGAATCTTGCCCAATCTCATTCACAACGAGAGCGGTTTTCACGCCCCAGCGCTGCAGTGCGATAGCGGTGTTGGCAGCCTCCCCGCCGATCGACTTTCGCTCTTCAGCGATCTCAGAATAACCTCCTGGAGCAGGAAGCGCCGGCATCCTCCAAAGGAGATCCAGGCAAAGCGTTCCGTGGACAATGACATCTAAGGTTCGATAACTATGTGACATTTGTATCCTTCAATTGTATGTCAGTAAAGGAGATTGGGTACGTGTACATAATGTGGTGCCGAGGCCCGACGGAACTACTCGGTCACACGCATGTGCATATTATTGTATACATCCGTATCACAAAACCAGTCTTCATCCATGAAGGTTGTGGCATCCTGCTGAACTATGATCGCCGGGCCCAATATTCGATTTGGCCGTGAAATCTTTGAACGCGCGTAGACAGGCACAAGGCGGCTTCCGGATGATGTAACAGCCTCTACGATGTACTCCGGGCTGCAGCTACTGTTTGCAACGCCATTGGCCACGGCTTTTATTTCTCGATTTGCTGCGATCGTAATCGCCAATCGCAAAGCAACGATTTCGACCTCCGAATCCTCGGCGGCGTAACCATATCGCTCTCTATGGCGGGCATGAAACGCCTCGGTGGCATTCGCGACATCCAGTACATTACCACCCTCGATTCGCAAATCGAAGGCCTGTCCCGCATATCGCATATTGTAAATGAGACAGCACGCAGATGCAGAAAACGGGTGGCCTTTAGCCTGCAACAGCAAACGCGCACGTTCATATAATGCTTGATGCCCCGAAGTTACCTTATCGTTCGACCGATGGTCTCCCACGAGCGTACCCGCAGAAAACGTATGTATGATCTCATACCGTTGATCCGAGAGCGCTAATCCGAGCGCGGAGAATGCGCCAGGATACTGCGGCACAACGATATGGCGAATTCCTAACGCGTTAGCGATGGCGCATGCATGCAGGCCCCCTGCTCCGCCATAACTCAGCAAAGCAAACTCGGCTGGATCGTACCCGCGCTCCGTCGATACGTGGCGAATTGCGCGAACCATCGCGGCATTTGCGATATCTATGATCCCGCGTGCTGCGTTCTCAATGCTGCACCCCATCGTATCCGCCATGGCGAGCATGAAATCGCACGCTCGGTCAAAATCGAGTGTTAACGAGCCGGCAAGCGCATTCTTTACAGGCAGACGTCCGAGCACAACATTTGCGTCCGTAACCGTTAGATGCTCTCCAATACCGTATGCAGCCGGTCCAGGCACAGCGCCGGCGCTCTCTGGGCCAACGCGCAACCCCCCTGCTTTATCTACATAGACAATCGAACCGCCTCCAGAGCCAACAGTGTGAATATCCAGCATTGGTGTGCGAAGCGGTAAATCCGCCACAATTCCCTCGGTTACAATATCGACCTTACCTCCGTGCAGTAGCGCGACGTCGGTACTCGTGCCTCCCATATCGAAGGTAATCAAGTTCTTCAGGCCAATCGCACGGCCAGTCGCTTCGGCAGCTACCACGCCGCCTGCAGGACCTGAAAGTGCAGTCTTCACGCCAAATTTCCATGCCTCGTCCACATCCATCGATCCGCCGTTAGATTGCATGATGCGAATACCAGACACGCCGGCGCGGTTCGCAAAGGATGCGAGTGTGGTTAAATACCGATTAAGTATTGGCATAACATAGGCATTGGCACAGGTTGTGACGGCACGTTCATACTCCCTGGGTTCTGGGGCGAGATCAGAAGAGTTGCAGGTGAGTAATCCCGCATCACTCATAATCGCAGCGATTCGTCTCTCATGCTCACCGTTCAGGTAAGAAAATAGAAGGCAGATTGCGACAGCACTGTACTTATGCGCCACAACCTGCTCAACGACCTTGCGTAAGTTTGCTTCATCGATGGGAACTAATTCGCAGCCTGTCCAGTCAATACGGGATGTGATTTCAAACACGTCGTTTCGATCGACAAGCGGAGATGGCCGAGAAGGCGAAAAGGTATACAGATTGGTCCGCGACTGACGCGCGATCCGCAGCAGATCCTTAAATCCGCGGTTCGTAATGAGTGCGGTTCGCGGTTCGGACCTAGAAAGCAGAGCGTTAGTAGCAACGGTGGTGCCATGTACCAATTCACATTCGCCAGCTAACCTGCCTGAGCTCCGCGCTTCGGATATTCCTCGCTCGATGCTGCTTGCGGGATTTGCGGGATTGCTGGGGATCTTAAATACACTCAAGTCACCATTGGCGTCCATTACAACCACATCCGTAAACGTTCCACCGGTGTCGACGGCAACCACTACCGGTGCGGTCATTCTAAACTCCCTGCTTGAATGATGAAATGAGTTGCACTGTGCCAAGTGTTGAATGCGATATTTATAGAATTTGACCTGCCTAAACTCAAATCTTATCGATTTGATCGCGGTTTAGTCATCTACTACTAAAGAATCGCGTCGACACTTCGCCAAGTTCTGTCATAATTGTACAAGAGATGTACAGAATGGCAGGAATCTGCTATGAAACCACTGAATCAGTCCGCATAACTGGTGGTGGTGTCATTAGGCGACCGTGCCTTCCATTGTGATCGTAATTATACGGTAATCACAATAATTATCAGTTCGCTAGTTCCTATTTCGTTCGGCAGAACAGATGCAAAAATATAAATCTGTCGAAGGAGTGAAGTGCATGGAGCCCCTGAAGGCAATAATAGCTGAAGACGAACAACTTACCCGAACGATCATACGAGCTCGCCTCGAAAAGCTCGGGCACAACGTTGTCGCCGAAGCTGCTGACGGTGTACAGGCAATTGAAGCCACTCGCCTTCATAAGCCAGACGTCGTCATAATGGACATTCGCATGCCTGTCATGGATGGCATAGAGGCAGCGCGAACAATTCTCGATGACACACCCTGCGCAATTCTCTTTTTGAGCTCTTATGGTGAACGGGATATTGTTGAACAGGCGAGTGCGACCGGCGCGCTGGCCTATTTAATGAAACCTTTCCGTAAGGAAGACGTCGCTCCTGCGCTGGAAATGGCTATCGCGAGATTTCGGCAGATTCAGTCTCAAAAACGCGAAATTGACGAACTTAAAGAGACGATCGAGACGCGCAAGCTAATCGAGCGGGCTAAAGGAATCCTTATGGACCGTCATAATATGAGCGAAGAGGAGGCTTTCAAGCGGATTCATTTTCAGGCAAGGAATCAAAACAAGAAAATGAAGGAAATTGCGCAGAGCATCGTAACCGCTGCCGACCTTATATGAGCTTAGAGTTAGTCCTAGCTTCGGCCTCACCACGCCGTAAAGAGATAATTTCGCTTTTAGGTATCCCGTGTTTGGTAGAGGCTTCTCGCTTTGAGGAGCCTCCCGCCCCAGTTTCTCCCGTTTCGCTCTCAGACCTTGTGACTTCGCTTGCTATCGAAAAGGCCCTCGAGGTTGCCTGCCGCTTACGGCGGGAAGCAACACCGGTGGTTGGAGCGGATACTCTGGTGACAACTTCGCCAGATGATATTGGTGTGCCACTCGGAAAACCGAAATCGGACGAGGATGCTGTTAGAATGCTTCGCGATCTATCTGGGCGGACACACGCCGTATACACGGGTATCGCGGTAGTGGTTTATACGAGATCCGGGACAGATACACCGCACCCGTTTGTAATTTCGCGCTGTGTACGTACCGAGGTAACCTTTAGAGCCTTATCTGACTCGATGATTGCAGACTACGTGCGCACAAGGGAGCCTATGGACAAGGCGGGGGCCTACGGTGCACAGGGGTATGCCGCTCCTTTTATCGAGTCATTTTCTGGGGATTTTTATAACGTAGTCGGGCTTCCCATTTGCAGCCTGGGCAAGATGCTCGAAGAGCTGGGATTCGAGTGGCAAGCACAGCGAACAGTGCTTCCTCAAATAATTGGATGATTGAATCGAACCGAATCGCTACGTAAAGCGGTCTGTATCATTTCAGCTAATAAAATATTGTTATAAATTCCACACCTAACCAGTTGACAAAACCACATTAACGCAGTATTATCACCGTATGACCTGGCAATGAAGCTGACTTCCTGCCGGGTCTTTACGTTTACCCCCAAGAACAACCCGTACTGTCGCATCAGATAGCAGATGCGATTTGACCCGGTTTCTTACAAGAAACCTTGGTCTACTATTAGCCAGGTTGTTACTTTCAGCCAAAGGAGGAAATTAGTTACACAGGCGACGTGGCCCACACATGTTCGTGAGTGACCGCATCTCGACTTCGGTCGATCACGAACCGCACTTGCTGTAATACCAGTCTGTTCTCTCTATGGAGGTCTTAATGATTACCGGCACCAATAGTCGCCGACGCGCGACCGGGTTTACCCTGATCGAACTGCTCGTTGTTATCGCAATTATCGCGATCCTGGCTGCAATCCTCTTCCCTGTCTTCGCACAGGCCCGCGAAAAAGCGCGAACAACATCCTGCCTTTCCAACTTCAAACAGGCTGCTCTTGCCTGGAACATGTACCTGCAGGATTATGATGAGACCATGGTTCCCATGTGGACCGGTGGACATCAGGGCACCCCTGGCGCTTATGGCGGCAACTATATGCTCTGGCCATTCCTCTTGAATCCGTACATCAAGTCCTGGCAGATCTTCAAGTGCCCAAGTGCAGGCGATCCGGGCGGCGTCTGGGGCGGCGGGCCACTTGCGTGGCAGGGTAACTGGCAGTGGGATGCCAGCATCGGCTACAACTACCTTGACCTGTCGGATTGGCCAAACTGCACCGATACGGCCGGCCTTGGCCTGTCGACGGTTCAGACGGCATCCTTTACCGTTCTGTTCGTCGACTCCGCGCTGCAGCGCACGACCGATCCACTACCGACCAACGTAGAAACTGGTTACAGCGTGATCCAGGCGCCTGCACAGTACGCAGCAATCATTCCCGCGCCAATTACATGTACCTGGTATAACGGCGCAAACGGCGGCTGGGACTGGACCAAGAAGGGGCCCACCCCGAACTTCACGGGTTGGACGATCGCTCGACACACCGGCGGATCCAATGTTGCCTGGGTTGACGGCCATGCAAAGTTCCAGCGACCTTCTCAGCTGTGGGCTGGTACGAACTTCGCATCAGGCGTCGCCGAGACAGCCGTACAGGTTAGTGACCAGAATAGCTACCCATGGGGACTTCATAACTCCGTCATCGGCAGCGTTCCGTAACTTTACGGGTTCTAGATTGGATAGAAGGATCGGCGCGCAGTCTCTGGCTGTGCGCCGATTCTAATCTTGACTACACTCAAAAACAGGAGTACTCAAATAATGTCTTTACGACGCTCATTCTTCGCCGGATTGAGCCTGTTAATCCTCGCAGTTGTCCTTTGCGGATGCAGCGGTAAGAGTGGTGGTACGACGGAGACTGATAGCCTCGCACCAGGTTCGACCGCCGAAGGCAACCGACCTGCTGCCGGGCCGGCTTCCGCTCCTCCAGGGAAGGCCACTGCAGTTGCAGAGCCACATTACGATCCAGCGCCTGCTGGAGTTGAAACTGGCAACTACCAGGGTGGCAAGAAGTAATTGCACGAATGCTATCTCTAGCACACCGTGTAACTTCGGGCTTACGGCATTTCGTCGTAAGCCCATCGCATTGTCTCATTTAGATACAATAAACTCTCCGCTTTATCTCCTAACCTTGCGAAACCAGAACCAAAACAGGTGAAGCCTGCCCCTCACCCTCCTACCGCTTCATCCTCGTTCCTCGGACTGTTCCCATCCCCTTGGTCGCTCCTCCACGCCGTAGTTGCTATACGCAACGCGCGAAGACCACCCTCGCGCGGGGCTGGGCCCCAAGGCAACCCCCCAGTCTCCCACGCAAGCGGGTCGCTCTTTCCGCTTGCCTCACCGCAAGCGGTGCGCGGCAGAGAACACGGGAGGAAATGCG
>CAIXIX010000355.1 GCA_903919615.1 uncultured Chthonomonas sp.
ACATCAGAGCCCATCTCCTTGATCTGAAACCGCCGAATACCTGGGATCGTTTTGAGCGCCTCCCGCTGAATGCCATCGATTATAGTAAATATCGATCGCTTTCGCTCACTCTTGTCGTCCAGTGTCAGCATAAAGCTGGCGCCATTTACTTGAGGCATCTGATACCCGGTGTAGCTGGGGCTAAAGCTCTCAAACATCGACTCTGCGCCAATTTCAATGCTCGCTTTCCGAACCTCAGGATATCGGCTAACGATCTGTTCAATCTTACCAATCGCCTTTTCGGTGTCTTCATAGGAAGAGCCAGGAGACATCTCCAGGATGCCACTTGCCTGGCCAACATCTGCAAGCGGCATCATCTCACTGCCGATAAAGTAGTAGAACGTCATGCCTAATACCAGTGTCGCAACGACGCGCGCAAAATTCGCAAACCTGTGCTGCAATAGCCACCGGATGCATCTGCCATAGGAGCCTTCCATCCGGTCCAGCATCCGCTGAAATGGGTCGATCGCCAGAAACATCACTCCTGCAAACCCGCGTCTGTCACTATGTCGAGCCTGCTCTGGGCGAAGGAGTTTCGCACACAACAGCGCAGTTAGCGTAAACGAGACAAGCATCGAGGCGAGAAGGCCAAAGATGAGCGGCCATACTAGCTCGCGGAACATAAGCCCGGTAATGCCTCCTGAGAACAGAAGCGGTGTCAGCGCCAGCACAATCATGATGGTGGAGGCGATAACCGCCAGCCGAACTTCAGCGATGCCATCAATTGTCGCTTGCTTTGGCGACTTGCCGAGCCTGAGGTGCCGCTCGACCGCGTGAATATCAATGATAGAGTCGTCAACCAGCCGCCCAATGGAAAGAAGCAACCCAACAAGAGTTCCGCTGTTGAAGCTCATCCCAAATGGCGCCATCAGGAGCACTGCCATCGCAAGTGAAGTTGGCAGTGTCACCATTGCAATCAGCGTTGCTCTCCACTCACCGAGGAAGAAGAGAACCGCGATGCCCGTCAACAGGATCGCCGTGAATAGCTCCTCCCAAACGTTATCGAAGAGCACATTGACGAAGTGTGAGTTGTCGTATGCCAGATCAAAATGGATGCCCGGATAATCCATCTGAAGCTGTTCCACGACTTTCATCACAGCGGGTGACAGAGCAGCAGAACTTGCGCCAGGATCCTGAATTACAGAAACCTCAATTGAGGGAGTTACCGATGCCATCTTACCGGGATCATGCTTGAGGTAATGGAATCCACTGCGCTTCTCCCATACAGAATCCAGGACATCCGCAACGTCTCTAATGTAGGTGACAGCATTGTTCTGCTGCGGTGAGGGGACATCCGGTCTCGAAGCAGCGGCCGGAACGGATCGTACAGGATAGTCGCGAACGTCCGCAGCTGAAAGCGCGTGCGAATCAAGTCTCACGATCGACTCCTGCCGACCGGACGTAATCGTTCCCGCCGGTTTCGCCACGTTGTAATGGTCGATCGCATCGCGTAGGTCCAGAAGCGATAAGTTCCTGGCGGCCAGTTTGTCGCGATCAACTGTAACCTGTATCTGCCTCTTGAAACCTCCAAATGGCACCACGGAATAGACGTTAGGAACCGCTTTAATCCTGTTAACAATCGTGTTGTCCGCCAACTCTCTCAGGCGAACCATATCCCAACCACGGTTAGCGTCACCCGTTAAACTGAGTGTGAGAACGGGTAAATTGAGAGGATCGACCAGCACCACCCACGAGGGTTTCATGTTTGCGCCGGCAGCGGGAAGGCTCGCCTGGGTAACATTCATTAGCGCCTGAACATCAGTTAGTGCGCGCTGCATGTCTGTGCCATACGGAAATTCGAGTGAAACGATCGAAAAACCACTCTGAGAACTGCTGCGCACATACTTAAGGCCGTGAATATGCACCATCTGCTGTTCGATCGGCGAGCTCACATAGAGCTCCATCTCTTTTGCAGAGAGGCCCGGCATCATCGTTACAACGCCCAGCATCGGGCTCTCTACATAAGGAGCGAATCTCCTCGGCATGTTTTTGGAGACGTTGATCCACGCCAGAAACAGCATCGCTGTGTAGAATGCGATCACAAAATACGGATGTTCGATGCTCCATTTATGAATGTAGTGTAGGGCATTGGTTCTAGCTGGCGCCTTTGCACCTCCGGACGGATCCACGTGAGGGTGACTATCTGTTTTCATCAGACACCTCCTCACCAGATATCGCGTCACCATCGGTCAAGTAGTCTTGACCCGCTGTCACAATAAGGTCGCCTGGCGCTATGCCAGAAACCACGGTTACAATCCGCCATCTTGACGAACCGTGTGTAACTGGGTTTAAGTGAGCCGTTCCTTTGCTCTTTGCGGCGTCGTGGTTTCCCTGAAACATCCAGACATACGCACGTCTGCTTCCATTGCCAGCGGTGTCATTTCGCCACACCACGGCTCGGGAGGGTACAGAAACTCCAGACCGGGTGTCGACCTGAATTGCCAACTTTACGCTCTCGCCAGCCATTAGCTTATTGTCGGAGTTCATCACCTGGGCTTCGACGAGACCGAGTCGGCTCACCTGGTCCACTTGCGAGGCAACAGAAGTTATTGTCGCGACTCGCCGAACTCCATCGTTTGTTTGGAAAGAAGCATTCGAGCCAACGCGAGCCTTTAGCAGATCCTCTTCGCTCACGAAAGCCTGCACGCGCAGCTTCGAGATGCCGGCAATCCGGATAACCGGCTGACCCGGCATAAGCAGTACTCCCCGGCTAACAAGGCGCTGAGTCACGACACCAGTAATAGGTGAACGCAACTCGCTGTAACCGACTTCCGCTTCGGCGCTACGAGACATCGCTTGTGCCTGATCGACCTGCGCTATCGCCTGCGCTATCTTCTGTTTGGCCGAATCTGCGATTGCCTGGGTGGAAGTAACATGCGAGAAATGCGAATCCAGTTCGGATTTTGTCTCTTTAAGTCTTGCCTCGGCCATTTCCGCTTCGGCTTCGGCTTTCCGAACGGCAGCCTCAAGCCCCTTACGCCGCGCAATAACCTGCTCGATTCGTGCGTTTGCCTGGTCCCTCTTGGATTCTGAGCCAGCTGTCTGTGAGAGCTCTCGCTCATACTCTTCACGCGTTATTGCTCCTGCTTTCAAGAGCGAGGATTCTCGCGCGATTTCTGCCTTCCAATACGTCAGGTCTGCATTGGCAGCGAACTGCTGTGCGTGTGCGTCCGCTACATCACCCTGCAGAGCAAGCAGGTCTGCCCGTGCGCTCTCGACAGCCTCCTTCGCCGCTTTCACTCCAGCGGCAGAGCCAGCAAATGCGCCTTCCTTCATTCCGACCTCTGCGTGGGCCTCGTTGATTGCCGCGATAGCTTGCTGATACTCCTTGCGCGAGACATTGACTGCCTGTTCCGCTGTCTTTACTCCCGCGCGCTGAGCAGCCGCCAGGGGACCAGACTGGCTGGTGTCTAGCCTCGCCACTATCTGGCCGGCAGTTACTTTGTCGCCAACATACAGTGGCATCCAGGTGAGCGTGCCGGTAACCCTCGGGCTAATCAACTCTTCGTCGCCGGGCAATATCTGTCCGCTTGCCGTTATCTCGGCCCCTCGGTTGCTGGATGTAACCCGGTAGAGTTCAACAGGAGAAGCATCGGCGCTGGTTCCAATCTCCATCTGCATTCCCTGCGCTTCAAGTGGAGTCATGGAGCCAGGTCTTCGGAACTTGCTAACGGCAGCAAACGACGCAATCAAAGCAACAGCAACAAGCAAAGCGCCGCCAAGCACGGATCGGTTGATGACGGTGTGGACCCGGCTGTCTACACCTGAGCGCCTCGCGCGCAGAACCAGTAAAGCGAGTAGTACGAGGATTGCGATTCCGATGGTAATCGCACCAGGATGGAGGTTATTCGACTTTACTTCAGCTGTCTGGTCGGGTTCACCTACGTCCTGCCCGGTACTTACTCTTATTACTGTGGATTGCTCTCCCGCTGAGCCGGATATGTGGATGGTGCAATCGTAGTCACCTTCCATCGCTAGTTGTGCAGGGGCAGTGTACAGCCCTGGTTTATCGCTAACTGCTCTAGCAGTTTGCTCTTTCTCCCCCATATTCATGGTGGGCATCTGAGTAAGGAGTCTTACTGTCGCTCCCGTCACAGGTTGACCGGACGCGTTCTGCAATTGCAGATACAGAGTGGTCTTGCCAACTGTAAGCTTGCCCGGTGTGGCGCTTAGCTGCAGTTTGTAGCTTCCAGCCGATGCAGACAGGGAGGCAGATGCTCGTGTTACGGCCATACTGCAGATTACTGTAATGACCAATGCTGTAAACAGCACGCGGAGTGTCTTCATTTCGCCCTCCCGTTAGTGCGCGTGTCGCTACCAATGGCATGTTTCAGTTCGGCGGATGCAAAGTTCAAATCATATGTAGCCTGCGCAGCGCTATTGCGTGCCTGTGTCAGGGCAGAAAGCGCATCGAGCACCTCTACAAGGAGGCCCTTCTGGTTCTTTGCGCGTACCACCGCGATTTCATAGGAGCTTTCTGCAGAAGTAACTTCCGCACGTGCGCTTTCGAGATTCTGCTTAGCTGTTCCGATATCGAGCCATGCAGAACGTACTTCTGTCTCAATCTGTAGTCTTATCCGCTCCTGATCAATCTCGGCCTTTCGCTGCATCCATCGAGCCTGGTTGATGTCTGCATGTCTCTGCCCACCATCGAGGATTGGAATGCTTACTACGACACCGACTGTGAAGCCTGTATGGGTGCCAGATGGATCAGAAAGTGAACCGTCTGCCATCGCCATCCCGTATACCTGGGGCCTTTGCGAAGCTATGGCCGCCGCCGCAAGATGTTGTGCCGAGTCCTGCCGATCTGCAGCGGCGCTCAGCTCGGATCGGTGCGCAAGCGCCTCTCGAATGCTGGAATTGAGGTCGCCTGAGATCTGCTCGGGAGTAAACTCAGCGGAAATCTCCAAATCGGATGCTGGCGACACACCTATTTCGGTAGCAATATCGAGGAGGGCACGACGTCGCAAGTTGATCGCTGATGTAACCATTCGCTGTGCCTCTGCAATCTCGGATTCAATGCGAGAGATCGAAGATTGCAATCCCTTGCCTGCCTCAAACTGTGCCTTCGCGATGCGCAATAGCTCCATTCCAGCATCCAGCCGGGCATTTGTGGCTGTGATTGCCGCAGAGGCGAACTGCGCCCGGAAGAAGGTGTCGCGTATGTGTAAGGCAGTGTCGGATGCCGTTGCTTTTTGGTCGTGGTCTGCGGCCTTCTCTCGACTTACCGCAGCGTGGATTAGCGATTGCGTTCTTCCGCCGGTGAAAATCGGGGCCATCGCTGTGAAGTTCTGCTCCCCAAAAAGTCTCTGTGGAACCGCCATTACTGAAAATTGTGATGGTCCACCCGCATTGTAAAGTAAACTGCTCTCATTGCCTCCAGATAGGTAGCTGTTTGAGCTAACCTGAACCCGTGACTGGGAACGGATCGATTCGGTCTCTGCTCGCGCGGCCAGCTTGGTGAATTCAGCCGATCGAACTTCCAGAGCCGATACCATACCTAGCGCAACTGCATCTTCTGCAGAGTTGAACTTTCGGTGGATTACTGGCAGCGACTTTGGAGCAGTGTCTGTTTGTGCAAACAGAATGGACGGCTGGATTGCTGCCGCGGAAACTGTCATGGCCAGCCAGGTCCAGGCTCGTATGCTGCCTCGCCATAATGGCAGCAGGCAGCGTATTGAAATCTTCATGTGTAAATTCCAATGGGCAAAGTGTCAGTTAAGCTGCCAGTGATCGTGGGGAGACCCGTTGGCATGAATACAGACATATTTCAGTCCCAGTTGATGCGATGCGTTCAAATTGTGAGAACAGTTGTTGTGCGCTTGAACAGCTGCGATGCAGCCTGCGACCAAGCGTCGTGATGAAGATTAGGAGTTGGTACGTGGCGGAGCGCGGTCAGAAACCGTTTGACTTACGCAAGATGGAGGAGAATGGGTCGGTGGGCCGGATGCTGGCAGCGTTGTAGTTACTGTCAAAACCAGTGCAGGTGCAATTGGTGATATCGCCGGTGCAAGTACAAGCGGATGGTAATGTGACGCGACCAGAGTAGCGCAAGGCGTTGTATGCAGGTTCAGACGAAGGTAACACTGGTTCGCCCTGCAGCCCGCCATCGTCGCCTTCTGGCTGTTTGATGCCGAAGGCGATGATGAAGCGATGCATCGAGAGCAGTGCGGCACGCCAGGCGCTTCGGTGTGAACAGCGCCGCGCATCATGGGGCAATTCGCCGGGCAGGCCATCCCATCCGGGCAATGCCAGCCAGCATAGCCTGGGAGCGTCAGAATTAAGAGCGTAAGCGAGAGGAGTACGCTTACCATACGTTTTGTAACTGTATTTGCGATACCAGCCATCCGTGTCTACATTCGCCCTGACATTGTGGTTTGCTGTATCTATTATCGCACT
>CAIXIX010000356.1 GCA_903919615.1 uncultured Chthonomonas sp.
GAAAATACGACCAACAAATTATGAATACACGCACAGAAACCGACAGTTTTGGCCCAATTGAAGTATCGACCGACAAGTACTGGGGCGCACAGACGCAACGGTCCCTCCAGAATTTCAAAATCGGAGGTGAGACCATGCCGCCGCCCCTGATCAGAGCATTCGGCATTCTAAAATATGCAGCGGCTGTTGTGAATGTGCGCCTCGGCGTGCTAGATGAGACGATTGGAATGTATATAACGAGAGCGGCAATGGAGGTAATTGAGGGGAAGCTATATGACCAGTTTCCACTGGTAGTATGGCAGACCGGTTCTGGCACCCAAACCAACATGAACGTGAACGAAGTTATCTCTAACCGTGCCATTGAGATGATGGGCAGCCATAAGGGCTCCAAAAAGCCTGTTCATCCCAACGATCATGTGAACATGGGGCAGTCTTCGAACGATTCATTTCCTACTGCGATGCACATCGCTGCGGCAACTGAAATCGTGCATCAACTCATTCCCGCGCTTGCGGCGCTTCACCGTGAGTTGGTGAATAAGCAGAACGAGTTTACGGATGTTGTCAAGATTGGACGCACCCATCTGCAAGATGCCACTCCGCTAACGCTAGGCCAGGAGTTTTCCGGATACGCTACGCAGATTTCGCAGGGCATAAGAAGGCTGGAAGCAGCGCTGCCAGATCTCTACCAGCTGGCACAGGGAGGCACAGCAGTTGGGACAGGTCTAAATACAAAAATTGGTTTTGCTGGGGCGTTCGCAGTCGAAATTGCATCTATCACGGAGTTGCCGTTTGTCACCGCTCCCAATAAATTCGAAGCGCTGTCGACTCACGATGCGTTGGTGAACGCATCCGGTGTTCTAAATACTCTGGCGGTATCGTTGATGAAGATCGCGAATGATTTACGGCTGCTTGGATCGGGCCCACGCGCTGGATTTGGAGAGTTATCCTTGCCAGCAAATGAGCCGGGCTCTTCGATTATGCCGGGCAAGGTTAACCCCACACAAACGGAAGCGGTGACCATGGTGGCGGCTCAGGTGATGGGTAATCACGTTACAGTCAGCATTAGCGGAGCAAGTGGACATCTTGAGCTCAACGTATTCAAACCGGTCATCATTTACAATGTTCTTCAATCGATTAGGCTGCTTGCGGATGCCTGTGTAAGCTTCACCGATAACTGTGTGGCAGGTATCGTTGCTAACAGTGCACGTATTGATTACCTGTTGCATGAGTCCTTGATGCTGGCAACAGCTTTAAACCCTCACATAGGATACGACAATGCAGCAACTATTGCTAAGAAAGCGCATGCTGACGGAATAACGCTCAAGGAGGCTGGCGTTGTGCTTGGGTTAGTCACTTCGGAGCAGTTTGATGAGTGGGTTAACCCCGCAGACATGACCCGCCCTGAAGATTAGCGGTTCCGAACTGAGCGGTGAACCAACCGGAATATCTTTAATATATATAAATGGGAACATAGCCCCTGACTTGTAACGTCCCGTTTCTGTGCCGCTATCACTGTGAATTTGGCATTCACCGGAAACCCGGTCTTGACCAGTGGCTCATTGTGAGAGTAGAAACGAGCAAACGATGTCCTCGAAACTGCGATGCTTAGTCTTTGTAATGTCCTCTTCCACAGCGGTGGGTCTTGTCGCAATGTTTGCTGCCGTTCTCGCCTTGATGTCCGCAGCCAGCGTCGCCCAGATTTCTGTGGCTCCGAAGACTGTCCTACCCAATACAATTGCAGTGTTAGACAGACACAAGTTCGACTTGTCAAAACCTAGTGACCAGACCAATTTTATTTCTACTTTGAAAGAGCTACGAGCGCTCTCAAAGCAAGAAAAGGCTGAAAAGAAGAGCGTGAAAACGCCAGCAAACGTAGCAGACGACAAGCCCGCTCGCGCCAGTAATAGGCTCGCTCAGGAGATTAACAATCAGGAAGAAGCTGATAAGGAATCGGATGACAGGCCTCGTCCCGCAACTAAGGGCGGCAGAGACTGGAGTTCAAACAAGGTCAAGACCGCGCTGAAGGCGATGCAGTCTCTCGCTGAGCTGCTACTAACAAACAAAGCCGATGCTGCAATACATATCCATGATATCCAGGAGATTGACTGGGCGATGGAAAGCAACTATCTCCCGCAAGCTTCATGGCGTACTAGCGTGGATTTGGGAGACGTTTTTTTTCGCACCAGACACCTGACGTTGAACGGCGTTGGCCGCGGAAACGCCATAAATGCAGCAGTTAATTTGATAAGTTACGATGCTCCAGATCTCAGTCTCATCGATCCGTTGCACTCCAGCTTTTGGAGCCGACCGGAATCCATTGCGACTAAGGACCTTTATACGCCTTACGGTCGCAAGGCTAACCCAGACTTAGCGGATTCCGTCTGCGACTATGCTTCTCCCCATAAGGGACATGGAATCCACCCAAGCTTCGAAGTTTCGTGGCACGATTCCATATGGAAGGTGAAGTTTGATGAAGAGCAGTCTTCCGGGCCTTTCGCTAGCCGCATTTACTGGGCTCTCGGATTTCCTGTCGACAGTTATGACTTTGCTCCCACAGTAAAGGTCCGGTGGGATAAACGCATTCTTACAAAATTTAACGCTCGCGAACTGAATTCAACACGTGTTAGGCTTGCTCATATACCCATCGTAACAGTGCATCCAATGCGGTACTTCGACCCGTTTAAGTATATTGGCTACGCTATGTTAAAGGATGGTTCCAAGCTGTCGCCCGAACAGCTCCGCGCAGCGTGCTTTCCCGCTGCAGTACCGGGCAAGGGCCGCCCTGAACTGATCAAGGCGATGTACGACAAGGCGTTCGGGAAGAAGATCGACTTTGTCGTTATGTACAACGCTAGCTGGACGACTAAGGAATCTGAGAATCGCGTAGAAGTGGGCTCCTGGGACTACAACTCGTTGGGCCATGCAAAATTGAGGGAAGTGCGAGCGATGTGTGTGTTGGATGCGTGGTTGGACAATTGGGATGCCCGTTGGGCTAACAACCGGCTATACATACACGAGACAAAGGATGGCGCTCCACAAATTATGCATGTTGTCTCGGATCTGGGCGCACTTTTTGGCAACTCGTCCGGCCTTGTCCGGAGGGTAAACGGAAGTGTGAAGATAAACGTCTACCAGGATGCTCCAAACGACTTTAACTGGACCTTTACTCATAGCCAGCCACCGGGGAGATCGACCGTGCCAATACGTGGATTCATGCCGGATTCGAAGGTTAATCCTTTTGCAGAGATGAATATCGACGACGCCCGGTGGATGGCTCGCCTGATCGCGCAGCTTTCGGAACAACAAATCAAGGAGGCGCTCATTGGTTCAGGATACGATGCTCCGAGGGCACGCTTAATTCTCGAAAAGCTTGTTTACAGACGCGACCGAATGATCCGGGACTTCGGGCTAAGCAATGAGATTAAGCCGCTTAGAGAAACGTGTGTCAGTAGACGATTCTCCTACGATCCACGCGTAGATGGTCCTTTCGAGGTGATATCGCTGTCTGGAGAGAGGCACGCTGCGCGAGACACAGGTGAATTTGTAATTCGTGATGGAGCGCTGGTTAAATCGCCAGCGCAGCAAGCGCCTCCTTCGCGGCCTCTTTCACGGTCTCTTTGAGCGGGATCATATCGGGAGATTGCTGCAGTGTTTCCATAACGGCATCCATAATTGCCTCTTTCACGGCTGACTGTACAATCTGCGCAGAGGCTTCCGGAGACAATGGGCCAATTGCGCCGCCAGCTTGTGTTGCCGTTGCCGCCGAAAGTACAGCTTTGTGTGAATTTCGAATATTCTCCCAATCCATTTCGAACGTCTGCTGCACCTGGCGGGCAATAACTTGATCATATAGCAAGACACCAACTTCACGACGGGCATCGAGCTCAAGCGACCGAAGGCTCTGGCTTCCCAGGTACAGATGTTCCCCATCGCGCACGATAACTTGTGCATGGAGACGCAGGATTGGCCGGGCCACTTCGACGCCAACAGCCAGCCGCCCTGCTGCGCCTATGACCCGAACTTCCACTCCTTCGATCACTTTCGACGCAAGGATATTCAACATTTCAGGGTCGGAAAGCTTGCCATCGTAGATCAGCAGCTGCCGGGTGGCGCCCGATATAAAGCTGAGCAGCTCCTTGCGCGAGTTGCCGGGGCTAACCAAAAATGTATCGCAGTGCGGTTCAAAGGTCTGGCTCGTAGTATCTGCAGTAAACAGTCTTTCCGCATCCTGAACCCAGTCTAGAGAATCGGAAATGATGCCGAAGCTACGGCTGCGCTCCGTATCCAGGTAGGTGTAGTTAAAACCGAGCATGAATAGCGTGCTCTTGTCCACAATCATAAGTTTGTCATGATAGCGAACGAGATCTGTCGAGGTACGTGCCACAGATACGCCGTCGGCAAGAAGGCGCATCTCCAGCCTTCGTAGCCGCTGGTCACCCCCCTGTCCGCTGCTGGTAAATGCCACAAGCGCATGTACAAACACTCCACGCTTCGCGGCTCGCTTCAATGCCATTTCAATATCACCACGATCGAACCGAAAGATGACGATCTGGATGATCTCTTTCGCACGATCGATGGCATCAATCAACGACCCAACGCCCGCACCGGGTTGGATCAGTAGTTTTGTTACAGTCAATGACTGCCTCCGGTTTTCTACGCATATCAGCTTTGAATGGCTTTTGTCATTCTTAAGCTAACTCGCTAAGTAGTGTGCAGACTGATTGACGATCAGTTGTGTTCCGTTCGATGCGAGGAACAAATCGACCAATTTCCCGTCATTTCTCTGGCAATCATGTGCGCCCTGGCAGAAAATCGCAGATTAGCATCGCATAAACTGCTGATTGCGGCGGCGGCCGAGGAGGCGATACTGGCACCTGAAACCCATAACAGTGCTCATTCAAGCCTTGAGATCCATGATGAGTTAACAAAAGAACAGAGCCCTGCAGAGTTCTTGAGAAAAGCGGACCTGCTGTTTGAATCGCTGCAGCGCATCCTAAAGCCAACTGCTGATATTTTAGGCGGTCCCGTTAATTTCTGCGTGAAGGACTCTAAGTCTGTTGAGAGTGGCGCTCAGGACCAGCATGAGGATCATGATGTAGTTGTGTTATCGCCAGACGAGCTTCAGGGCGCGTGGATTAAGGCAGAAACTCGCTCTCTGCTTCAACGCTGGTATGGCGAACCTGCCGGATCTGCCCGCACCGTGGTTTGTGGAATTGCTGGCTATGCTTCAGCCCGCTGCAGTTTAGGACCTACAACGCTCGAAGCGGACACCTGGGTACGATCTGAACTTGCAGCAGGGCGGAAGGTTTGCCTTGCGGTTCGTGAAGAAGATGGACAGGATGCCGCTTGTTTGATGTCGCGTGTTTCGTCCGAAGCGTACAGTTCCGCCGCAACCTCGTTTGTTGCCTTTTTGTTCGCCAACTACGGCCGTGAGAAGCTGGTGCGGTACCTGGCACAGTACGACTCTAGCCGGAAAGACCAATCCTCAGAAATAGCCTTTCACCATCCGCTTGCGGTTCTCGAAGAGGAGTGGCTCGCCCGATTGAGCCATCATGCAAATGCAGGCGATACATTTCGCGCATTCATCCGTCAAATATTGCCGCTTGTGAAGCCTTACAAGTGGAAACAGATCGAGATATTCGTCTACCTGGTACTTGCTGGCGGGTACAACATCGTTCAGCCATACGCAATCAAGGTCTTTGTCGACCGGTTATCCAGGCAGCTAAAGAGTGGGGGAGCGATTTCTGATACTGGCCGCGTCTTTTCACACCTGCTTGCGCCGTTTCTCCTACTTCTATTATGTCTCTATGTATTGAACGGCATCGTGTCCCTTCGCCGCGCCTATACGGTCAACTGGCTCAACCAGAACGTGCTTAACACACTTCAAGTTAGAATGTATGCTCACATGCAGAGGTTGGCGCACAGTTTCTATTTGAAGGCCAAGACTGGCGACCTGATGACGCGCTTGAATGAGGATCTGGACAACGTCCAGTCGGCATTGTCGCAGGTTACAAATAAGGCACTCTATCAGGTGTTCACCCTCATTGGCGCAACCGTTGCGCTCGTAATTCTTACCCACAAGAGCCCTATTTTGGCAGTGTCAATTATGTGCATACTGCCTCTATTCGCGATTAACTACGCTGCGCTGCGTACACGAAATAAACAGGCCAGCCGCGAACAGCGCCGCCGGGTTGGGCAAACCATGGCGGATGTGCAGCAGCACTTGATTGCGCATGCTGTTATAAAAGCATTTGGAATGGAAGATAAGACGATCTCTGATTATAGGAGCCAGATCAAGGGACTGCAGCAATCAAAACTGCGACTCGCGCTCCTTAGTGCGTTAACCGATCTGAGCGAGGACACCGCTACCGCATTAGCCCAATTAGTTATATTTGGCGTTGGTGGCTATCTTGTGATTCGGGACGGCGGACATGGTCTCGGCGTTGGCGATCTTGCGGCGTTACTGGTGCTCGTGAAGTCCATTTTCAGCCCGGTTGCTTCGCTCGCCGGCATCGGGCAGACCATGCAGCAGGCAACAGGGGCATTGGAGCGAGTATCTGAACTGTTTAACGAACCCGTAACCATTTTCGATAAACCGGGCGCCGTACCTTTGCCGCTCCTAAGCCTGGGCGTTCACCTTGATAAAGTTACGTTTCTATATGGCGGCGACCGTAAGGCATTGTCTGATGCGACAATTACTATTCCAGCGGGTAAGCATGTTGCAATTGTCGGCCCATCTGGATCTGGTAAGAGCTCCGCAGTAAACCTGCTAATGCGATTTTGGGACCCGGAGGAGGGACTTGTTAGGTTCGACGGGCACGACCTCCGCGATGTAACCCTTGCTTCTCTGCGAGATCAGATTGGATTGGTATTTCAGGACACTTTCATCTTCGATACCACGCTGCGCGACAATATTGGAATCGGCCGCCCGGCCGCCACGGATGCAGAGATTTCCGAAGCCGCAAAGGCCGCTCAAATCCATGAGTTCATTGTATCGCTGCCAGATGGTTATGATACGATACCGGGCGAGAATGGGAGCAGGCTGAGCGGCGGCCAAAGGCAGCGCATCGCGATTGCACGCGCGTATCTGCGAAATCCGCGGCTGTTGATTCTTGATGAAGCGACAAGCGCGCTCGACATGCAGACAGAGGCCGGAATTCTCGAGACGCTGAAAGGTCTTGTAAAGGATCGCACTACGATTAGCGTGACGCATCGTATCGCTCAGGCCGCCTGTGCCGATCTCATTATCGTATTGGATGCTGGGAAGGTTGTACAACAGGGTACTCATGCAAGCTTGATGAGTGAAGGTGGCCTGTACCAGAAGCTTTATGCGGAGGCGACTGGGACGACAAATAGTGGCGCGTGAGGCCCAATACAATCTACTCTGCGGAACATCATCGGCCATATCCTTGTCTTGCAATCGAATGACCGGATATTAGCTATCTTGGTCTCCAAAAGTAAAACGAGGAAGCGGATAAACCATGCCAACGATATTAGACCCAGTGATGACGATGCCAGTACGAATTCGTTTTTCGGGAACGACCACCGCTGAAACATTTCATATGATTCCGCGGGAGTGCGAGAGATTTCATGCAGATTGGAAGATGTTTCTTGCTGGCAGTGGTGTAACTGGCAGCAGCTATGCGACCGAAGAGGCGGACCAGCCTCAGATGATAGCTATCAACTTCTATGCGATTGCGTATATCGAGCCCGGGAAGATCTACTGATTGGCTGCGATCATGCAGCCGTGAAAGCGTAATGGGCTGGAGGAGCGCAGGAATTCACTAATTCAGTACGCCACTTATGCCCCTTACCATCGTCAGAATGAAGGAGATATGGAAATAACGTTTTGGTACCCCATATTCTCGAGACCAAGTGATATTCCAAACTTTCGATATATCCTGACAGTTGCGTGCAATGCAAACGGCGTCTGTCGTTCCCACGCTTGTTTGTACCGAATTTCACCACTCAGGTAGTATTTCGATGAAAGCGCTGCGCTGAAGCCAAGGTAAGGCCTAACACCAGCTTGATTACTGGCAGCTGAGAACACATCGTATCTGACGCCCGAGTGAATATACACAGCCAATGGAAGAGAGTCGGTACGGCTAACTACGCGATTTGATCCGGCAATATAGAACGAGCCACCGGTAGTGTCTGGCCCGGAGTATCCATATGCGCCTACAGACAGAGCGGTGCGTAACGGTGCGACGCGGCTGTCTGGTAGGAGCTGCTTTTGAATTCCTAGGCCCGGATACAGCGTTGAGCCACCCTCGTTGTTGCCGGCTATGTCCCACAGTCCTGCCGCAACCTCAAATCCATCCCCTAATCCATATGTTGGCGAAACAAACTGGCCTGCCCTTGCGATACCTATGCCAGTTGGGGCGATAGAAATCAGACTCGCATCGGAAAAGTGTGCCCTGTGGAGCGTGAAACCAACAGGATTCTGACTGAGATTCGCCATATCGTCCAGCCACTCATCCCTGCGCGGGTCACGGCGGGATGGCCTTTTAGCCGATATGCCAGTTGTTGCATGATCGTCTGGCAGCACCTTCAAATCCTTTATCGACCATGCAACAGCTTCTAAGCCTTTTGCGGTCTGTACCCATATCTCAGAATCAGCGAACTTGAACCGCTGAACTTCACTTCGCGAGTTGTTCACCGTTATATGATAGCTGCCGTCGCTATCCAGTATTGCCACCTCAAACGTGCATCTCAGCCTTACTGTTTTACCAGCGCCAGCATCGCCGGCTGGATTGGATTCAGCGCTATTCCAATCTACAGTGCTGCGAACTTCAACGCGATTTGGCACATGTAGTTCAATCGGGTACTGGTCTCCAATAACCGTTCGCGACATCGGGCCAACCAGCGCATCCATAATTGGAACACTTAGTGCCGCGTAATCCCGCGTGAACTCATTGACCTTAGCGTCATCGTCGACGCGCTTTGTTTTGCCTGCGAGGCCGACACGGTAATTTAGCAGATCGTTCGCCCGACTGGTGAAGTCGGAGATCCATGCCTTGCGACTCGCTTTTAAGTCCTTGTCGAGCACGAAGTGTTTCTGGTAGGTGGATACGCGTTGAGCTGTCGTCAGTGGGTATTGCTCTGCAGATGCGGCTTGCCCACTCGCCTGAGTGAGATCGCATTGGATCACAATGAGGGATGCTGACAAAATCAGGGCAGATTTTGCACCGTATTTCAGTTTGCGGTTTACCGAGACACTACAATTGACCTTAAGCATAATACTTGGGCATCCTTTCGGAACATTTCGACATCCAGAGGATAAGACGATGCGTCGTATGACAAATATTAAAGACGCATTCACTCACATTTTGTAGATCGTACAGGTGATTACTGAAGTTCCCTAAATAAATCGTGTAGGCGAAACATAGTACGCCCAGCACGCCCCTTATGCCCCAGGATACCCACACTTTGGCCACTCAGAACCGCGTTCAAACTCCTCGTAAGGCGCCAGCCCGGATACAATCGCTTTACACTCTAGGCAGGCTGTGCAGGGCCAGTGGAATCCTTTTCCATAGGAAGACCAGATCAATACTGCGGTCGGTTCACGTTCGCAAGTACACTGGCGATCAGGCTGATTTCGCCAGTGATCATCAACTTCATCCGCTGTCTCCCAGATAGCAGGCAGCACACAGTCGTTCGTGCCGTCGTACTCGAAGTACCCGACAATGTCCCCATCTAAGATGACTTCTCCTACAGCATGGCTCATGGAAAAAATATACCTTGGCTGAGTCTTGGTAGAATATGCCGTATTTTGTCTACGTTTATGCCAAAATTGATAAAATGTCGGATATTTTCAGCCAACAATATGGAGGCGGCATTGGCACAAAGCAAGGATGGGCCGGTTCGCGGCAGAGGCGCTGCATCTAACCCGGTCAACCGGTTCGAGGCACTCGACTATGAGCGGGACTACGACTCCGATCCCGATCTCGAGCCTGCCCCACTAACGCAGTTTTTGACAGACATGTCGCGCAGCATTGTAGCGCGAAACGACAGCCCTGATGTGGGCTTTGAAGTAAGCATAAATCCGTATCGAGGCTGCGAGCACGGGTGCGTCTATTGTTATGCGCGCCCGACGCATGAGTACCTGGGAATGTCTGCCGGGCTAGATTTTGAGACCAAGATTCTCGTGAAGGAGAATGCTCCAGAGCTGCTTCGTGCGGCCTTATCGGCGAGGTCGTGGAAACCGCAGCCGCTCGCGTTCAGCGGAGTCACGGACTGTTATCAGCCGGTTGAGCGCAGGCTGCGCATCACGCGCCGGTGCCTGGAGGTATTGTGCGACTTCCGCAATCCTGCCATGATCATCACGAAGAACCGTCTGATAACGCGCGACATCGATCTGCTGCAAGAGCTTGCCCGGTACAGTGCGATCTCCACTACTATTTCAGTGACGACATTAGACCGCAAACTTCAGCGCGAACTAGAACCACGAGCGTCAACTCCGGAGAACCGCCTGAGGGCGATTCGCGAACTCGCCGACGCCGGTATCCCTGTCTCTGTGATGATCGGTCCGGTAATCCCCGGGCTCACTGACCACGAGATCCCGGCTATTCTCAAGTCCGCTGCCGATGCAGGAGCAACTGGCGCCAGTTACATCGTTCTTCGCATGCCATTTGCTGTCAAGCATATCTTTGACCAGTGGCTCGAGGATCATCGCCCACTCGCGAAAGAGAAAGTGCTTAATGCTGTGAGAGCGATACGGAGTGGGGGGCTAAACGATCCACGCTTTCAATCTCGCATGCGCGGAGAAGGTCCTATAGCGGATAGTATCCAGCAGCTATTCGATATTTCGAAGAGACACGCTGGTTTGGATCGACCGCGGCTCAGCCTGTCGACTGCTGCGTTTCGGTTGCCTGGACCGCAGCTATCCTTGTGGGACTGAAGCCTTAGTCCTCACCGGCCTAACGCCACTAACAGATCCTTGCCCTTAGCATCTGTGTAGTCGCCTTCTGTTCGCCACAGGACGGCGCCCTTTTTGTCGATCAGAATAGCGTAGATCGTGTTCTCGCTTGGGATGGCAAGCGCCTTCTTAAATGGTCCCTTATTAATGTAAAGAGTGATCGTCATTTCGCGAGCGTGCTTGTCGGCGATGCCGGCGCGCATGCGGCCATCGAGCCAGGAATCGAACCATCGCGGCCCTTTTGAGATTGTTGGAAGCTCATAGGCTCTGAAGTTAGCCGGCATACTAACGTTTTTTAGTCCCGCCATCCATGTATCGATGTTTTGCTGCTGATTGCGCTGGAAAGCGATCAAGCACAGGTTCTTATCTCCCTCGAAATCCTGTGGAAGGTAAAACACCTTACGCTCAAGATTCGTCGCCTTTAGCGGTGGAAACGCTGGAGCGGGAATCGTCGCGTTCTGATTTGTCTGGGACAAAGAAACGGCCATCGAACTGACCAAAACAATTGCTGCGGCTACAGAGTATGTAACTCCAGTGATAGGTGACATGGAAGCTCCTTACATAACAACGAATACAAGATACCCACGGGCATCGCACAATGGAACAACGTTGAGCTCGGGCGGGAAGTTCCGGAGAATGACGAACAAAATCTGGGTAATATTGTGAAAGTGAGATAGGGGGCTAAAGCGACCTAGCGCGTGGAACAAATAAAATAAACCTGTTGGAACTTGTAGCAGTAGCCATATGAGTTTTATAGTCATCTCAATTTCGCCGAGCGCCTAATTGCGCCAATAGCGCGCCGTGAAAGTCGAGCATCATGGAAATAACTAAACCAAATTCAAAATCGATGTACCCATTGATACTTGGATCCGCGATCGCCGTTCTGATATTGTTGGCTATTTTGCCGGGTACGGGCTGGCTGTACCGCTACCAGATTAAGCTGCTTACCAATCGGTCGACCGACCTGATCCAGATTCTTAAGGACACAGGCGTTAGAGATTTGCCAGGAGTTGATCTCGATATTAAGCCAGAAAAAGAGATCTTGGACCGTGCCGCTATCGACAATAGCTACGAGGAAGAGCTGAGCCAAGCCTTAGCGTCTCCTCCAGGCGCACAGATCGGCCTGACGCTGGCTCTCGCCAACAGGAGCAGTGGTTCGGAGCGGGCAGAGGCGTTGGCGCATGTACTGCGCCTTGAAACTCTGAGCACTATTCACCTTCGAAGAGACGACGAGGTATCCGCATACTGGGGGGAGCCAACTTCACCTTATAAGACTACAGCAAAGGAGATTCCTGCAGAAGATCTCGCACTCTTCGATCAAACCGCAAAAGAGGGGGAGCGTTTGGAGCCAGACAACGCCTACTTCTCAATGATGCGAGCTATGGGCCAGATCGCCGCCAATCGCGATGCAGAAGGTCTGGACGAAATCCAGCTTGCCGGCAGCAAGCCCAGGTATGAAGACTATGCGATGAATGAGAGCAAATATCGGCTCACTCATCTTGAGCGGCGCTCTGGCAGGCAGACATCGGTTGAATCGGCAATGATAATGGGTTCGGTCCTCTATCCGCATTATGCGCAGCTGAGAGCCATGGCGAGGTTTGCGTCATACAAGGCCGATCAGGAAGAGAAGAGTGGTAGACATGTAGATGGATATCCGCTCCGTAAGGCTATGATGCGATGTGGCAGCCTGATGCGGGCTCAGTCTCGATCATATATTGGTTCCCTTGTCGGAATTGCGATCGTCCCGATTTCAATGCGGACTACAGAGTCTGTTAATGGCGGTATGGAAGCGGCCGCCTGGAAGGCGCTCACGCAAGAGCAACAGGCGAAGCGCCGTGAAGAGCTCGATATCGCTTACCTAAATCGGACCGGTCACGCAAATGAGATTCCATGGCTAACTTACGAGCTTGCCGCTGGCAGTCAGGCTAGAGAGATTGGCAAACAAGGGATCATGCTGGGGCCACTTGGAAATAACTTTCTGGCTGCATTGCTGGTAACGGGCGGGAGCGCGATCGTTTTGCTTGCTAACGCCGTTGAACTTATTCTGCTATCTGCTTTGATGTGGTTGCTGAAGGGCAATCGTTCCGCTGAAAAAATTGGCATTTTCGTGTTGTCGCTCCTCTTCTTGTTTGTCTGCATTCGCATGCAATGGGCTCCAGCCTTGGCAGGCATTCATCAGGTTATAGTTAACCTGAGCGGCGATGATGCCACGAATAATGTTTCTGGGACCCAACAGCTTCTGTCCAACTTGCTGATATCCTCTCCCGTTGTCGCACGCGGCGCAGCTATTGTTGCCTGCCTGCTGGGGCCTATGTTTACTCTTTGTTTTCTGGGATTGATGCGGATAGCCCGAGGCAAGCAGGAGGAGTCGGTTCTCGCATCGGGGCTTCGTAAAGGTGGAGCAGTTTTGTCCCTGTTGTTTGTGGGACTGTTCGTCGTAGCCTTCACGGGCGCACTTAGGCTCGAGAACCAGCAGCGGAGTGCACAGCAACGGATGATCGAGGGCGAAGGGCTCTATTATGCTGAAGTTGTAGGAAAGCCGTGGCCGAAGTAGGGCTTAGGGACGAGGGAAAAGCGTAAATTTCACTCTGTAATGTAACACGGTACGATCTAGACAGTCTAGCCACAATGAATTGTGCGGAGTACTACTATAATGCACACATGGCAATTACAAGATGCGAAAAATCGATTCAGTGAAGTGGTTCAGGAGGCGATAGCGCATGGACCGCAAATTATCACAAGGCGGGGAGTCGAAACTGCGGTGCTGATTTCGATTGCCGATTATCAGAAATTGACGCTGCAGAGAGGCTCCATCGTAGATTACTTCCGTGAATCTCCCCTCGCGGAATATGAGATCGATTTGACACGCGATAGAAGCCCAATTCCAGCGGAACTTGAGCTGTGAGCTATCTCCTAGACACCAATGTGATCTCGGAATTAGTTGCCAGGCAGCCTGAGGCAGCTGTGCTGGCGTATGTAGGGCGTCTGGACCCTGAGAGCGTGTACCTAAGCGCAATCACTGTTGGGGAGATCAAACGCGGCATTGAAAAACTGCCTTCTTCTGAAAGACGAAGCCGACTCCAGTCCTGGATTCATGAAGACCTGCCAATTCGATTTCAGGGGCATATTTTACCAATCGACGTAGAGGTTATGTTGTGCTGGGGTAACCTGGTTTCACGTCTCAGCAAGGCTGGGAGAATCCTTCCTGCCATGGATTCTCTGATCGCCGCACAGGCTCTCTACCACAAATGCGTACTCGTCACGCGGAGTGCAGCAGACTTCGAGGATACGGGAGCGTCGGTATTTAATCCATGGCGTTGAATAGACCAACTATCATAATTCTATCGGCTCAGGTGCGCTTCTGACGGCGTGCACGTAACGAGGCACAACATGCAGCCTGCTAAACGAAATTTGAAGGCGCTTTACCCAACAGCATTCTGTATCGCCTTGGCTTGGTTATTATTGTTGATTGTCTTGCCGGGCACGGGATGGCTGGTTCGCTACCAACTTAAGATGTTGTTCAGCCGACCGAACGACCTGATACAGCTTCTGAACGACTACGACGTTAAGGACGTGCCCGGGCTGGATACCGAATCCCCGCCACCTGAAACTCTCCCTCAAACAGATGCTGCCGGTAGCTATCAAGATCGCCTCGGAGCCGCATTATCTGCGCAACAAAAGGCTCGGGTTGCTATGATACAGAACCTCGCAATCAGCAGCAGCGGCCATCAGCGAGCCGAAGCTCTGGCGCATGCTCTTCGCTTTTTGACCCTGGACAATGTCCGCACCGGACGTGACGACGAAGTTGACGCCTACTGGGGAGAGCCGCCATCACCGCCTATCGTGCCTACCACAAAGCCGTCCGTATCCGACCTGGACCTGTTTGATAAGGACGCAAAAGACGGCGAGAGTCTTGAACCGGACAACGCCTATTTTCCCATGATGCGCGCGATCGGGCTGATTGCTGCGCGCCGCGATGCGGAAGCGCTGAACGCGATCCTTCGTGCAGGCAGCAAGTCTCGGTACGAGGACTATGCGATGAACGATGGAAAGGTTCGTCTTGCATTTCTTGAACACCACAAAGTGAGACAATCTGCCGCGTCCACACTTATATTGATGAACTCCATCCCATTGCCGCAATACGCTCCGCTGCGCGGCGCAGCGCGCTTTATTGCCTATAAAGCAGACCAGGAGGAAAAGGTTGGACGTAAAGAAGATGGCCTTGCGCTCCGAAAGGCGTTGATGTTATGCGGCAGCCTGATGCGCGTACAAAGTCGCTGCTTGATAGGCAACCTAGTTGGAATGGCAATTGTTCAAATTGCGCTTCGAAACGCTGAGACCCGTAGCGGGGGCCTGCCGCCTGCCAAATGGAAGGCGCTCTCCACCGACCAAAAGGCACGCCGGCGCGGAGAGATTTATATTACATTACTAACGCGGTCCGGACATGCGCACGAAATTCCGTGGTTAAGATCAGAAGTCGCCGCGGGCATTCAGGTTAAAGACATCTTTAAAAAAGGCATTGATCGCGGCCCAATGGTTATTCAGGCACTTCATCCGATCTTCGACAAGAACGTGAGCGCTATGGTATTGTTGGCCAATGCGGCCCAGTTCCTTGCCCTCTGTCTCGTGTTGTGGCTGCTGAAGGGAAAACGCATTGCCGAGTATGTTGCCATCGTAATCCTGTTTGTACTCTTTGTGGTAATTGCTCTGCGAATGCAGTGGGCTCCTGCGATAGGCACGCTACAACAGGTAATAATGGGTCTCAACGACGCAGACACTACTTCGTCAGCTGGTTCGGCTGCTGGCAAAGTAATGTCAAACTCAGTGCTTTCATCTCCGATGGTTGCCCGATCAATCGCTTTTGTTGCTTCCTTACTCGGGCCTGTGCTTGCTCTTGGCGTTTTCGGATTATTGCGGATTGTACGCGGCAAACAGGAGGAGTCGGTACTTGCATCGGGATTTCGCAAAGGAGGCGCTGTGATGTCGCTTCTGCTGGTCGGAATGTACACTGTGTCCTTTGTTGGGCTGTTACGGTTGGAGAACCAGGAACGGGCTGCGCAGCAAAAGGTGGCTGAGGCTGAGGGACCATACTACGCAAATCTCGTTGGAAGCCCCTGGCCGAGATAGTTACCAGGGAATTGGGACTTGGGCGGTCCGGTAGTTCTCTAAGTTCAGCAAACTACCGGACCTGAATACTCTTCACACGCGGTGAGTTTACTTACCTGTTCGCACGCTTCGCCCGCCGTCTCCGTGCCCACAGTACTACCACCGCGGGGCCCGCAAGCAACACGAGTGCGCCCGGCTCCGGGGTGGGAGGCGTGTAGTTGTCGTAGATCATCTGTCCGCTGCCGTCGGTTGACCCGGCAACAGTAGACAGCACGCCATGGGAGTTGAAATAGTGTATATCAGAACTAAAGTTGTTGTGGCTCACATAGATACCGCCAGAATTGTCGGGCGCAACATCCGATGCAGCGTATCCTGTAAGTGTCTTAATTAAGTTTCCATTGGAATTGAACTCCTCAATTCCGTTCGTGCTGTTATCGTTGACCGCCCATAGGTTTCCGCTCTTGTCAAATTCCAAATCTCGGACGCTTGCGAGCGTCCCGTAGTCCTTCACCAACACTCCGGAAGCGCTAAACTCGGAGATATCACCGCTGATATCATTGCCAAAAACAAAGTCCCCGTTGCTTTTGATCGCAAATACGGAGCTGAAAGTCAAATTGTGGTTGTTTGCAAAGGTACTGTCGAATACACTGCTGTTCGTCAATACTCCGGTCGTGGGATCCACGCTGAAGATTCCATGATAGTAACCCATGCCGTACAGAGTACCATCGTAATATTGAAGTTTTTGCGCGCCCCCAAGGTATTGTTGCGTTAACGAGGGTCTTGATTTGTCCAATTGGCGACAGCGAGTCGATGCTTTCATTAGCCAATCCGGTTGGGCCACTGGAATATATAGTTCCGTTGTCTCCCAGTGCGATACCTAGATCATAGGCGTAGCCGACCGATGATAGGAGATTGCCATAACTGCCTGAGGCGCGGTTAGCATTGAATATTTCGAGCCTGTTACTGGAGCTACTTGTCACCAGTGTCTGAGCTAGAGCCCCAGCAGATGTCATCATAGCCAATCCTGTGAGACCGCCGAACAGAAGTGCTGCTCGACGAAGCCTTGGTGACGGTTGAGTAAAGGATACTATTGTCTTCATCGCTTTCCTTTCACCTTGTGAACAATGCAAGATTGCCTATCCGATCTATCGTACTCGGATAGAAGCGGCACGCTTGACCAGGGCATAGCGCGATTAAGACATAAAAGCTGTGACCGTAACGTGACTGTTTTTGATACCGAATCGTGACCATGCCAATTTGCGAGCTCAGGCACGACGGAGTGGCGGGTTGACCGCTTGAAGCGCTGCGGTAGCGCAGCTAATCCTAGGGGTAAAATAGCGCAATTGTTAGCGCGCGTGCTGTTTCGGACCCTCATCAAGCAAAGTACAAATATGGCATGTATTGTGCGGAGCGCAACAACCAACGCGTGCTTCTCTGGATGTTATCGGTGCGCAGAATGGGACCCTCACCCCACCTACCCTTTCCGCTTGGGTCCCTCCTCCACGCCCTAGTTGCTTCGCAACGCGCGGAGACCACCCTCGGGCGCGGGTGGAGACCACGGGAGAGGGGCCACTTAATAAGGATCAGACTTGCAAAGTTCAAATCCAGAATACTACGTTACTGGTGGCACTCTGTCGGCAACTGCGGATTGCTATGTAACGAGGCAAGCAGATACCGATCTAGCCGAGGCGCTATTGCGGGGCGAGATCTGCTACGTCCTCAGCTCACGGCAGATGGGCAAGTCTTCCCTCATGGTTCGCACAGCGGCGCGAATACGTGAGCATGGCGGGCATGCGGTTCTGTTTGACCTCACGGCTATCGGTAGCAACGTAACTCCCGAACAGTGGTACCTCGGGATGTTGTGCCAGTTTGGCGACATCGCCGGATTGCTCGACGAGGTTGTCGAATTCTGGAACAAGATGCGCGATGTTGGGCCTCTGCAGAGGTTCGTAAGCTCGCTCCGGAATATAGCCGCCAGGTGGCCCTCTGGCCAGATAGTTGTTTTTATCGATGAGGTTGATGTTGTAACTCAGCTTCCGTTCTCTACCGACGATTTTTTTGCTGCGATCCGAGAATGCCACAATCGCAAAGCCACGGATGATATCCTGGGTCGCCTCACTTTCTGTCTGCTTGGCGTCGCAGTACCTTCCGACCTTATTCAAGATCCCGCATCGACCCCTTTTAATATCGGCCGCCGAGTTGTGCTGACCGATTTCACGCCGGCGGAGGCCAGAAAGCTGGAGAGCGGTCTCAATCGCAAGGACGCGATTTGCTCGCAGCTGCTTATGGACCGGGTTATTTACTGGACCAACGGCCACCCCTACATGACGCAGAGGCTGTGTGCATCCATACGGCAGGATAGCGAGGCGGTACGTCCTCGCGATGTAGACAGGCTATGTAAGGCGCTCTTTATGCAACCGGAAGCGCGCGATTCAGACCCCAATCTCGCGTTCTCACAACGCTGTCTCATCGGCTACTCTGCGGAACATGATTCGATCATCCCAATCTACTATCGCATTCTTCTGGGCGAAAGTATTGCCCTGGATGAGGCCGACCCTGTCCACAACAAGCTACTGCTCTCAGGCGTGATTCGGCAAGACCGTGACTACATGCGGGTCCGCAACAGGATTTTTGCCACGGTGTTTGATAAGCAGTGGGTAAAGGCGCAGCTTCCGCGGTCGGAGATTCAGATCCAGCGATTTGTGTACGTAAGAGGTATTCGGCGCGGAGCGCTGCTGACCGCATACATAGTGCTGCTAATTGCAATCGCTGCGGGATCTGTATTCAAAAGCCGAGTAGAGAGCCAGCGCATTGCGCTTCGGGATGCGGAAAACGCCTATCGAATGGCATACGATTATCGCTTCGTAGCGATTGTAGCCCGTATGAACCACTCTGGCATGCCGGTTGCCACACAGACTCTTCAGCGAACGATGCCTATCGGTCATAAAGCCGATTTGAGGAGATTTGAATGGTACTACCTCAACAAACTTTGCCAGCAGGGTGAAGCTAACGCACGGCGCAGGACAGAAGCGATTAATGCGATGGGATGGCGCCGTGATGGGGCCATGCTTGCTTATAGCGATGGCAAAACGGTGGAGTTGTGGAGCGCGACCGCGTGGAAGAATGTTGGCAGCGTGCTGCAGACTTACGGCAATGAAGCGGGAGTCAATTCCACTGTCCTTTCACCAGACGGAACACTGATGGCTGCAGGTCGCTCAACGGGCGACATCACGATGATCCGTGTGGATGACAATGCTCACGTTTCCAAGAACCGTGATGTTCATGGCCACACCGGCGCGGTAAACTCCATCCAGTTCTCGCACAGTGGCCGCAAGCTCCTCTCCGCTAGTGCAGATGGCACGGCAAGAATCTGGGACGTGTCGAACGGCAGTCAGCTTGCCCATTTTCCGAGAACCGGAAGACTGCCGAAGCGTGGTGTGTGGAAGGCTGCATTTTCGCCGGATGAGAGCCTCATCGCAACCGCGGGTGATGATGGGGTAGCACGTCTCTTCAGGACGGCGGATGGCGTGGAGATCGCCGAATTCAAGGGCCATACCTCCTATATTCACTCTCTCGATTTCTCTCCGAACGGCAAGCTGCTCGTGACCGGCGGCGGGGATCGCTCCGTGATAGTCTGGGAGATCGCCTCAGGACGCCAATTTCAGCGCATGTTCGGCCACACCTCATATGTCTACGATGTCGCTTTTTCACCGGATGGCAAGTCGGTTGCCTCTTGCGGTTGGGACCGATCGGTCCGCATATGGGACGTAGCAACCGGCAACCAAGCGCGTGATATTCCTATAGGATCGAATGCATGGGCGCTGGCGTTCAGCCCAGATAATCGGTGGCTCGCAGTGGGAACTTCGGAGGGGCTTCTACGGGTATACGATGCCGTTTCCGATTCTATCGACCGCGAGTTGCCGGGGAAACCGGGCACAGATCTGAGCCTCGTAATCTCGAAAGACAACAGCCTGGCGATCTCATGCTTTCCGGGAGGCGCCGTCCATGTCTGGGATGTGGCGTCAGGAGCGCTGCGTGCCTGGTGTGCTGTTGATGGCGGTTACGTTGCGTCCGCCGTTTCAACGGATGGGCAGGTTATTGCCAGGTGCAGCAAATCAAACTGCGTAATGCTAGACCCGCGTACAGGGCGAGAACTTAGGCGGTATCCTGGAGATTTCGACTGCTTTACAGCTTCACTCTCCGAAGATGGTTCAATTCTCTGCACCGTTGGCTCTGTCGTTACGCTGTGGGACACGAAGACGGGAAGGTTACTGCATCGTTTCCCGAGCCCACGCAACGCATATCGCCTGACCCTCTCTCCAGATGCCACCAGACTGGTTGTGGCAAGCGAACAGCTTGAGACATGGCTTTACGATGTATCCCACGGGCATCGGCTAATCCCACTTGAGGGGCTAACAGGAAAACTGCAGAACATAACATTCGGACAGGATGGGGTTACTCTTGTCGGCTCGGGTGAAACGGTTAAGCTCTGGGATTCGCGAACTGGAAAGCTCAAACTCAGTCTTCCTGATCTCGATGTTGGATACATGGCGGCGGCGGTAACGCGGGACAACACGCGGCTGTTCTACTGCACTAAATTTGGCCAGATGCGCATCTGGGATCTCACAACGAACCAGGCTCTCATGGACCTGCCCGATGTAAATCCGGGAGGGGTCAATATGACTGTCTCCGCGGATGGTCGGCTCGCTGCCTACCAACTGGCCTCTGGCAGAACGCATATCCTGGATACTCGGTAAAAATTATTCCCCGTCAAGCCTGCGCCAGAGTAGCAGGATTGAGGGGGAATTAAAGTTTTTCAACACTCCTACTTTACGCTGCGCAGCTTCATTGTGCGGCGGCGGCGCAGCAGTGCACATGCTCCTGTTGCGCCCGCACCCAGAAGCAGCGCCAGTGCGCCTGGCTCAGGAGCCTTTGGAGTGCCGTAATAGCCGAAGGCTATGGACATTGGACGGTTACCGTTGAGATTGAACGTATTGATAACGTTGCCGGATTCGTCGGTTTCCACGATACCAGGAAAGGTGGAGAAGAATAGATCTGAACTGGGCGCATACAGGCCCGCGCTGTCGACGGCTACAGCGTAGGCAGCGCTCCCTGCGCTAAATGTGGTGCCGATCCCCGTGGTAAGGTTTATTTGGTGTGATACCCCGTAGGCGGCATCTGTGGTGAATGCATATCCGTCGTTTGTCAGTGCAACGGAGTAGGGGTCGAAGCTCGGGGCAGGTATTACAAAGGATCCAATCGGGTTCAGACTGCTGTTGAACTCATAGAGTTTGAAACCCGCCGGGCCATCGCCAGTAGCGAAAACATCTCCAGAGTTGTTCAGGCCAACGCCGATCAAATTGTTGACGGTGCCAGGCTCATTGTAGCTGTGCAGGAGCGTTCCAGCGCTATTGTATTTGTAGACGCTGCGGCCATTGGTTACATACACGTTGCCGGACGAATCTGTGGCGACGCCTTGTATCGCACTCGAATTATTCGGGTTTGCAAAAACACCCAGATACGCGCCTGTGCTGCTGTATTTCTCGACGTAGCCCTGGTTCCCGCCCACATAGATCACTCCTCCTGCGCCCTGAGCAATGCCCTGAGGAAGATTCAGGCTGGCATCACCGAACGACGTCACCAGACTCCCGCTGATGTTGTACAAATCGATCTTGTATGTACTGGTGTCCGCGGCGAATAAAACCTGCTGTTCGTCTGCCAGCGCCGGCAATGCGGTGAAGCTTACAGCAAGTGCTGCTGCGATTGCGGCAGTAATTGATTGTGATAGTACTGATTTCATAATGCTCCATATTCTTTCTAACCGCATACATAGTCGGTTGCTCGTCACACCGACGGAACACCACCGGTGTTTCGCAGTACAGTAGATCGAAATTATTACGTCGGCACACTGTCCACGGGAGACGGCTCCCGATAACAACACACCCGGCAGCCAACTGGACATTTCACCCCGACGAAAGCAATTATAACGGGAGACTTATGACTGGAGCGTGACTGTTTTTGATACGGAAACGTGACCACCGAGATCCTTTATGGGGGCCGTGTGACGATCTCGTTAAAACCCGATCCTGTGGAGTTAATGCACAGGAACTAATGCACTACAACCGATGAATTGCCTAAGTGATACCAATTTTGCCGTCACGATTTGGTCACGATTTGGTCACAGTCGCGTATCAAGCGAGGTAAAATAGGTATCTCATGTTCGCCAAATAATGTGACTTCGTTGTATGATTGGCACGGTGCAGTGACTGACAATACTCTAGCAGTTCGCCTGTTTGGACCGTTTGCCGCCTGGATCGGTGGAGAGGCTGTCGTTGGCCTCCATCGGAGGGAAGGCGCGCGTCTCTTTGCTTACCTTATCTTGCGAGCAGGTGAGCCGGTTTCGTACCGAGAACTGGCAGAACGGTTCTGGCCTTCGGAAGCTGCGCTCGGCACCGCAGAGGCCAGAACCTTCCCGAACACACGGCAGGCGGTTCACTACCTGCGCGTGGCTCTTGGCGATCATGCGTATCGTTTGAGAAGTACCGGCCGTGGTTTGCTGCTTTTCGATTTGAGGGGCGCAGGCGTCGATGTGGTGGAGTTCGACCGTATCGTTCAGCAAAACGACACAGAAGCGATGCCGACAGCATTAAATCTTCACTCGAGACCCCTGCTCGAAGACTGGAACGACGACTGGGTTGTGGATGCTCGGCGCACCCGGCAAAGGAGCTACGACAGGATCCGATACCTGCTGAAACAGGAGGCCAGACACAGCGATCCGCATCATGAGCCGGCCATTTCCGGATTGAACAGCGCAGCGTTCACAGAGACTCCCGGCGGCGCAGTGCCATTAAACTCCCCTTACTATGTTGTTCGAGACGCCGATGCGCGATTTATCGATGCTATCGATTCCGGAACCAGCACTGTATTGCTAAAGGCAGATGCGCGCATGGGCAAGTCCTCGCTGCTCGCGCGCGGACTGCATCAGGCGAGAAGCAAGGGGTCGACCGTCGCGCTTACCGACTTTCAGACATTTAGTACGAGCCAGTTTGATAGCAGTGCAGAGCTATTTCGTGCTATGGCTGCTAGCCTCGCTTTGCAGCTAGATATCGACTTTGACCCGTCGGTACACTGGAGCCCGCATTTTGGGCCCGGCACAAATCTCGAACAGTTCCTGCGGCGGCACGTTCTGTCGAAGATCGAAGGCACTCTCGTGTGGGGCATGGATGAAATAGACCGCCTGTTTAGGTACGCCTACTCCGGCGAGCTCTTTGGATTGATGCGCTCCTGGCATAATCGTCGCGCGATGGATCCTGCCGGACCGTGGATGCGCCTCACTCTGGTTCTGGCTTATTCCACGGAAACCGCGCTCTTTATAGCGGATCAGAGCCAGTCACCTTTTAATATCGGCACGCAAGTTACTCTTACAGATTTTACGCTTGCAGAACAGCAAGATTTAAATGGAAAGTACGGCTCGCCGTTGGCCGAGCCGCACGAGACTGTGCAGCTTCACAGTCTGCTGCAGGGGCATCCTTTTCTGACACGCCGAGCTCTGCAGGAGATCGTGGTAGGCAATATCAGTTTTGAAGACGTAGTTTCGAATGCCGATCGCGAAAATGGACCCTTTGGCCAGGATCTGCACAAGCTCACTTCGGGCCTCGCTGCGGACTCGGAATTAGCCGTGGCACTGCGCAGAGTGGTGGAAGGGAAACCGTGCGGAGATCGAGCAAGCTTCTACAGGCTCAGAAGCGCCGGCATTGTTAAAGGAGAGTGGAACGTGAGCGAACAGATACGCTGCCCACTCTACGCAGCGTATTTTAGGCGACATTTGGTACCTCAAACTTGATACAACGTAACTGTTGGACCGTGCAAACCATGGTCGATTTACTGCCAGAGGTTGTACGGATGATCTGGTCGCGGCGTGCTGGACTGCAGGCCGGTTGCAGTACCAATCCCCAAAAACCCATTACCGAATTAACCAGTTACCCACTTACCCCGTTTACCCAAGCACGTCGTGTATCACTTCCCCGTGTACATCGGTGAGCCGACGATCGAGGCCGTTCTGACGGTATGTCAACTTCTTATGGTCTATGCCCATCAGATAGAGCACTGTTGCGTGAAGATCGTAACAGTAGGTTTTTCCTGAAGCAGTCTGATAGGCCAGCTCATCGCTCTGCCCATACGCGGCCCCGCCTCGAACTCCCGCACCCCAGATCCATGAAACAAACGTACCGCCATTGTGATCGCGGCCCATCGAGCTTTGAGCGAAAGGCGTGCGGCCGAACTCCGTGCTCCAGATAACCAGGGTATCTTTGTCCAGTCCGCGAGCTTTGAGATCTCGCAAAAGCGCGGCGATCGGTCGATCGACACTTGCTGCCATCGGCGGCAGTTCCGATCGGATATTAGCATGGTTGTCCCAGTTGCCTGTTGCGCCCTGCGGGCCGCTCCAAACCTGTACAAATCTCACACCGCGCTCAGCAAGCCGCGCAGCCAGCAGGCATCGCGTACCGAAGTCATCCGTTTCTTTCTTGCCAATGCCGTAAGTTTCTCGCACACTCTGCGGCTCTCTGTCGATGTCGAATGCCTCTGGTGCGCTTAGCTGCATGCGTGCCGCAAGTTCATAGCTTTCGATGCGCGCGTCGAGCCTACTATCCCCGGGGTGCGCAGCAGCGTTGGCACGATTTATCTCGTTAAGGAGACGAAGTCCATCCACATCGGCCTCGTGGTTCGCAAACCCATACTTAGATGGAGCAAAAAGATCGGGTACAGCGCTTCGCCCGACGGACTGAATAACGGTTCCCTGATTTACAGCAGGCAGGTAGCCAGCGCTGAAGCATCCTCGCTGGTTGTAAGGCAATCCCTTTGCATCGGGCAATACGACAAATGTCGGCAGATTGTCACGCAAGTGCCCGAGCCCATAGCTGATCCAGGCACCCATACATGGAAAGCCGGGCAACGTCGTGCCAGAGTTCATCATATAGGTGCCAGGGCCGTGAACGTTGGTTTTGCTGGCCATAGCCATGAAGAAGGCCATCTCGTCGACAAGTTTCGCCTGCTCTGGAAACACGCTACTGGCCCATCGGCCGCACTGACCGTGCTGATTAAACGCGAACGGGCTCTTCATGATCGCGCCAGGTTGACCAGTGAAACCCTCTGGCTTTTCCTTTGGGCCCAGCATCTGGCCATCATATTTGATTAGTGCAGGCTTATAGTCCCAGGTATCCATCGGGCTCGCGCCGCCTGTCATGAAAAGCTGAATAACGCGCTTTACTTTCGGCTGAGTCGTGAGATGATACACGCCGTCGGCATGTGCTTCTCGCTCTGCTAATTGAGATAGTGCTAGCGCCGCGAAGCCTCCACCAGCATTTCTTAACAGGTCTCGTCTGTTGAACATGTTATGGCTCACGCCTTTTTCCTTTTTCCTTGTTCCCTGATCCATCGTCCCTGTTATTCCACAAACAGAAACTCATTAGTGTTCAGCAGCACACGACACATTGCAGGCAGCCCACGTCGTTTTGCATAGTCGGTGAACGTGATTTTCTCGTGCGCAGACGGCGATCGCAACCAGACGCATCGGATTGCGCTAACGACCTGCGCATCCAGTACGGGCGAGTCTTTCTGTACTCTTTGCGCCAGCAGTTCGGCGCTGTGCAGTACAAACGCGTTGTTGTAAAGCGAAAGCGCCTGAAGAGATGACACAGAGAAGGTTCGCGCTGGTGTGAGCAGGGCCATATCCGGGAAGTCCAGCGCATCCATGAACGGGTCCGGTATGCCGCGCCATACATGCCGGTAGATGCTTCGGCGTGCGCTGCCCGGTGAGTTCCAATCGTATGCGGCGTAATCCAGGGCAGGTGTCAGCTGTGGACCGGGGCGGCTTGTAAAGTTTCTCACTCCTGGTCCGCCCATGGTCAAGTCGAGTGCGCCGGAGGATGCGTTTGCGAAATCACGATAACTGTCGGCATCCAATCGCTGAATATTCTGCCGGCCCAGCAGCCGGTTTTCGGCATCGGCTTTAACCAGGTCGGGCCGCACAGCAGAGCTCTGCCTGTAAGTTTCACTTGTTACGATGAGGCGATGCAGTGCCTTCAGCGATCCCTTTGCATCGTCTCGGAACCAGACCGCTAGCCAATCCAGTAGCTCTTGGTGCGATGGCGTTCCGCCCATTCTCCCAAAATCGCCGGGAGTGTCACAGATGCCTTTACCGAAATGAAAGTGCCATACACGGTTGACGATGCTGCGCCACGTTAGCGGATTGTTGCGATCGGCGATCCAATTGGCAAGGGCAGCTCTGCGCTCCGCCTCATTAGCAGCGTTTTGCAGAGTGAAACGAGAAGGTAATTTGTTAACCGCTGAGAGCGCACCAGGCGGAACCACCTGTTTCGGCTTATCGACATCTCCTCGTTCAAGCAAGTGCACGTCATGCGGTTCCTTGATGGTCACCTTGCCGACGGTTGCGACTTCGACCTCAGTTCCTGCGGCGTAGACGGTACGCGTCTCCGGAAGCTTGGCAAGTTCCTCGGCAGCCTGCTCGCGCAGCCCGTATGCTGTAACTGTTGCCGTTTGCGTCGCTGTTCTCGTCGCAGTTGGAACGCGCAGCGCGGCTTCCACATCGAGTGGTCGGATAGATAGGCCTGACGGCGCAGCATCGATAACGCTAAGCCGAAACCTACCGATCAGATGCCCTCCGCCGTGCAGCTGTTTTAGAACAGCAACAAGCCGGTCCCCGGCGTGATATTCTTGCTTTACAGCCAGCGAAAATACGGCTTCATGAGACCTGCCGACCTGAGGATAGATCCCCCAGGCTGTGCTCGTATCACCATCGATCGCGCGTTCGACTCCCCATCCATCCTGATTGAAATCGGCAGTGGCGTGAGAGATTTTGAGTGGAACGCTTTTGCCGTCCACGGTCACCTTTTGCAGTTCAAACTCCGAGAGGTGCAAATTGCCGTTATCCTGCCTGCCGGGTCCGCCTTTTGGCAGTTGATTTGAGGCGAGCAGATCCAGCCTTACTGCTGACACTGTGGAAGCAGGCATAGAAAGTGTAACTGTGTAGGTATCTC
>CAIXIX010000357.1 GCA_903919615.1 uncultured Chthonomonas sp.
CCTACCGGACACAGCCCGATTATCTCTAGCGCTATGAACCAAGATTAGCCTGGGAGAGGGAAGAACAGGGATGAGGGAAAAGGGACATGTGCGCAAGCGCACGGGAACTACCGCCTTCGGCCGCGGGAAGTAGCCCGCTTGCGAGCTACTTCCCGCGCGCTTGTGCGCACTCCCCTACTGCCTCGCGGTTCTGGAATCGAGCAGATCTCGCACACGATCGAGGAGGTCGTTGCTGCGGAACGGTTTGCGCAGGAGGGGCAGTTTGCTGGCCGCGACGGCATCGCCGGTGAACATCTCTTCTGAGAATCCGGATACGAGAAGCACAGGTACGTCTCGCTGAACCTCGCGCATGCGCTTCACAAGCTCCAGGCCGGTAAGCCTTGGCATGATGACATCGGTGACGACCATGTCTATTTCGGTGCTAGGCTCTTCGATAATCTCGAGCGCTTCACTGCCATCACTTGCCTCCAGCACCTCGTAACCTTTGCTTTTTAGAGCGCGCACCATTAAATCCCGCACCATCTGTTCGTCGTCCACTACCAGAATTCGCTCCACACAAGCCTCCAGCCTTGGAGCCGGCGGTTCAGCCGGCGCAGCGACAACGCTCTTCTCAAGGCTCTCTGCAAACGGCAGGTAGATCCGGAAACTGGTTCCAACTCCCTGCGCCGTTTGAACATCGATGTAGCCGCCGTTCTGTTTTACGATGCCATATACCGTGGAGAGCCCGAGTCCCGTGCCTTTACCCTTCTCCTTGGTAGTAAAGAACGGCTCGAAGAGCCGCTCCTTAATATCCGAAGACATACCGTGACCGGTATCGGTAACAACCAGAACCACATATTTGCCTGCAGGAACCTGTTCCTGCGGATCCGAGCCCTGAATGGTTGCAATTTCGGTGCGCATCGTAAGCCTGCCGCCATTCGGCATCGCATCCCGTGCGTTTACCACCAGGTTCACCACGATTTGCTCAAACTGATTGGCATCGATGTAGATGCTGCCCGTCTGTTTTGTAAGGTGTGTTGCGAGCTCAATTTTGCCGCCTATAAGCGGCTGAAGCATGCCATTCATGCCGGCGAGAAGTTCGTTGGGTTTGACGGTAGCCGGTGCAATCGCCTGCTTGTGGGCGAAGGCAAGAAGCTGCTGGGTGAGCGTAGCTGCCCGTGTAGCGGCATTCTGGATATTGGTGATGCCATTCTGAAGTGTGTGGTCCGCGGGCAGTTCCTCGGCCAACACCTCGGAGTAGCCAGAGATTACGGCTAACAGGTTATTGAAATCATGGGCGATGGCGCCGGCCAGACGGCCGATGCTATCCATCTTCTGGATGTGGCGCAGCTCCTCTTCGAGCTGCAGCCTGTCCGTGATATCCACACAGGTATGCGTGAGGCGAACGATCTTTCCCGCTTCATCAACAACAGGGCGGGCGGTCGCATGATACGTCACCGCATCGCCTGCTGAATTTCTGCGGCGAACATCCATTTCATAGGATGTGCCCTCGGTAATGGCGCGCTGAACCGCGCCATCAAGTCGCACGGCGTCCTCCCCGTAGTAGAGCGAAAGGATCTCCATAAAATCGGGAGATGTATCGGAAAACTCGCGATCGATCGACCGTAAGTATTCCCGCGAACAGGTTATCTTGCCGCTTGCAACGTCCAGCTCCCAGCTGCCCACCTTGGCGACGCGCTGAGCCTCCTCTAGCCTATTTTGCGCTTCGAGCAGCGCCTGCTCCGCTCGCTTCTGTTCTGATACGTCGCGCGCAACCGCAGACCTGAAGATGGGAGTGCCACTACCATCGGTATGCGTAAAGGTTTTCAATGAGACGGGTACGTCGGTCCCATCATGGCTCCTGAGCAGAACCTCGCCGCTCCACGCACCAGTGCGGATCGTGGTAGGCATAAGTTCGTTGAACAATATCGGGTGCGAATCCGGAGAGTAGGCGTCTCGAGCAAAGAACTGCTGCACCTGCTCCTCGGAAATACCAAGAAAATCGCGAAACGCGCCGTTGCAGTAGAGCATCCTGCCATCCATGGTGGTGGTGCCAACAAAATCTGTAGTCGCCTCGAGGATATCTCGGTACCGTTCAAGCTCCATCTCAGCACGTTTTCGATCGGTAATATCGACCGTTGTGCCCTGAAGCCTCACGACCTGGCCGCTCTCATCCTTAACCGGTTTGCCGATTGCGTGCACCCAGTGGACGGAGTTATCGCCCTGCAAGAAGCCTGGCATAGTACGCATATCGAACTGGTAGGGCAGCCCATCCGCGATCGCCTTCTGAACCAAATGGTTGCGCAGTTTCACGTCGTCGGAATGCCCGCGCGCTTCTATCTCCTCGAGGGATGGCATCCCCTTCTCTGGGTCAAACCCGAGCAAGCGGAACAGGCCCTCGGACCATGTGAGGGCGCCGGTAGCGACGTCCAGCTCCCAGCTTCCCATTCGCGCAATGGACTGCGCTTCCGCAAGCCGAGCCGCACTCAGCTCGAGCGCATTCTGTTCTTCAATTCGTTCCGATACATCGCGGCTGACATAGACAGCGCCGACGGTTTCACCGGACTTTGAAATCAGGCTGCCATAGCTAATTTCGTAGTGAAGTCGCGTGCGATTCTCATCGCCAACAGCCCGGACGATCGTAAAAGCTTCGCCGGCAAGCGCCCTGTGCCAGTGCTCGCGGGCCAAATCCATCTCTTCGGGATAGCCTGCAAGTACATCCTCCAGCGCATCCCCTTCGTGTACCTGAACTCCGAAGGCCGATACCATTCGCTGTTCATACTCAGTATTAAACGCAAGCAGTCGGAGGTCGCGGTCTACGGCAACCACGGAGTCACCGAGACAATCGACGACTCCGCGCATTAGTTTAAGGGTCTGTTCGCGCGCCTCGCGCGCCGCCGAGACGCGCTGCGCTTCCATGAGCTTTACGCGATCGATTGCCTGCGCGCACTGCGACGCAGCCGTCTCAAGGTAGGCGATCTCGAGGCGTGTGAAGGTCCTTGGTTCAGCGTAGGAGAGACCGATGGCGCCAACCACCTCGGTATCGAGAAACATGGGGATAGCCAGCACTGCGCCCGACAGAAATCCCTGGGACTTTTCGAACCGCGGATGGGCAGCCACAAACGATGCGCGATCCTCAAACGTAATCGCACGCCTTTCCTGAACAGCAAGCGTGAGCGGAGAAGGAACTGTTACTGGAAACCGTTTCCAGGCCGCGCGCCGATCCTCGGTAACGCCGAGAAGCACAAGCGTCTCGAACATCGTCTTGTCTTCGGAGAGCAGCACCACCATGCCAACTGCTGAGCCCATGATTGCCAGGCCGCCGTGGATAATTGCATCGGCGACAGCCTCTGCGGTATGCGCGGAGCTAAGCGCATTCACCATATGCTGCAGCCTGAGAAAGTAATCCAGAGGAGCGAAATCCGTTGTCGCTATCTCAAGCTCCTGATTCGTGGAAGTCGTTTCTGGCCCATCACTCGACGACAAATCTACCATCCCATTCTCTCGGCTCGCTGGCCGCGCTGCAACAATGCCTTAATTCTACATCAGGCCCCATTATTCGTCCATTAACTTCAGAGCCGTAACAGAGGTGGAAGAGCGAGTTCATCGTGCGTCAGTTTGGCGCAATAGCGTCTTAACCTTTTCTAGGAGATCAGCTCGTTTGAACGGTTTCTGAATCAGTGGCAGATCGGCGACACCGCCTCGATTACCCGGAATAGAATCGCCCGTGTAACCGGAAACCATGAGGATTGCCGTGGATGGCCACCTCTCAAGGATCTTTTTCGCCAGCTCTGGCCCATCAATCTGCGGCATAATCGCATCTGTTATCACGAGGTCTACTGGCTCATCGAGAGATTCGATGAGCTCCAGCGCGGCCACTCCGTTGGCCGCTTCCAGAATCGTGTATCCCTCCCGTTTTAAATTGCTGGTGAGCAACTGCCGCACCATCGGCTCATCATCGACAACGAGGATGCGCGCGGCAACCATTGGCGTTTCGCTCGCAGTTTCGATTGTGTTAGGCACTGTTTCCTGACTTTCACTGGCGGGGAGGAAGACCTTCATCGTCGTTCCCTTCCCTGGTTCGGACACACATCGAATGGTGCCCTGACTATGCGTTACGATGCCATAGACAGTCGCCAACCCAAGGCCTGTTCCCTTACCTCTGGGCTTAGTCGTGAAAAACGGCTCAAAAATCTTATCTCTGATAGCAGCAGGTATGCCAGCTCCATTATCTGCGACCGATATTAGAACGTAGTCGCCGGGTCTCAACCCCTCTCGAAAGTCATCACTTGTAATGCATACATTCTCGGTGCTGATCACGATCTTTCCCTGGGCTCCAATGGCGTCGCGAGCATTAACCACCAGGTTGACCAGCACCTGCTCCAACTGCGCCGGATCCATCCATACTGCTCTGCTATCGGAAGGAAAATGAGTTTCAATGGCTATGCCGGGTCCCGTTATCGGCCTGAGCATCGTAATCAGCCGATTGATAACTTCCTGTGGATTTAGAGCGTCTGGCTGAACCGACTGCTTGTGCGCAAAGGCGAGAAGCTGCTTCGTGAGCGCGGCGGCACGCTCGGCGGCACACAGAATACTGTTCGCCGAATCGGCAAGTTCCGGATCGTGGGTGGTGGAGATTATCTCGGAATGGCCCATGATAATCGCGAGGAGATTGTTAAAGTCGTGGGCGATGGCGCCAGCAAACCTGCCAATGCTATCGAGCCTTTGAACATGCTGAAGCTGTTGGCTGAGCTCATGATACTCAGTGATATCCATGCAGGTATGGATAATCCTGAGCAGGACACCGTCTTTATCCAGAATCGGTTTGCCAATCGCCCGATAGTTTCGAACGACGCCATGAGAGTCGATCCTGCGCAGATCGAGATCGTAACCGACATGCTCGTAATAGGCACGCCGACTGTACAGCTCCAAACGAGCGGCATCTTCCTCAATAAACAGGTGGTACGTTGCCTCGATATCTGGTGGGCTTTGCGATTCATCCAGCTCCATTAGCCGGAAGAGCTCTGGCGACCAGCTTATCGCGCGGGTGCGCACATCGTACTCGCCGCTGCCAATGTGCGCCACAGACTGTGCCTCTTCGAGGCGCGATTGCGCCAGGCGAAGCTCCTCCTCTGTCTTGCGAAGGCTGCTGATGTCTCTGGCAATGCCAGACATGTACTCCGGCTTGCCATTCTCGTCGTAGTGAGCGATGACGTTTAGCGAAACAGGAACAGCGGTGCCATCTGCCGCCAGATAGCATGTTTCGCCTTGCCATCGACCCGCTTCAATGAAATGCTGCATCTGTTCGGCATAGAACCGCTTATCGTAAAACCTGGGTTCCACGTAGTCAAAGATCGTCTTAGTCGTAACTTGATCCGCCGAAATGTTCATAAACCGGCGGAGCGCGGCATTCGCATAGAGCAGTTTGCCATCGAAACTGGCGCGGGAGACAAAATCGTCTGTGCTCTCGATGATTGCTGTGAGCCGTTTTAGCTCCTCTTCATGCCATCGCCGCTTCGTCATGTCGCGAAGTGTGCCTACCGTCCCAGATGGTTTACAGCCATCGTCGAACGTTAGCCGGGCAAACACCTCGATCCATATAAACCCACCGTCGCTAGTTAAGTACCGTACTTCATGCCTGCAGTAACTCTTTTTTCTTGTGATGAGCGGCTCAAACTCCGCGATATTTCGTTTATGATCTTCCGGGTGAACAAAATCCAGGAATAATCTGCCGAGGCTCTCCTCAACGGTGAACCCTGTAATCTCATGCCACGCCGGATTCAAGTAGGTCCAGTGCCCCACAGCATCCGTCTGAAAAACAACGTCCTTCACACCTTCGATGGCTGCATGGTCGCGCTCAAGCTCTTCGATATACTTCTTACGCACAGAGGCTAGCTCGTTCTGGAATCTGGCAGTCGTGTCTGCAGCAGCGTCGACATCGTTAAGAGCGGCAACGTACCTTTTGACGGGAGCATAGGCGGGATAGTCGTGAATCGATAGCCCAAGGGTGGTGAAATCGGCGGACTGAGCTAGCTCTGGATAACAGATAAACAGCAAAATATCATGTGAGTTAGATTCGGAAAACTGACCGCCAAGCGTGAGGAAACGCAGGTTATGTTTGAGCTGTACGGCTTCACCAACGATCGCCGTGAGCGCATTCCAGGTGAAATCAACACAGGCGCCCGTGCTAAGGCGAAAGGAATCGCTCACCTTCGTCCCAACAAGCTCCGGCAAGATGCGCTGGAGCGAGGATCCTATCTGCACAACTACAAGCTTACGGTTAATTGCCAGATGAAAAGGAAATAGCTCTATGAGTGATCCCGAAGGAATCGTTATCGGTTCTTGTACCATACCTTACGCTCCATGGCGCCGATATACAAACGGACAATCACAAAGACACCTTTATTAGTATAACACTTCTGTCGAGTACACTGATACGACCCTTTGATCCGCACGAGATTGGATCAGGCAAAACTACGCGGACTATTCGTGCCTCTTTGGATAATTCTAAGTCGTTGCTGCCAGCAACTCATTCACTCTATCCACGAGGTCGCGCATGCGGAATGGCTTTCGCATCAGCGGAAGGTGCGGTTCATGAGCCTGCGCATCATCGAAGATGTCTTCACTGAAACCGGAGATGAGCAGGATCGGAGACTTAGGCTGCGCGTCTTGAAACCGTTTCGCGAGCTCAATGCCGCCCAGCCTGGGCATCATGATATCCGTAACGAGGATATCAAAGAGGCTGCCATTCTGTATCAGGTGCGCTGCCTCCATCCCGTCTGCGGCCTGAACAACATTAAACCCTTTGCGTTCCAGAGCTGTTGCCGTTAGGCCGCGGAGCATCGCTTCGTCATCTACGAGCAGTACAGAGGCTTTACTGGGCCTGTTTACATCTGCAGCCGTTGCTTCAGGCGCCGAAGGAGCGATGGTGCGCTCCACATAGGGCAAATAGACCGAAAGCGTAGCGCCTTCTCCTGGCGAAGAATCGACCGTTACTGTGCCGCCGTTTTGGGTAACGATACTGTAGACGGTCGACAGCCCCAGTCCCGTTCCTTTGCCTTTGGGTTTGGTCGTGAAGAACGGCTCAAAGATGCGCTCTTTAACCTCGTCCGACATTCCTGGACCATTGTCCGAAACCTCAACAACGGCGTAGCGTCCTCCTCCCAGACCGACGTGTGAATCATTGGCGGCAACCGTCTCATTTCTGGTACGTATTACAATGTCGCCGCCTTCAGAGAGCGCATCCCGAGAGTTAAATTACCAGGTTCACCAGCACCTGCTCAAACTGGTTCGAATCGATGCACGCCATGCCTAAAACCGGGTCTAATTCTGTTGCGATTCGAACCGAGGCGCCCGCTAACGGACGAAGCATGTCTGCAGTGCGTTTTATGACATCATTTAGTTGAAGCACGGTTGGCGATATTGCCTGTTTACGTGCGAAGGCAAGCAGTTGTTGCGTGAGGGTTGCGGCCCGTCCTGTTGCTCCCAGAACTACATCCAGGACATCGTGCAGTTCCGTGCCTGGTGTTAAGGTCTCGAGGGCCTGTTCGGAATAGCCCTGTATTACGGCAAGCAGGTTGTTAAAATCATGTGCGATCGCTCCGGCGAAGGTGCCGATCGTCTCCATCTTTTGAGATTGACGCAGCTGATGTTCGAGCTCCTGACGCCTTGTGATGTCCATACAGGTATGAACGATATTAGCAACCTCTCCTCCGGGCTCTGCTACGGCCTTGCCGATGGCGTAGTAGCCGCGATGATGCCCCGTGGCGTCTGGCCGCGAAAGTTCGAGCTCGTATCCTGTACCAGTTTTAATCGCGTTGTCGAGCGCAGCTTCGACACGAATACGCCCTTCGGGCCCGTAGAGTTCGAGGAGGTCTTCCTTTGAAATCGTTGCATCGGGCACGTCCTTGCCGCACATGCGAAAGAACTCTTCCGAAACCCACGCTCGACCAGTTGTGACATCCAACTCCCAACTGCCAATCTGCGCTACCTCGATAGCGTGTTTCAATCGCTCTCTCGCAAGAGATAAGGCTCGCTCATTCCTCTTCAGTTCGCTGATATCGCGCGCTATGGCAGACCTGTAGGAAGAGCGCCCGTCGTCCTCGGTATGAACAACTACATTTACAGAAATCGGTATGCGCCGCCCATCGTGGTGCATGAGTTCCGTTTCGCCGCTCAGCCTGCCTTCGGCATACAGAGCTGGTATCTTGGCCGAGTATTTTGTCCAGGACTCCGCGGTATGAGCCTGCCGGACATTTGTAAATGGGACCTCGTCCTCTGTGATACCAAGAAGGTCTCGCATCGTCGCATTGCAGTAGAGAAGCTGACCATCCTGGTTCGCGATCGTGATGAAATCTGAAGATTCTTCAATGATTCGCAGGAACCTCGTATGCGACAGTTCGGCAAGCTTTCTGTTGGTAATATCGACCGTGGTCCCATACAGGCGTACAGGTTTTCCATCGGCATCCGTTTCAGTTCGGCTGGTCGTTTGAACCCATTTCAAACTCCCATTCGGCATAAGTAGGCGAACTTCGGCTTCGTGAGGTTCACCCGCCTCGAGCGATCTGCTAATCCGCTCATCGCGGCGCTTGATATCATCGGGATGGTAGCGGGAGATAAACTCGTCATCTGAAGGGAGACCGTGTGTCGGATCAAACCCACCGATGCGATACAACTCGTCCGACCAGTAGGTCATATCTGTTGATAGATCTACCTCCCAACTGCCGACGTGGCTCATCGCCTGCGCTTCGGTGAGCCGACGAATCGCCAGTTCCGCCTCCTTCAACCACGCCGTGACGTGCAGGCTAGAGATCGCATTTGCACATTGCGTGGTGATTAGCGCAGCCATCGATTGCTGAAAGGCGCTAAATGCTGCGGATCCTCCTGCCGGGATAAACGCGATCGCACCCGTTATACGACTATCTTTTACTAGAGGTGCGTAAAGAGTGCCGGGAACGATAGAGGTGAGATCGCGATCGCACTGCGATAGCCGTGAGCAGGCGGAATTGAGATCCGCTATCGAGGTGTAGAAGGTGGGTACGTTAGCGCCACCGACACAGTTGATTTTGATCGCCAGTGTGCACTCTTCGCAGTGCTTTAGCGAGTTTACAGCATCAAAATAACCTGAGTTGTGAAGCTGATTTGTTTCGACGATGATCGAGACGACACAGTGCGCCGAGCCAGCTAGGATGTTTGCGTAACGGGCTGTTACTTCTCTTATGCACTCGAGAGAGTCCGATCTCGAAAGCTCTTTTGAAAAACCGGAGAGGGTGTTTACAGCCTCAGCCTGACTGCTCCAACCCGTATTCTCATCGTTCATCCATCACACCGTCTTCCATGAAACGCGTGACAGACCCTGCATTTATGTGCCTCGCTTAGGCATATTGGGCCTGCGTGGACCCCTGTATTGCTAACTGACGAAGCGGATGCGTAATCATTGCATGTGCCACATATTGATCCAATAGATTGACGGTATTAACACTCACGCGTTACGCCATTGTTAACCAGAAACCCAATGAATCATTCTAGCACATTTCGTGCCATAAAGTATCGGACCAGTTAATTATCACAGGGCGAACGCATCTTAATAGTTGAGTAAAGTGGGAATCTTTCGAGTCATGTTTTCGTACGCTTCAGAGTCTGTTGGCGAAATCGATGCCAGCAAGTCCACTTCTGGAGTGTATACATGGCTTTGGGCACCACTACGGGCCAGTTTGAGGATGTTTTCGGTTCCGTTTCAGACCCTCGCATGGCTCG
>CAIXIX010000358.1 GCA_903919615.1 uncultured Chthonomonas sp.
CCAGATCCCGATTACAAAGATCCCGATTATTTCCGTAAGAACCCGGATGTCGACATGATCGTCGTAAAAGACGGCGAGATTCCATTTACGCGAATACTGGAGACCGTGCTAAAAGGCAGCAAAGACTTCACGCATATCCCTGGTCTCTACCTCCCTTCGCGGGGAGTACCGGTGCATCTCGCAAACAGCCAATCCAATATCGCGCACTTCTATACTGGCACGGCAGAAGTGCCAACGGTTTTCGATTACAGCCCGTATGTGGAGCAGTCGGACCTGTACGAGCGAATTAAACTCACTAACCCCGACAAGTACTTATCGGTAACATGGGAGACGAACCGTGGCTGCCCCTACTCCTGCAGCTATTGCGACTGGGGTTCGGCTACAATGGCAAAGGTGCGACAGTTTGACATTAGCCGGGTTAATGCAGAATTAGAGTGGTTTGCCAAGATGAGAGTAGGAAATGTCACGCTTTCAGATGCGAATTTTGGCATTCTCGCACGGGACGTCACGATTGCGGATACGTTGGTTGAAGTTCGAAAACGGACCGGTTACCCGTTATCCATTTACTACTCCTCCGCGAAGAACAATCCGGACAGGACGATCGAGATTACGGTTCGTCTCTATAACTCCGGAATTACGGAGGGCCACATACTATCCGTTCAGCATACCGACAACGATGTGCTCGCAGCGACGGATCGATCTAACATTCCGGCATCAAAATACCGGGAGGTTGTGGCGCAGCTTGCGGTATTAGGCATTCCGTCTGAAGTCCAGCTGATACTGGGCATTCCCGGAGACACGCTCGAGAAATGGAAGAGCTGCCTGGCGGAGATGATGGAGTGGGGCGTACACGATAATTTTCAGATCTCACCCTACTGTCTGCTGCCGAATGCGCCTGCAGCAGAACCGGAGTTCAAACGGAAATGGCAAATTGATACCGTCGAGAGGGGAATGATCCCGTACGGTGGCTCCAAGGTCAAGGCTGTCTCAGAGAACCCGAAGAACCACGTAGTGGTCTCCTCGTCCACTTTCAGCCGTGAAGACTGGGTGGAGTCAAGCATCTACTCGTCTTTTGTCAGGGCATACCATAACAGGGCGGTTACGCGGCTTCCAGCCATATACCTCCGCTTTGTTCATGGCGTTTCCTATCGCGAGTTTTACGATGCGATAATTGAAGAGTTTGTTCCAGGTACCGAACTCCTAGCATCGATGTACTCACGCGTCCGTGAGGTATTTCTGGAGTTCTTGAGCAACCCGGATTCCACCGATGAGATGGAATATGAAGATTTGCCATCGTGCAATGTTGTTGGCGATCCATCCAAATGGGTCTATGTGAAGACCTGTCTGAACGTTGATGACTTTTATATCAACCTCTCGCGTTTCCTTGTTCGCCGCTTTCCGCGAGCAAAGAATCTACAAAGCGCCATCGACTACCAGCGGAACCTCCTGGTGCTGCCGGAATACTCCAGCCGCGACGGCAAGTCTTTCACTATCAATTGCGACTGGCCGGCATTCTTCTACAAGGCTTCCAGTCTTGTAAATTATGAGAAATTGGATGAGCCAACGCGCTTCCACTTGCCCCGTATCGCCGAGATCGCTCAAGAAGACCGATCTGGGTTCGAAAACAGATTGGACTTTGGCGACGGCAGCGGCGAAGAGCGCTGGAACAGATGGGTTTACCAAACAGTCAGGAAACACAACACCGCTCTTTCAAGCAACCTGCCTCGCCCAATAATCATCAAGCCATCGTTGGCGACGTCGCTGGGTTTGCTTGGGACGTCACGCAAGCGAGCGGGAGTCGGACGGCCATAGCTGGTGCAAGGCGCATATGCC
>CAIXIX010000359.1 GCA_903919615.1 uncultured Chthonomonas sp.
CGACACCTGATAGCCTCTTCTTTGTCCATGCAAGCAGATTCGACATGGGCAACCAAAATGACTCTATTCTATTGCCGAGAAGTTGCAAAATTGTGTGGTACACGTGGCTCGTGGCGATTCACTATTTTCTGCGCGTTGCCTTAGTTGAAGAGACCAATACAGGGGCGGAAACCAATCGGTTTCCGCCCCTCTGTCTATGGAACCAGCCGGCTGGTCACCTACACAAGGTAGGCTAAACATATGTTGCGGCCGGGAGTTCGCAATGGATGGGCGTGAATTGGAATCGAAAGTGGGCAGCGCGCAGGCGAAGGTTAGTCGGCGCGAGCTTCTCAAACAGTGCAGCGCCGGGCGCGCCCATGCGATGAAACCAATCGAGGCGACCGAAGGCTATATGGCAAGCCATTTCACCAAGCGTTCGGCAATCGCCGCTAAGTTTGAAATTGAGCTGCTCGGCGGTAAGTGGAGCAATCGCCGAAACAAGGCTGCGTTGATATCCATCCCAACCGCTGAAGATATCGATTAGCGCCGAACTCATTCGTGACATTGATTCCTCTCAGATCATTCAGGAGATTTAAGCGCTTCCATGTCCAGCTTCTTCATTGTCAGCATTTTGTCCATCGCCTCATCGGCCTTTTCAGAGTCATCATTACCAAGGACCTCGGCCAGACCGGAGGGCACAACCTGCCACGAGACGCCGAACTTGTCCTTCAACCAGCCGCATTGCTGCGCTGCAGGATCGCCGCCCTCAGTTAGCTTCTCCCAGTAGTAATCGACTTCCGCCTGCGTTTCGCCCGTAACCATCAGTGAAATCGCTTCATTAAACTTAAACATCGGCCCGCCGTTCAGGGCAATGCACCGCATGCCGTCCAGTTCGAACTCGACGGTCATAACGGTCCCGGCAGGCTGGCCATGAAACTCGAATCCCGCTTCGGTGTATCTCGAAATGTCTTTAATCCGAGAGTTGGGAAATATCGATGTGTAGAAGTCTGCTGCCTCTTCGGCCTTGCCGTCGAACCAGAGAAATGGGGTGATGCGCTGTTTGATGGCCATCCTTGGTACTCCTTGAAACGTTGGACAGGTTGTCTCTGCCGTGATTATGCATCAAACTGCCCGAACTTCGGCAGATTCCGGAACAGTGCTGAAACACGATTTTAAGAGATCGATACCGGATGTATGGATCGTGTCAGCCGCATTGGCTACACTGTATTCCCGAACAAAAACTCCTGAAAACAAAACCTGCGGTTTTTCGTCTGTGTTTCGTCTCTGCTATAGGAGGATCGTACTGCCTGATGCGTTGTGATGATACCGAACTGGTAAAGCTGGCGAAGCGCGGTGATAAACAGGCTTTCGCAAAGCTTTGTCACAACTATCAGCAGAGGATCTGGCGCGTTGCTGCCTCCATTGCATCTCGCTCGGAAGCGGAGGATCTTGCTCAGGAGACCGTTATACGCGCATGGTGCAGCATTCGATCGTGTCGCGACGACGCCTCCTTCGAAGCATGGATCTGCAGCATCGCCGTGAATGCAGCGCACGACCACTACCGCTCATGGTGGCGGCGGAAGATCACTTCAATCGATGATGAAGCTGAAGCTGCAGGCAGCCCGGATGAGACTCAAGCGGATGCTGAGCGGCGCGAATCGGTACGCCGAGTACGCAGAGCCATCGCGGCCCTTCCACAAGCGCAGCGCGAGGCAGTGTGGCTCTATTACATCGAACAGTTCACGTTGGCGGAGATAGCACGCCACGAGAACAAATCTGAAAGCGCCATCCGGAATCGTATTCAATCCGGCCTAAGTCGGCTCAAAGTATCGCTTGTCGATCTCGTGACACCACTCGAAGGGGTCGATAGTTGTCAGGTGGAGGGTGTGCATCCATGAGACATGAACAACACGAACAGTCCTGCTTCGCCCAGATGGAAGCCATCGTATTAGCAGCGCGAAGCGATAACTCACCGCCATTCTCGCCGCTATCCACAGATTTCATTGAACGAGCTCTCAGAGTGGCTGAGGCACGCAGACGCAAACGGCGTATCGGCCTTGGAACGGCAGCCATTGTGCTGGTTGCGGGCGTATTAGGCGCCAGCGCGAGCATACATTCGAAAGTTACGCCTGTTTACATCGAACCACGGTACGCAGTTCAGCCTCCCCCAAAACAGTTAGAGCTTAAATCGCCGATAACGCCAAATCCAGTCGTCCGTATCGCGGCAGCAACCGCTCCAAATCAGGTCCACCTGCATGCAGCGCCTCGCAAGCGGCTTGACTTCGCATCTCACAGCGCTCGTCCGGCAAGTCAAAAAAGGCGTGAGACAAAGCCACCCATTCCCATATGGACGACATCTGTCGTACAGACTCGTGAGGCAGGAGTGGTTGTGCCTGTTACGACCGCCGGAACACAAAGCAACGGGCAGATTGCCCTCGCAGTGGTTCCACTGCAAAGAGAAAACAATCAGTTTCAACTCGCAAACTACGAAAACAGATAGCATATCAACAGGAGACCGCAATTGAAACCTTCGAAGATCACATCGTTGATTTTGACCGTCGCGATGAGCTCGCTCGCCCTTCAGCTCTACGCGCAACAGCAAGAGACAGCAACCGTTACCGTCCAGTCCGCTGGTTCAGCAAGCGTCGAGAATAGCCAGGGTACAAAGCGTGGAGAGACGCTCACGATAGGTGATACTCCCTCTCAAATCTCCGTTGTAGTCGGCGACGAGGGTACAGCTCGAGTTTTAAGTGATCGTTTTACGAGCAGTATAACGATGCTTGGATCGGATCTGCTCGTAAGCCCGGATGTTAAGAATCTGCCGGTACGAGAGGCTCTGAAACAGATCATTGGCAAGGCTGATGTTGTTTACGATGTGGCGGCAGATGTTCCGAAAGATATCAAAGTCACGCTGAAAGCTGATAAGATCACATTAACCACAGCTCTGAATGCTTTGATCGAGTCTACCGGAC
>CAIXIX010000360.1 GCA_903919615.1 uncultured Chthonomonas sp.
AGAAATGCCTGGTCGGGAGCATATTCGCGAAATTCGTGTGCCATAAGAGTAAGTTCACCATCTGCTAACGAAATGACTCTCTGGCGATAAAAGATTTATTCCGGGACAGGCTCCTAGCATCACTATATCGATGCGTGGTTCTCCGCGCTTTAACTTACGGTACTTGAGAAAGGAAGCGAGCGACGTTCCGCACGTCTGGCAGAGCGCCGAGCCAACCGCCATCGGGGCAGGAACGCCAAACACGTACATCAAGGTTGGGGTAAGTAAAAACCCGCCGCCCAGGCCAAACATTCCGGCAATATACCCAACCGCTAGCCCGACCAGCATTAGCGCCGGCAGCGATACTGCATGGCCAATCCCTGCTCCAACCCGAGCCTCGAACATACCACCTAATCCTTCTGTCAGGCGTCAGATGTGATAATCGATCGACGGCTTGTCAGCTTTGTGTGCTGACATTGGTTCTTTGCGATTTAGCCGGGTTTCAATCCGGTTCGAAACCAGGACCACTAGCAGACCCCATACGAGCGGAACGAAAATACAGAGCAACGAATAGCCCACGCCGGTAAATTTCATAACAATCGATTCCTGGCCGATAGGTGTAATGTTCTACGGATAAGTAGGCGAGCTAAAAGAATGAATTTGTTCCATTCAATCGTGGAACTTATTCCGGGGAATATACGCCATAGGTTCTGAAACATGCAGGCGGACGTCCTTGTGAACAGATCGGAAGAACCGGCAGACGGTAAAGATATCAGGGGAGTGGTATCTTCGCTCGCGGCTGGATCAAACTGTCCAAGGACGACCGCCGCTGTTTTGTGCGGTATACACGATATTGTACACGTCATGGGAGACGATTATGCGTACCACCGTCAATGCTGTCTTTGAAACGCCAGAGGCTGGCCTGCAGGCAGCCCGGTCCTTGCTGTTTGATGGTGTTAAAGCAGAAGACATACACCTCGTCCTACCGTTTTCGCAACCGTTGGCAGCCACCTTGCAGGGCGGCAATGCGTCGAACGCGGGCAAACCAGACACGTTACCCAGGCAACAGCCGCAAGCTCCCGGCGACAGCTACCATATTGCAGTTATCGATGCTGAAGAAGGAGCTGGGATCGGCCTTGGTCTAGGACTCTTAACTGCGTTGTGCATTCCTGGAATCGGCATGTTTGTAGGTTCCGCAGCACTCGTTGCCGGCCTTATGGCGGGCGGCATGGTTGCGGGGAGCATCGCAGGAGGCCTCTATGGCTACTTGACGGTTCTGGGAGTTTCCCATGGCCTTGCCCAGATTATGCACGACCACGTCGAGGCGGGCGGAACAGTTTTGAGCGTTGCCGTCCATGATGCGCACAGTGAAGCCGAAATCGCGGGCATACTTCAGGAGTTCGGCGGTCAGTTAATCCAGTATACGTATTGAATTCAAAGCTCGCTTCGTCCAGCTATCACGGAGCATCCTCTTGCTCGACTGACTGATTTGCCGCTGAATCTGTTTTCTTGAGCGGTTCCACCGCACATTTTCCAGGCGCCATTCAAGTGGAGATACCTATCTTGGGCAGTATAACACGCTGGAGCAAAATCCAGAATACCAAGAATCCAACCATAAAAAGCCAATCCATAATACACTCCCTGCCATCCACTAAATTTGCAGCGCTCGTGGCCCAGTCTTAAGCCGTGCAATGCATGCAAAACCAGACAATCCCGAGTTCAAGTTCGTGAACCAAAACTTTCACTTCAACCGAGCGAGCGCACGAACTATCCTCGCGTTCGCCTCTTCCGCAATCGACTGGAGCGCCTCATTGTTGGTCATCTGAACCATCAACATGGGATCTTGCGCTGTAACCTCTGTCAGGCCGTTCACGCGGGCGACAAGCACATTACACGGCAGGAATAGTCCGATCTTGGGATCGACCGTAATAGCGCGCGATGCCAGCACAGGGTTACACACACCAAGAATTGTGTAGGGTTCGAGCTTAAAATCAATCTTCTCAGAAAGAGTCTTTTGAACGTCGATCTCAGTCAGCACTCCAAATCCTTCCTCCTTGAAGGCAGCGCGAACACTGGCAAGAACAGAATCAAACGCGATCTCACCACCGATTGTCAACATAAGGCTATCAGTTGGTACTCTAGGACTAGTCATTGTTCTCTTCCTTCACGCATTTTCCGAAGTGCGGCACAGGTCAAAGCGATCCGATATTCATCAACCATTTTGTGCATTTCATCAGAGCACCGATTCGGACCCTATATCAGGGCAGGCGATGGCGCATATAAGCGCGACGATTATCATAATATATCTATACCACTATATTTATAAGATGTCTACCGTGTTACAAAATTTGGAAACAGGTAATCACGTAAAAAACTCAATAACCCCTTGACAACATTGGAATATAGTGATAATAATATATTATCATGAAAATCAGTTGTAATCTACTGGCCTCTGGGTCACTCATCGATATGGAAACGCTGGAGCGCATTGCGCCGGTAATTCGAAATGTCGCGCATCCGCTCAGATTGCGCATCTTGGACTATCTTGCCACCGAAGGCGAACCACGAAGTGTCAGCGACATCATGGAAGCTGCCGGAGCAGGCCAGGCGATCGTGAGCCAGCAGTTGCGCATCCTGAAGGATCAAGGCGTACTCTCGGCGCGAAGAGAAGGTAACTTCGTCCTGTACGACATTGCGGAGCGCAGCGTGCTCTTGTTGCTAACCTGTATTCGCAGCCATCAGCGCTTTCCAACAGAAAAATAGCGTGAGAGACAGCCCGTTGGCAGTTTCCTGCGTAAGATTTATAGCATTATCGCTATATTAATATTTACACACATTTTACTTTCACGAGAGAACATAGGAATGAACAGCAAGATCACTTCTAACACGGAACTTTCGACACAGGCTTCTCCGGCTAGTCAAAAGACCAGGACCACGCACTTGCATAGACGAAATGTATTTCCCCTTACTTTGATGATGCTGAGCGCTGGGGTTCTGACCTACGGCTGCCAGCCAAAATCGGCGCCAGAATCGGCTTCGCAGCCAGTCGCAGCTGAGGCGCCAACTCATCCTCTTGTCAAATCCGTCGCATTGAGCTCACAGCCCCAGCTTACTGAATTTACAGGTTCCATTCATTCGGAACTCGAATCGACGCTTGCCGCCAGAATTAGCGGCAGGGTAGCCCGCGTTCTGGTTCATGAAGGCGACCGAATTCATCGCGGTCAAACGTTGATTGAGCTAGATGCAAACGACCTCGATTCTACGGTTGCACAGGCGGGAGCCGCTCTCCGATCTGCAAATGTAAACCTCGATACCGCCAGGACGGCCGAGCGGATGGAGGCATCATTAAGCGCAGCACGCATGTCAGAGGCCCGAGCCAGAGTGGCGCAGTCGGAAGCGGGCCTAAAATCGGCGACAGCGAAGTTTGAACTCGTAACGGCGGGACCAAGGCGGCAGGAGCGCGATCAGGCCGCTCAGGCGGTTACCCAGGCACAATCGGGTCTCAATCTCGCCGAAAGCAACTTGAAGCGGATGGAGGAGCTGTTCAAGGAAGGGGCGGCAGCGGCACAGCAGTACGATCAGACCAAAACGCAATATCAGATTGCGAAGGCGCAATTCGAAATGGCGGTACAGGCAAAAAGTGCAACCGATGAGGGCAGCAGGGCAGAAGAGGTCCGTGCAGCGAAAGAGGCCGTCAATCAGGCCGCCGCAAGCGTGCGTGAAGCCAATGCCGGTTTGGAGTCTGCGAAGGCGGCCGCACTTCAAACAGATGTTCGCAAACAGGAGATCGAAGGCGCAAAGGCGCAGATCGGGCAATCGCGTGCCGGAGTGTCTATTGCGCGGACCACACGTGAGTTTGCACTAATCGCAGCGCCCTTTGATGGAATTGTCACCCACAGATTCGTAGACCCTGGAACCATGGCAGGGCCTGGTGTTCCACTACTGCAGATTGAAGGCGGCTCGCTTCGCCTCAACGCGGTGATACCAGAATCGGCGCTCAAGGCGCTCCACGTTGGATTGCAATTGCCTGTACTTATCGATGCATTAGGCAATAAGCAAGCCTCTGGCGCGGTTGTAGAGATCTCCCCACAGGGAGATGAAGCAAGTCACTCGTTCATGATCAAGGTGCAGTTGCCAACGGGTTCTGGAGCGTCGTCCGGTATGTTCGGCAGAGCGGCTGTAGCGATTGGCACGGAGACAGTGCTCCTTGCGCCCGTATCTGCCATCTGGGAAAGTGAAGGGCTGCACTATCTTTACGCGGTAGATGAAGCACATCATGCCCGTCTCAGATTGGTTACGGTCGGTAAGCCGCGGGGCGCCGCAGTTCCCGTCCTTTCCGGCCTTTCACCCGGCGAGCAAATCATCGTATCCGATCACACCGTGATCGCAGACGGTTCGCTGGTATCGGGGGAGTAGGCCACACATGAACACCAATCCAGAAAACCAGACGGATACCACCGCGCAGCCTGAGACGCCGCCAATGCGAATTGGCATTGCGGGCCGCATTGCCTCCGCATTCATAAACTCAAAACTGACACCGCTCATCATCATCGCGTCGCTTATGCTTGGCGTTATGGCCGTGCTCAAAACGCCTCGTGAAGAAGAGCCACAGATCATCGTTCCGATGATGGACGTGATGGTAACGATGCCCGGCGCGAGCTCCAAAGAGGTTGAGCAGCGTGTTACCACGCCGATGGAAAAGCTGCTCTGGGAGATTCCGGGAGTTGAGTACGTCTACTCCACCAGCAGCCCTGGTCAATCTATCGCGATTGTCCGGTTCTTTGTTGGGCAGGACAATGAGGCGAGCCTCGTAAGGCTGCGAGAGAAGCTGCAATCTCACTTCGACATCATTCCTCCCGGTGCTTCGCAGCCAATCATAAAACCACGCTCGATAGATGACGTGCCGATTCTGGCGCTCACACTCCATAGCTCCCGGTACAAATCTGCGGATCTCAGGCTCTTTGCCAGCCGCCTTGATAACGCGATTAAACAGGTCGATAACGTCTCAGAAACAGCGATCATCGGCGGCAGAAGGCGCGAGGTGAGCGTCACGCTAAATCCATCTCGCCTGACGGGTTTTGGGATAACCCCACTTGCTGTCGCACAGGCCCTGCAAGTGGATAATCAGAGCGCGCAGATTGGCGAGTACTCGCGCAATAACGCACAGATTTCGGTTAAGACGGGAGCATTCCTCAAGACGACAGCGGATGTTGGGGCCGTGGTAGTTGGTACGGCAGCCGGGCGTCCTGTCTACCTGCGCGACATCGCAACGGTAATGGATGGCGGTGAGGAACCCATTAACTATGTTCTCTTTGGTACGGGGCCTGCGGCGCCAAAATCAGAGCGCATTGGCTCTGCAGAAGACGCGGTAACGATATCGGTTGCAAAGCGGCCGGGCAAAAATGCCGTCGACATCGCTAACAACGTTCTGTCCAAAGTCAATGGCTTGAAAGGCAGCCTTCTTCCGTCCGATGTAGCCGTCGCCGTCACGCGCAACTACGGCGAAACCGCGAGTGAAAAGTCGGGCGAACTGCTGTACCATATGCTAATCGCGGTGGTATCGGTAACCCTTCTGATTGCGCTGACGCTGGGCAAACGCGAATCGATGGTAGTGGCCGTTGCGATACCGGTCACTCTGGCCTTAACGCTGCTGGTTTTCTACCTGTACGGGTACACCCTCAACAGAATCACTCTCTTTGCGCTGATCTTCTCGATTGGAATTCTGGTAGATGACGCGATTGTGGTGGTGGAGAACATCGTTCGGCATTACCGAATGCCAGACGATGAGAGGCGCCCGCCACTTGAGGCTGCAATCCATGCAGTCGACGAGGTCGGCAACCCCACAATCCTGGCAACATTTGCCGTCATTGCCGCTATTCTTCCCATGGCTTTCGTCGGCGGGTTGATGGGCCCCTACATGCGGCCCATACCGGTTGGGGCTTCCGCCGCGATGCTCTTCTCACTGATTATCGCCTTCATCGTAACCCCCTGGGCTGCGTTCCGGCTCCTGCGCAGCGAACACGGCATTACAGGCAAAGCAAACGGGAAAAAAGGGCACGCGGAGCACGCAAGCGGCGATGATTGGATGACACGCCTCTATCGCCGAGTGATGACGCCGATGTTGCGCTCGTGGAAAGCCCGAGCGATCTTCTTCGTATCGGTGATTGCGATGCTGGCGGGTGCGATGGCGCTTGTAGTATTCAAAGTTGTGACCGTCAAGATGCTGCCCTTCGATAATAAAAACGAGTTCCAGATTATCGTAGATATGCCGACCGGCACAACCCTTGAGCAGACGACTGCTGCAACGCGCGCCCTTGGAGACTATATAGGCACCATTCCTGAGGTCGAAAACTATCAGATGAACATAGGAGCCGCGAGCCCCACTAACTTTAACGGGCTTGTTCGACACTACTACCTGCGCCGAATGCCGTATCAGGCCGATATTCAGGTGAACCTTGTCGGCAAAGACAAGCGCTCTGCCCAGAGCCACGGTATCGCTAAGCGTATCCGGCCGGATATCGAGAGAATAGCGAAGCAATGGGGTGTTCGGGTCAAGATTTCGGAGGTGCCGCCAGGCCCGCCCGTGCTTCAAACGCTTGTCGCGGAGGTTTACGGCCCAACCGATGCATCTCGAGTTGAAGTGGCAAAACAGGTCAAGACGATTTTTGAGACAACGCAAGGGGTTACCGATGTTGACTGGTACCACGATGACGAGCAGAGCACAACCCGATTTGCTGTAGATAGCGAAAAGGCACAGCTCAGCGGCGTGGATGTGGATACCGTTAATCAGACCCTTGGCCTTGCCCTTTCTGGGAGTGTTGCAGGGCTCGCCCACGATGAGACGGCAAGAGAGGATGTCCCAATCCGGCTGAAGCTGGCCCGTGAGAGTCGCAGTGGCGCCAATGAGCTGGAGTCTCTATCCGTGTCATCTAAAAATGGCCGGAACGTGCCTCTTCGGGAGCTCATAAAGCCAGTATCCGTCGAAACCGATAGGGCAATTTACCACAAAAACCTGATGCCGGTGGTCTATGTCACGGGGGATGTAACCGGTAGGCAAGAGAGCCCGGTATACAGCATCTTCTCGATGAACACCAAGATTGCGGCGCTAAAACTGCCACACGGCGCCAGGCTATCCGTATTGAACATCGCGATGCCAACCTCAACGGATCGATCCGTTATGAAATGGGACGGAGAGTGGCATGTAACGCTCGAAGTCTTTCGCGATCTGGGGATTGCTTTTGCAGCGGTGCTCATCCTGATCTACATTCTGGTTGTTGCGTGGTTCCAGTCCTTCAAAACACCGCTGGTAATCATGGCGCCAATTCCGCTCACTCTCGTTGGCATACTGCCAGCACATGCACTTCTAGGCGCCTTTTTCACGGCAACTTCGATGATTGGGTTTATAGCAGGCGCTGGAATTATCGTGCGCAACTCAATTATTCTGGTGGACTTCATAGAGCTGCGACTCAAGCAGGGGATGCCGCTCGAAGAGGCGGTGATCGATGCTGGGGCGACCCGGTTTAGGCCGATGCTGCTTACGGCTGCCGCAGTAATTGTGGGATCGTTCGTTATCCTATTCGACCCGATTTTCCAGGGACTTGCAGTTGCCCTCATGGCAGGCGAGATCGCCTCAACCCTGCTCTCACGATTGGCGGTTCCGATTCTGTACTACATGATGCGAAGCAAAGAGGAACAAAGGTAGGGTCGCGGCTTGCTGCGCAGCCCGCATTGGTAGTGGCGCGGCTTGCTGCGCCTATGCGTTACGAAATTCGTTTGCAATTCAGGCACAGCTTTACAAACGGTAGGGTCGCCGCTTGCTGCGACCGCGTATGCTGCAGTCCTTCTGCAATTTAGACACAGCCTTACAAACGGTAGGGTCGCGGCTTGCTTCGCACCCCGCATTGGTAGTGGCGCCACTTGGGGCGCCCGTGCATTACGAATTTCATGAGTAATTCGAGCCTATTCCGACTTATGCGTCAGGAACGGCGAGAGGAAATTTAAATGACAGTCGAACGATACTTGCGATTAATAGCCGGCGTTTTCATTCTGGCTTCTGTACTGCTTGGCCATTATGTAAATCCGCTGTGGTATGCCTTTACGGCGTTTATAGGCCTGAACCTGTTTCAGTCCGGATTCACGAACTGGTGCCCGATGATGGCGATTCTGGAGAAACTTGGAGTTAAACGCTTCTAGCACGATTTATTCACGTATGGTAGGGTCGCCGCTTGCTGCGACCGCGTATTCTGCAGTCCTTCTGCAATTCAGGCACAGCTTTACAAACGGTAGGGTCGCCGCTTGCTGCGACCGCGTATTTCGAATCATGTCAGCGATCCAGACTGTAGCTCACAACTATAAGGAACTCACTAACCGTGAACTCAAAAAAAATCGTTATTATTGGTGGTGTTGCTGGCGGAGCCAGCGCAGCCGCCCGTGCGCGCCGAATTTCGGAGAGCGCTGAGATTACTCTGTTTGAACGTGGTCCACACGTATCCTTTGCAAACTGCGGACTGCCCTACTTCATCGGCGGTGAGATTGCGAAATCTGAGTCGCTTCTGCTCGAATCCCCGGAAGTTCTCAGCAAGCGATTACACATAAATATAAACATCCTCACAGAAGTAATCTCCATAGATCGCGAAGCGCGGACCGTTACCGCCAGAGATCGTTTAACCGGTGGGATTACCCATACTCCGTACGACGCGCTTCTCCTATCTCCCGGAGCAAAGCCCGTCAAGCCGCCCATCCCAGGAATCAATCTGCCTGGCCACTTTACACTGCGTAATGTGCCGGAGACAATCGCGGTCTCCGAGTGGATCGATACATATAGCGCAAAACGAGCCGTGGTTGTTGGTGGTGGATACATTGGCCTGGAAATGGCGGAACAGCTTGTTCGCCGGGGTCTGAATGTTACAATCGTCGAAGCTGCGCCCCAGGTTATGGGCGTTGTGGATTACGAGATGGCTGGGTACCTGCATAGGTCGTTATTGGCGCACGGAGTGGCCGTGCATCTGAACGACTCCGTTGTCTGCTTCGAAGAGCCAGATCAGACGTCTGATGTCATGGCTTCGGTGGTAGTTCTCAAAAGCGGCGACCGGTTGCCGGCAGATGTTGTTGTTCTGGGTATAGGCGTACGCCCGGAGTCGAGCCTGGCAAAGGAAGCTGGCCTCGAGATCGGCTCATTGGGCGGAATTCGCGTTGATTCGCATCTCCGAACTAGCGATCCACATATATGGGCTGTCGGCGATGCCATCGAGGTAAAGAACGGGGTCACTGGCGAATGGCAGCTTATCCCCCTGGCCGGACCAGCAAATAGACAGGGCCGCATTGCCGCAGACAACATGCTTGGAGCCAACAGAACTTACAGCGGCACGCTTGGAACTGGGATTCTCCGCCTGTTTGATCTGACCGTCGCATGCACCGGAGCAACCGAGAGGAGCTTGCTCCGCCTCGGGATACCGCACGAGACGGTTCACCTGCATCCGAACTCACATGCCGGGTACTACCCCGGTGCGAAAGCACTCGCTATTAAGATTCTATTTAAGGCTGTCACTGGTGAGCTCCTTGGCGCACAGATCGTGGGCCAGGACGGTGTGGACAAGCGAATTGATGTGCTTGCAGCCGCACTGAGGGCCGGTCTAACGGTGCACGACGTAGCAGACATGGAACTGGCATATGCACCGCCTTTTGGCTCTGCGAAAGACCCGGTCAATATCGCTGGGATGATCGCTGAAAACATTCTGGATGGCTACATTGATACAGTTCAATGGCATGAAATAGCAGGGCTTGATCTGGAAAAGACGATTCTGCTCGATGTAAGACAGCCCGGTGAGCTGGAGGAAGGCAAAATTCCGGGCTCTGTTAACATACCGTTATCGGAGTTGCGAGATCGTCTCTCGGACATTCCCAGAGACAAACAGATTGTTGCCTATTGCAGGAGCGGTCAGAGGTCGTACTCGGCGTGCCGAATTCTTATGCAGCACGGATTTGATTGCAAAAACCTTTCCGGGGCATTCTTAACCTGGTCGGCTGCCAGTGATTCATTCTGATTGCCCTAATATGGAGATTAAGATGTCTTATAATTTGAAGGCAGCAATGCGCCGCTCGGTCTGCTTCTGCGTCGCATCAGTGATTCTGCAAGGCTTCGCAGGCCCAGTTAGGGCAAATGCTCAGACGGCTCAACCTGCCAACCAACCTCTGACAGCAGCGCAGCAAATGCGCCCAGTCACCTCCAGCCTTAAGCCGGACCGTATCGCCGACTGGCTGAAAAACCATCAACTGAAAATGGATGATGCCGTTGGCATAGCCTTAATTGCAAACCGGGAGATTGCGTCTTCTGTGTCCGGACTGATGAAGGCACAGGGACGGACGTTGGAGGCGAAATCAGCACTGAACCCGACGGCAAACCTTGAGGCAGCAATCACTGAGTTCGATGCTGGTACTTCAGTTGCACTTGGTGGGAACAGCTTTCTCGAACTAAACCAGTTCAATCCAGTATTCATGACGGCTGCTTCGCTTCCTCTCGATATTAAAGGCAATCTGCGTACGGCAGTCAGCCAATCGCAGTTTGAAGAGGCAGCGGCGAAAATTGAAGTTAGCCGCGTTATGAATTCCGTCGTGCTGGACGTTAAGAGTGGGTTCTATGAGGTGCTGCGAGGTCAGGCGCAACTTAACGCAGCGCGGGATGCGTTGAACAATGCAGCAACCAGGGCGGAAATGGCGCAGAAGAGCTTCAAAGCAGGCGTATCCCCGAGCTTTGACGTTATTCGCGCACAGACAGATATTGCAAATGCGCAGCAGGGCGCAATCCTTGCGCGTACAAACCTCAAAATTGCGATGGCGCTATTAAAGAGCACGATGGGCGTGGATGTATCGTTGCCAATTCGTGTATCAGCAGAAGGCGCTGTCGAGGCTCCTGTCGCAGGCACGCCGTCACTTTCGGAACCGGTTAACGTGCCAAGCCGTGGCCCGGTAAAGGCGCCGGTAGAGGTCAGTTCTCTTGCGCCAGGTGAGGTGAATGAACCCATTGAGTTAGGGCCGGAATATGGCACCGCGGTTACGGAAGCGCTCGCCAAGAGGCCGGAGATTCTGGAGGCACAGGCACACATCGCGGCAGCCAATCGAGGTATAAAGCTCGCACGTGCAGCAAGAGATCCGTTCTTGAGTCTAAATCTCGGCTACACACTCACCCCGAACAACACCATATTCAACCGGGAGAACGTGGTTGCTGCAACCCTTAACATCAATGTGCCCTTGTACGATGGCGGCTTATCAAGATCGCGAGAGATACAGGCGAAGGCTATCCTGAGTGGACTTGAGACCAGTCTAAGTTCAGCCAGGGATATGGTTGCACTCGATGTACAAAGGAGCTATCTCGCACTAGTACAATCAAAATCGAGGATAACAGCCTCAGAGGCAGGCATGAATCAGGCCCGGGAGGCCGCACGGCTCGCACGGGTGCGCTATGCCTCCGGAGTTGCTCAACAGGCTGGCGTGTCACCCTTGCTTGAGCTAAGCGACACCGAAAATGCGCTGGCACAAGCTGAACTTAGCGAGGTGAATGCCCTCTACGACTACAACGTGGCACGCACGCAGCTAGATCGCGCTGTTGGCCGCTACGCCAGCATAATCAATGGGCAGCTCAACCAGAAATCTGCTGGCAATCACAAAAACACGGGCAAACAGCAATGAATTGTCTGGCCGCGAATTAATGGCGCTGACAGGGCACTGGCTCTTTGGCGGTGCTTGTCAGCCTGCGCGCGTACTTAGTTCATCGCAAGATCGGACTAGAAAGGCGTTATGATGGGGACTTTCTTCCCAGCACGAGGAAAATCGGGTAACGGCTGACATGTAATGTGCAGCCAACACCTGCGCTTTTAATAGCACAGGAGGAGCGTGGGCTTCCCTGCACATGTACCACAGTTGCGCCGATTGCTGCGCCTGGAAGTCCGATACTTGTCAATAATCCGGGCTAAGAGAAAATAGATGAAGCGCGTAAAGCTAACTCTGCCATTTTCTGCGCTGCTATCGCCTTTGCGATTGGCGCAGCGCGGAACAGGAGCATAGCTCAGGGCAATGGTTCAGCCATGTGCGCTGGTCAAACGCAGCACGAAAAGAGCGCCGATATGGCGACCATCCATAAATTGTTTGCCGATACCACCAAGATCAAACGCGCTGTCCGGACGATTCCGAATGGTATATAAGATGTAACCGAGTCCAACGATCCTGAACTGGCGTCTTTGATCAAGAAGCACACAGCAGACACGCAGAAGAGACTCACACTTCATCAACCAATCCGAGCCTGGGATCCTCTGTTCGCAGTCCTGTTTCAACACGCCGACAAAGTGCAGCTCCATGTCATCAATACGGTGCATGATTTAATCGTCAGGGAGACATCTGCAGACAACGATACACTAACACTGATTAAGGCTCACAGCTCGTCTGTAACCGCGTTTGTCCACGATGGTGCGCCAGGCATGGCAAAGCGTCACGAGAACCCACTGGAGGGTTTACCGGTCTCGACCAGCCAATCGGCGTTTTTGGGGAAAGGCGACGACATAGCCACTTGTCCCGTAACCGGAGATCCTGTCGATAAGAAGATCAGCGCAACCTTTAAGCGCAAAGAGGTCTTCTTCTGCCGTGCTAGCTGTGTAGCAATCGTTCAGAAGGTGCCGGAGAGATATCTAAAGTAATCTGGATTGGAGATGCCGAACGTTAACGACAATCCGTCCTGTTCGGTCTGAACAACGCTGCTAACACAGCTACCGGGCTCTAGCCGAGCCTGGTAGCTGAAGCAAAATTAGAGATTGAGATTACGGTTGAAGTAATAACAACCGTGCAGACTAGGTCAAGCCTTACCGGCTGCCGGAATCCTATGTTCAATCCAATGGAAAAAGGCAAATGCGCCTAGTGCCAGAGCTGCCAACCATACGATATCCGGCACACCGGTTATCTCCGGAAGGCGAACTTTTCCCAGCGCGCATACATTCAAGATATGAGATTTTGTCCAATCGAACGTCAGGGCGAAGAAGATCGCACCGGTAACCATCCCAAGCGCCCCGACGAGTGCGGACAAACTTCCTGTTGCAGCAGCGGCGAGGGCCGTACCGGGGCAGTACCCATAAAACACCAATCCGACACCAAAAAGGCCTGCACCGAGCGCAACACCCAGCAAGTTTGCATCTTTGATGTAGTAGACGGCATGGTGAAAATGGACAAGCGACTGCACGCCAATACCGCCAACTACGATAGCGGTCAGCATTACCTTCAGTACTGTGAAGTCCCTCAACCTGAGCTGGCTCACCAATGCATTGCAGTTTGTAACCTTGCCTCGATGTAACAGAAAGCCGAATGCAAACCCCATACCCAACGCAAGGATGAGATTATTAGTTCCCAGCAGGCTCATTATTCGACTCCCTTTCTTCCAAACACCAGTGCAGCCGTCGCCGCGCCGACGGCAAACATGATGATTAGAAATTCCCAACTGGAAACGGCCAGCTGCAGAGTCCCCGAAATGCCATGACCACTGGTACACCCGCCAGCCATGCGTGCGCCATACATAACGGCAACTCCTCCGCAAAATGCGGCAAGCAGCCTCCTAGGTTTGGAGCCGCCAAATCGATTGTGCCACACCTCTGACATCACCTCCACGCGCAGTTGGCGAGATAGCAGCGCGGAGAAGAAGGAGCCAAGCATGAGACCAGCCAAGAACACCACGCCGTAATCCAAACTAAACGGCTTGGCCTTCCAGTAGGTATTGCTGGCGACACCAACAGAGCCCATAAATGGAATCGCAAACACGGACGCGATTCTGGCATAGGCTGTCGTTACGCCCAGTGGGTCCTTCGCGATGCCGAATGCCACCCAGCTCAATATTCCAATGCCAACACCCACCAGATATGGCGACGGATCTATGCGGCTGCGCTGACTTACTGCTGAACCAGCAGAGACTGGATCATGATTCATCGGTGTCTCCATGTATAGCGGAAGATGCGCAGTCTTCAATGCTTGTTGACTACAAGTCGTTGAGGGTATCTCCTCAATAACTCGGGGTAGGTTTCTGTTTTGTGCAACCCATCACCGTTTCATCGCATTCTCTCGTTGCCTTTGTTTTGCTCACGGGAATCTTTGATTCCGCGCCTCCGTAACAGTAGGTATATGGTCGGCCGGC
>CAIXIX010000361.1 GCA_903919615.1 uncultured Chthonomonas sp.
ATCACCTCAGCCTACAGCTACTTCTCCCGCCTTAGCCCCGGGCCAAACCAGTATTTTTTACCGGCCTGTGTCGCGAAACTTACTTTGGAGTCGCCGTACCGTAAATGGCATGTACCGCCAATGGAGCTGTGAACTTCAGCGAAGGTTAACTTTCCATTCTTCCATTGCTCGGAAACGACAAAACCACCTCGGGCGCGAAGTCCATCCACTCCACCGTTTTTCCAGACATCCGGCAGGGCCGGAAGAAGCTGTATCTCGCCGCTCTGGCTCTGCAGCAGCATCTCCGCGATACCCGCCGTAATTCCGAAGTTGCCATCGATCTGCATCGGCGGATGCAGCCCAAAGAGATTTGCACATGAGTTTCGGTTCGAGAAAAGCTGGCGAAACTGGCCGTATGCTGCGTTGCCATCGGCCAATCTTGCGTAAAGTGCCGTCCTCCAGGCAAACGACCATTCGCGAACATCATCGGTATCGCTACGGGCAATGAGCGATTTCTTCGCCGCTGCGGCGTAGTCCGGCGTTGTGGTTACGTTAAACTGCCTGCCAGGGAAGATGGCGAACAGGTGTGAGGTGTGTCGGTGATGGTCGTTTTCGTCGTCCCTGTCGGTCATCCACTCCTGAAGCTGTCCCCATCTTCCGATCTTCGGCGTCACAAGCTTGTCGCGCATTGCAGCAATTTGCCTGCAGTAAGCTGCATCGACATTCAGCGCCTGCGCAGCCTGAACATAGTTGTTGAAGAGGTCCCACACGATCTCCTGATTGTAGCTGCAGCCATCCTCAACGGGGCCGTGTTCGGGAGACCAACCGTTGGGAACCACCAGCTTTCCATCTGGAAGTGTTTTGAGATGATCTTCCCAGAACTGGCAGGTCTCCTTCATCGCAGGGTAGGCGATGGTTCGCAAATACTCTTTGTCGCCGCTAAAGGCATAGTGTTCCCAGTAGTGCTGGCAGTACCAGGCGTTCGCGGTCTTATCCCAGTTCCAGCCCATTCCACCAGTAATGTTGTGAGATGTGCGAATTGCCCATCCTCGCACGGGCTTGCCATCCACGCGTGCGTACTCCTTCGCGGCGGCTGTCGCCTGCCGCCAGTTCGAAAGCTGGCTATCTACAAGGTGGAACAGCGGCAGATGACACTCAGCAAGCCCTGCAACTTCGGCTGGCCAGTAGTTCATCTGCACATTGATGTTGGCATGGTAGTCGCTAGACCATGGCGGCGTGTTACTCTCATTCCAAATACCCTGCAGATTTGCGGGCAACGAGCCTGGGCGAGAACTACAGATGAGAAGATAACGCCCGTACTGGAAGAGTAGCTCCTCCATACCAGGATCGTGCTCCTTCGCCGCGAGCACTTTACGCTCATCAATTGGAAGCCTCTCCAGCTCTGAACTTGAATTTCCGAGATCGATAAGGACCCGACGAAACAGCTTCTCGTAATCTGAAACGTGTTCTGTTCGGATAGGCTCATACGTCTTGGCAAGCGCCGCATGCAGCTGTTTTGAAACCATGGAATGTGGATCATCGCCATGGAAATTCTTGTGTGCATCCATAACGTAATTTGTCGCGGCGCACGAAACGATCGTAAATGAAGAGCAACCATTGAGGATAAGAGCGTCACCATCTTTTGAAAGTTTGCCGCCCTCCGCGTGAACCGTTAGCTGCTGCTCATACGCAATGCCACTGGATGGCATTGCGCCCTTGATCAGGAGGGTGGAGCTATCGGCCGACTCGGTGACTGCCCTGTGGGCATCTTGAAGCCGGATTTTCCCGGTTAGCGATCCCGGCCGACTGGCCGTGTAACGAATCAACAGCGCCTGCGCCGGGTGACTGACGAAATACTCGCGGCGATAATTTACATCGCCAATACGATACGAGACGTGCGAGAGCGCAGAGTAGAGGTCCAGGTCACGCTGGTAGTCTTGAGGGTTGTCCTGTCCCTGGAGCTCAATGTGGATATCCGAAAGCTTCTGGTAGGCTCCCATTTTGTCGTAGTCGCCAGTGGGGTTGGCATCTCCACTCCAGAGGCTGTCCTCGTTTACTACAACTCGATCGTGCGATATGCCCGCATAAATCAGTCCCCCAAGCCTGCCATTTCCGATTGGCAGCGCCTCGTTCATTCCATCGGCGGCGGGTTTTGTGTACCACAGTCTGAGCGCCTTGAATTGATCAGCATTGGCAGGAGAGGCAGACATAGAGACTCCCATTATGAGCAGAATGAGGGCAGCGAGCATCTTGCTGGCACGATCCGGTGGGGAGGGTAAGTGGTTTTTAGTAGGCATGGAGACGGATTCACCTGGAAAAGGGTTTGTGCGTCAACGGTTAGGGATAGCGGACGCGTTATCGCTGGACAGTTCACCCGGCGAGCCGGTTTCTCCTGCGGCTAACCCATCGGCATCTCAACTATCGCCGTCGCACCTTCACCAATGTCACTCTCAATCCTCACGGATCCTCTATGCGCCGCTGCGATACTTTTGCAGATGTATAGCCCTAAGCCGGTGCCACCAGATGGACGGCTGCGTGAGGCATCAACGCGGTAAAACCGTTCACCGAGATGCGGCAGATGTTCCGGTGGAATGCCCTGCCCATGGTCAGTAATCGCAATGCAGACCTTATCACTCTTTACGCTAGCGGAGACTTCGATCGGCGAGTCCTCGGGCGAGTATCGAAGCGCGTTTTCGATCAGATTACGGAAGAGCCGTACAAGCTCCGCTTCATTTCCATGTACGGTGAGGTGTTCGGGAGTGATATCCGTGTGCATCCTGGTTCGGGGCGCTCCTGCCTCGTTCGCTGCTTCGGCGAAAATTGCGTTAAGAAAAAGCTCCGTCTCTCGCTCAACGCCAACGCCACCCTCGTCGAATCTTGCGATGTGCAGCATGTCTCGAACGAGGCGATCCATGCGTGTCGCGGCCAATTCAATCTCTGTCAGCGTCCGAATGGTGCCCTTGTCGAGATCTTCCCTTGCTAGCCCCATGCTGGCTCTGCCGCGGATAATGGTAAGCGGGGTCTTCAGCTCATGAGAGGCATCAGCGGTGAAGCGCTTAAGCATCTCCATGCTTGCAGTCTGCGTTTGATGCGCATCATCCAACGAAGAAAGCAGGCCGTTGAATGTAGATGCCATTCCGGCGAATTCGTCCTCGCCGAGTACCGGCAGCCGCCCAGAAAAGTCTGCGCCAGACTGACCAAGACGGCTAGCGGCCTGAGTAAGGGTGTGCACATGGCTGAGAACACGCTTCGTCAGGAAGTATCCTGCCAAGCCGGCAATCGCTAGTCCCACCGGCATCAGCAATAAGAGAGCAAAGGTAATGCCGGAGACTGCGCGATAGACATCTTTTAGCGGGTAGGCGCACTGTACTGCCCCCAGGCTGCTATCTATCATAAATGCAGGGGTTGAGATCACACGCAGCGTCTCGTCGCCGAGGGTGGTGTAGGTAAAGACCGTCTGTCCCGCAATGGCTTTTCGCAGCGCGGCGACGTCCCACACGGCGCGCGTGTCGTCGGGAAGCGCCGAAAGTCCTGCTTTTGTGTAGAGATGCGCTTGATAGGGCTTGCTGGGCTCCGGTGAACCCGGGCCATGTTCGTACCGCGGCCCATGACCTGGACCATCATGATGGTCGCGATGCTCTGCCCCAGGTAGCTTTTCGTTATTAGGAGGAGGCTGACCGGGAGCATTTCCGTGTCCGATATTAGAGGGCGGACCTCCTGGATTTGGTGGACCCATTGAATTGGGTCGGCCAGGCCCGAATCGTGGTGGCCGCTGGAACATGGAGACCGATTGTGTAAGTTCCTGATCAACGGAGCGGAGGATAACGCCGAGTGTGATCGCTCGGCAGATAATGCCGAGCAGCAGGAGCATCAGAGCTAGAACGGCGATGTTCCAAAAGATCAGTTGGCTGCGCACGGAGCCAAAGTGTAGTCGATTTGTGCCATTAGTTTGCGATCGTTGTGTCATGTTCAACTGAACCAGAATCCCCGCGGCCGGGCGCGACGATTGAGTATCCGATGCCGCGAACGGTTTGAATCAGCTTAACATCGTGACCGGCATCCACCTTTTTTCGCAGCATGCCAACGTACACATTCACGGTGTTGGAGAAGGCATCTTCGTTCATCCATACTCCCTCCTGAATCATCTCTCGCGTAAGGATTGCTCCTGGTCGGGCGGCGAGTGCATACAGAAGGTCGTATTCACGGTGGCTGAGGTGAATCGCTTCGCCAGCGCGGCGAACTTTACGCTCGAGAGTATCGATCTCGAGATCCGCCACGCGAAGCGTACGGGACTTATGAATCTTGTCTCGGCGAATCAGCGCTCGGACGCGGGCCATCAACTCCCTGAAATCGAAAGGCTTCGGCATGTAGTCATCGGCGCCTGTATCAAGGCCATGTACGCGGTCCTGCACAGTATCGCGTGCGGTCAGCATAAGAATGGGGACACGATTGCGCTGAAGCCGGAGTGTTTCGCAGATGCTCCATCCATCGCGCGATGGCAGCATTACATCCAGAATTATTAATTGGTAGTTACCGTCAATGGCTGTCTGCAGTCCTTTTTCGCCATCCTCTTCGGTGTCTACACTGTAGCCCGCGTCCTCAAGCCCTTCGCAAATCATGCTAGAAATACCAGGCTCATCCTCAACCAGCAGGATTTTCAATTACCGCCTCCGTGTCGCGCCATGCTATTACCGTAGTCTCATTACACCTGACAATCGTAAAATCGAGATGAAAATCTGCTAGTGTGAGGTATTTAATCAACCTAAATGCTGCATTTTGGCTTAGACTGAGAATGTTGCAATCATAGCCATCTCACCTCGTCTAGAGTGTAGGGAGTTAATTCTCACTGTTTCTTTCCTTCATACGTTGGAGAATTGACATCAAAATGACGCGTCACAATACAACAGGCTGGCTCATGGCTCTTTGCTTGGTCCTGGTCAGCTTCCTTCCGTCGGCCGGACTCGCGCAATCCTTTGTGGCTGGTGAAACAGCCTCCCACACGATAGTTTTAAACGTCGATATAGGTGAAGGACGGACTGCACGGCTATTACTTGATACGGGCGCGCAAATGACCACCTTCAGCAAGGCGGCAGCGGAACGGCTAGGCCTGCATACCGCGCCAGACCTATCGCCGGGCTCGCTCTTTTCTGGTATTGGAACGTTCTCATCGGTACGCATTGGCGCCCAGTCGTTTAACCACGTGTCGTTCGGGGTGCTTAAGCTCTCGGGCAACCTTTGGTCTGAGATGAAGACCCGACAGGGGGCGGTCGACGGAAGCCTCGGCCTCGATCTACTTTCCCATTGTGCCGTAGGTATCGATGTCGATTCCGGCCTCGTCACATTATGGCCCGATGGCCGAGTTAAGGAAGAACAGGCTTCTCGCTGGTTTCACAACGTCCAAACGCTCCTGCCCGTTACCGGAGCGTCTCAGAAAGCGGCAGACAGATTAAGATGGCTGCGCGCCGATCTACCCACAGGCGCCGAGATTGAGGCGGATGCGTCTGGCAGCGCTGTGCTCTGGCTGCCTCCCGGCGCGGCATTCACCGATGGCAGCAAAAGCTACCGCAACCCAGTGCGCTCTGCGCGAACGATCTGCACGATAAAGATGGATGCAGTGATCGGAGCGCCATTTCAACTGCATGGAATACTAGGCGACTATCCGTTTGCAATCGACCTCGATACTGGTTCCAGCGATATGACGCTGCCGCCAGGTTTTACACAGGTCATCAAACCGCTTGCGTTTGTTGGCCAGACCAGGTTGAGCACGATCGATGCATCGGAAAACGTTAGAGGATGCATCTACCCGTCGGTAAGTTTTGGGGATCTTTCGATTAGATACCCATATGGTGCGGCTGCAGGCGGAGGCAGCGCGTACACAAAGACCCTAACGACAGGAATGAGCCTGTTTGAACACTGCAAACTGCTTATCGATTTTCCCGCAAACAGCTTCTCCATCGCACGAACTGCGCCTGCTGTTGACGCGCCTAGGCTTGCCCTTGCTGATCTCGGCGTATTTGTAGTCGAGACGGAAACCGGTCGGCACACTTACGTCGGCAAAGGGTCACCTGCAGAGCGAGCGGGGATGCGGGATTACGACAGCTTGATACGCACCTCCGGGCTGCCGGCAGCGCAGGTCGACGAAGGTGTGATCGTAACGCAATCCGAGCCAGGAAGTGGGGTGAACGTCACGGCAAAGCGACGCGGCGAGCCCGACCTGCTTCATTTCGATTTCACCGCATCCTCACCAGCGTGGACTGATGAACAAAAGCCAGCAGAGTTTCCCAGCCTGCCAAAAGAGTACAAAGGCGCGAAGCGGTTTCCAAATGGTGGTGTATGTATCGATCGCGATAGACAGGAGACACAGATTATTCAGCCAGGAGGTTCCGCTTTGTGGGAGAACGGGAGATTTCGCGTCGTGTATCGGGCAACATCTACCAAAAGCTTCACGCTGAACCTGCCGCACACAAAGTACCAGTTATTCGGTTCGAAATCTGATCCCGGTACACCGCCATTTGTCGCACAAGGCAAAGGCGCCATCTGGATTGGTGGCGTCGGATGGGTGATCGGCGAGACTGGCTCTCGCATCGACCTTGATGGATTTAGCGTCGAAATAACTGCAGCGCCTCGCGACAGGGTGTTGCCTCCCGGCATTGCCCCGGAAGAGAGACAAATCCGCTGAGTGATAATCTACCTAACCGCCTGACTTATTACGCAACTCCTCCCACCTTCGCTCTTCAACACGAGTGCGTGCGGCAGCCGGGCTCATGTACCAGTAAGCGATACTGCGATAGAGCCCGCTGCAGTTGTTCCCTGTGCCATGCTCGAGCGTAAACCTTCCCTTTCGGGCAAACGGGATCGCATCGGAAAGGTGCAGTCTGTAGCCGATGAGCTGGGCATCGATTCCCCAGGCGCCAAGCAGTGCGTCTCCCGATAACGGACCGCGGTATCCTCGAACCCCCCATGCATCGTTAACGTAGTCTTCAGCACCTGTACCATAATGCGTACTATTCGTGTCTTCATCCAAAAAGAACATCTCATCGCCCTCACCGCATGCCCGGTCCGTTGGCGCATCCCGCATATCCGCGTGAAATCCACACCCGACAAACTGCCCTTCGGCGCGAACGTTCAGCAGCTCATAATTATCTCTGCCGTCCAGATTCAATATGCGGCATGCGACGCCGCCGTAGTCGCGATGGTCCGGTCCGAACGGAGTCTCGATATGCCACGTCGCACGGAACCTGAGGAGTTCAGGGGAGGGTGGCGCGGGATCTTCGCGAACATCAACCTGAGCTCCTCGGAACGATAGGATCGATCGATTGACGACCTCTAGTTTAGCCTTTGAATGAAACGGCATTACAAATCTCAGATAATAGACGCCGTCTGAATCCGTTCCGACGAGTACGGTACGGGCCTTATGCTCTTGCCCAAAATCGAGAAAGAGCGGACCAAGAGGCGCCCGGATCGATGGATCATTCGTCTCATCATCGTCGAAGTGAGCGATAATCCACAAGTTCTCCTTGAGATGGCTAAGCTCAAGAGGTGTAAGATTGGAGGGAAACGAAAGCCGAATTTCGCGAATGCTTCCTGGCGAGTCCGAGCTGAAGATTGTCTTCGATTCTTGCGCTTCCAGATCGAGCTGCCAGCTATCGTCGGACAGTGCGCATTGATAACGTCCATCTGCGAGGTTGTTCCATAGCTCCTCGCAAGCGTGAATCTCATCCGTGTTTAGCGAAGCTGATTGGCAGAAGCTCGAGAAGGATGTTTCCTGCGGATACAGATCGTAGTTGATCTGATAGTAGAGGTAGTCGTCCTCGGGATCGATGGTGACTTTGCAGTGGTGCTGAAAAGCGATTGGGCAATAGCTCGTATAACCCATCGGCGCCTGCTCTGTTGCAGAACGAGCGTAGGTTTCCGGGCTTTCACCTCCCAGTCCGCTCGAAAGCGGCAGGAGCTGGAATAGATCTCCGAATGGCATTTCGATTGCAGGTTGCACAGCTCTGTCGATATAGATGCGGATCGTTCCGTGCTGTGGGTCGGCGGTCCATATACGTGTGATGCAGCCAGGTCCCTCTGCCTCCATCAACACCGCTGCTGTGCCTTCAGCGCGAAGATAGTTGCTCCAGTCGTGGTTGCCGCCGCGTCGGTCGTAACTTGAGGCAAGAAAGCTGTGGGCGCGCTTTGGGCGGGCCAATGCGGTTGGATCGAGCATTCGGTGGAGCAGTCCCATGGTATTACCCTCGCGATGGAGCGTTTAATCGGAAGACGCGGGCGCAAGTTTAATTTTGCGCTGTTGATTTATCAAAAAATCTGCAGTTGAGGCGAAGTAGTTGGACATCGCGACGCGCGCGTCTTCGGGCAGTTCAACTCGACTTATCGCTGCGTTCATGTGGGTTAGCCAACGGTCACGTGCGTCCTCATTTACAATAAACGGTGCGTGCCGCATCCTTAACCTTGGGTGGCCGCGCTCATCGGAGTAGGTCGTGGGCCCACCAAAATACTGAATTAAGAAGAGAGTAAGATGGCGTTTTGCTGCCGTGAGTTCGGGCGGATACATCGGCCGTAGCACCTCATCGGACATGATGCCCTCGTAAAAGGCATCCACAAGGGCCACGAAAGTCGCTTCGCCGCCTGCCAGTTCGTAAATTGTTGATTGCGTAGTCATATAAACCCAATCTCAATGCCTCTGCGAGGATAAACGGCTGAACGAGCCGAATGTACTGCTCTATCGTCCTGAGGCCGCTACACCCAGTGCAAGGAGCCCCGTACCCATGCAGACTACTCGATTATTAACTTTGTCGGTATTGATGGCGCTTGCCCGCACTGGCTCCACTGCGCAACAGCAGTCTAATAGTGTCGGCCCTCAGAAACCAACCCTTTACTATATACCGCATACTCACTGGGAGGGCGCGGTTTTTAAGACCCGCGAAGAGTACCTGGAGATGGGGCTGCCGCACATTCTGCAGGCGCTTGCGCTGCTGCGCAAATTCCCGAACTACCGTTTCACTCTAGATCAGGTCGCCTATATCCGACCCTTTATTGAACGTTACCCGGAGCACAAGGCAGAGTTTCTCAAATACGTTCGTGAAGGGCGGCTCGGGATCGTTGGCGGCATGGATGTTATGCCGGACGACGTTAAGCCAGGAGGCGAACTCTTCGTGCGCCAGATGCAATACGGTAAAGCCTATTGCAAAGAGCAGCTTGGTGTGGATGTGACGACCGCATGGATGCTGGATACGTTCGGTCACAATCCTCAAATGCCTCAGATCCTCACGCAGGCCGGATTTACCGCCTTTTGGTTCTGCCGTGGCGTTCCCAACAATAACTTGCCATCTGAGTTCCGTTGGAAGGGGATTGATGGCACTGAGATCCCTGCTTTCTGGCTGCCGGGGTTTTACGGGCTGTTCTGGGGCCCACCCGGCGATGAGGCCGGGTTCAACCGATTCTTTGCCGAGAGATACCATGCGCTGGATCCGCATGCCCTGCTCAGCGAACGCGTCGGGCTTGCCGGTGTGGATGTCTCCGAGCCCGAGCCTCATGTTCCATCTCTAGTCGAAAAATTCAACCAGAACCCACAGCGGGAGTTCAACATTCGAACTGCGGTCCCGGCAGATTTTGAGCGCGCAGTGGCAAAGCGCAAGAGTGAGCCCGTTCTAACCGGCGATTTTAATCCTATTTTTCAGGGCACCTACAGCAGCAGGATCGAGCTGAAGCAGGAGACACGAGAGATAGAGCAGGAGCTATTAACGGCAGAGAAGCTTCAGTCCGTCGCGGCGCTGTTCGGCATGAGCTCGCCTTCAGACCTGATGCCTGCCTGGGAGCCGGTGCTCTTCAACCAGACCCACGACCTCGCATCAGGAGTCATGACCGATCACGTCTACCTGGATGTGCAGCGTGGTTATGATGCGGCACGCCGAATGGCAGCGGCCGAAACAAAGAGCGCATCCGAATATTTAACAGCGCGCATCAACACAACAGGAGTTGGATCACCGATAGTGGTCTTTAATCCATCCGGATGGAGCCGAACCGAGGCAGTCGAGGTAAACGTAGGATTCACAACAACCAATGCCTACGATGTGCGAGTATCAGATGCGCGAAATCTCAACGTGCCCTGCGAGATCGTCGATGAACAGCGCAATCCGAACGGGTCGCTGCTCCGCGCTACCATCCTGTTTATCGCTGCAAAACTGCCGGCTCTGGGCATTGCGACCTACCATATCTCGCCCACAATTCGACGAAATGCGTCCACAGCCGCAGGCGTTGCCACTGAGAATGTGCTGCTCGAGAACGAGTACTATCGTGTAACCGTATCGCGATCGACTGGTGCGATTCTGAACCTATACGATAAGGTGCTGGGATGGGAAGCGCTCTCAGGCGCTGCCAACGTCATCTCTGAGCAGGAAGACAAAGGCGATCTTTGGGAGCTCTATCACGGTCTGGACGGCGCGCAGTTTATCGGTATGAGCAACAAACAGCCTGTACCCACAACCGAGACAGCTCACCTTAGCACTCAATGGGCCGGCAACGATGGCAAAGTCGTTCACACTCCGGTCTACTCCGAGTTCACCGTGTCCCACCCTCTGGGAACGGGCACGTTCGCGACGAGAATCCGTCTGTCTAAGGGAATCCCGAGGGTGGATATCTTCACAGATATCGTGAATAACGACAAGCTCGTACGGTATCAGGCGCTCTTTCCAACTGCCGTCCAGAATGGAAGAAACACGCAGGAGATTCAGTTCGGCAGTGTAGAACGGCCGGATGGCGTGGAGTACCCGGCTCAGAACTGGTCGGACTATAGCGATACGACTCATGGTGTTACACTGCTGAATGCAGGCTTGCCTGGCAACCTGGCCAGCAATGGAACCCTTATGGTCTCTTTGCTGCGCTCGCACACCATCGGGGGCTATGGATTTGGCGGCGGCTTTGAACCGGGCATGACATCTGAATCCGGATATGAACTCAATAAGCCGCTCCACTTCCGATATTCGCTCGTTACGCATGGATCGGAATGGCGCAGCGCAGCGGTTCGTTCGGGGTTTGCATTCAACCAACCGCTGCAAGTTTGGAAGTGCGATGTTCATCCTGGCATTGCACCTCCCAACCATTCTATGGTTCAGATCTCAAGTCCCGATGTGATCCTGACGGCCTTCAAACCGGGCCCGGACAACTCAACGATAATCAGGGTTTACGAGGCATCGGGAAAGTCTGCCAAAGGGGTTGGGGTACATATCAATGCGACTGTGGCATCTGCTGCAGAATCCAATTTACTAGAGGAAAACGGCAAGTCAATTGCGGTCATAGGAGACACGGTAAGGTTTGATCTCAAGCCATTTGAAATCAAAACAATCCGATTGAAGCTGCAAGTGGTGCTAGCTAGCGCGCTAAAGCCAACACTTTAGTATTTCCCATTGCCATACTACCCAGGGAGCCTTCCAAACCCGTCATTTCGACGGGAGCCTCAGGCGAGCGAGAAATTCACCGTAATGCAGTTTTGCGTCTAGGTAGCGGGGTATGGAGGCAGCAGCCCCTTCGGCAGGCGCTCAAACATCTCATCACTTAACCGGATCAATCGATCATGAAGATCCGAATTAACTGCGCCGCTGCTGTCAAAGTCAGAACCTGTCGCGTAGACGAATCGGGGCACAATCCAGCAGCGGAAATCCAGCATGAGCGAGTTAGCAAAAGACATTACCGACATATAAGACGATTTACCGCCGGCTGCACAGAGAAATCCAACCGTCTTTCCGTTGAGTTCGGCTCCGCCCATCCACTCGACTACATTTTTGGCAGCTGCATTTACGTCCCAGTTATATACCGGAACGGCAAACAGAAGATGCGTGTTCTCTCGGAAGAGCGCCTTTAGACGCAAAACCTCGTCATCTTCGGTGTCCGACCCATCGCACATTGGTATACTGCACGTTCGCAGATCTATCAGCGCGGCATTAACTCTCCGATCTGTCAGGATCTTTTGCATCTCCTGCGCTAGAACGAATGACCTCGAACTTGCATCCAGGCTTGTCGCCACAATCAATACCGATGGTTCCGCAATACCACTCATTTTCGCTGTGCCTTCCCATTAGAGCAATATGCCACGTTAATGTATTCGCTTGCTTGCCAAATACAGTAAACCCGCTTTTGCAGAAATGTGAATGTGGCGAAGTCACCTGTGGACACAGCCCACTACACGGCGAAACGTTTCTTGTTAGCGCTTCTAACGCCATCCAATGCAATCACGGCGCTGCCTATTGCGGTAAGCGTATATGACGCAATCCAAGTATAGAACCCGATGCACCAGCCAGAGCTTGTCCATAAGGTTGCCACCAGTATGGCGGCCAGCGCAGATACGGCGGTCGAAACACACCGGGCTTTACGGCTGACTATTCTCAGGGTCAGCAGCGGGTAGAAGAGCAGCCAAAGATTTGCGACCCCAAAAGCATGATAGTAGACTGCGCCAATAAACGTTGAATACGGCATACTGCCGAACAGTACAATGACAGCACAGGCGTAGCCCCTCATAACGCCGCCAAATACCGTGCAGGCAGGCATTGCCAGAGACACTATGAACAGCCACCACGCTGTCAAACAGAGCTTTCTGCCTGTCGCAAAATGCCTGCGCGTCGTCGTTGCTTTCACAAGTTTTCGTCCAACCTGCCTCGAGTTTCCAAACTGTTGGATGGCATATGTCACCGAATCGGCTTCGGTGTATCCGAGCTCGCGATAGGCTTGGATCATCGAATCAAGATGCTGCCGCATCTCTGCCAGTTCGCTGCTCCGCTGTTCACCTGGCAGGGCACGAAGTTCCACCTCAATTCGTTTCAGATAGATGTCAAGCTGGCTGTGCATCAGATTTGCCTCCCAGGAGTGCCTGCATGATAGCTGCGTAATCGTCCCAATCGCGCCGGCGGCTAGCCAGCTCACTCAAACCGCGCTCTGTGATCCGATAGACTTTTCGCGCTGGGCCACTCTGCTGAACTTCCCACTCTCCCGAGATGAGACCGTCCGCTTCCAGCGTTCGAAGCACCGGATAGAGCGTTCCCTCTTTCATGTGAAACGCCCGACCACTCTTCTCCTCGATGCTCCGCGCAATTGCATAGCCGTGCGCTGGATTTGTCGCCAACGCTGCAAGCACGAGAGCCGGCATATCACCTCGCGTTAAGTCCCGTCCCATATCTGCCCCTGAAACCCTAGAAAATATACCTATGAATCAAGTATACATAGATTCAAGATGTATGTCAAGTATGCCACCAATGTCGCCTCGCAGCGGCCAACCCGATTGCGCTGGTCAACATTCCGATACACTGTAAATCCGCCCTTGTCTACATCTGTAGATATGTGTTATAATCCAATTATCTACAGATGTAAATAAGAGGTGCGTTCAATGATAAGCGGGTCATTAGGCGATCAGGAACTTGAGCTGCTCAGATATCTATCAGAAGTTGGCGGTTCTACGGTGGGAGAGGCTGCAGAAGGTTATGGTGTGCCCCGAGGCTTGAGCAGGAGCACCGTGGTCACTGTGATGGAGAGGCTGCGCAAAAAGGGGTATCTCGTTCGAGATCGAGGCGAAGGAACATTTACTTATCGCTGCTCTGTGGACAAGGATGAGATTGAAGGCGGCCTGATTCAGCGCTTTATCGATAAGACGCTGGCGGGCTCCCTCTTGCCATTTGCAGCCTATTTTTCAAGATCGGAACGGCTGTCTGTAGCTGAGCGCACTGAGCTCGAGGCCCTTATCGCCAAGCTCGAAGGAGCAAGTGAAGGTGGTGCCGATCTGGCGGAGAAGGACACGGAATCATGACTTTACAGGCTGCATGTTCTTTCGTCGTTGAGGCTGGCTCACGTGCCGCTCTTTACGGCTCGGCCTTTATAATCATCGTCTGGTCGGTGTGTCGGGTAGCACGACGACTGTCAGATGCGACGCGCTGTAGCCTGTGGTTGCTTACGAGCATTAAACTTCTGGTTGGAATAGTAATCACGTCTTCTATTGGCATCCCAATATTGCCATCTAGCTCAGGCATATCCGATAATCTCGCCTCCTCCAGCACAATTAGCGGCGCGGATAGATTCATGCCCAGGACCACGCATCATGATCCGCTCCAGGCTGTGGTAAGCGCGTCGGTGAGCCAAGTGCGTGCGCAATCCGAAGCGGTATCGGTCCCTCATCTGCAGTTGACTGTCCCCGTCACTCTCGTCGCTATCTGGGCGTTCGTTGTGGTATTTCGCATTGGCTATCTCGTCAGGTCACTCACTGTACTTAGGCAGTGCATTACTCGAGCCAGCCCACTTAACAATCCAATACTGCTGGAGATAGCAGAGAATGCAGCAATAGAGTTCGGCGTTAAGCCACCGAGCCTGCTGGTATCAAATTCCGTTACAGATCCTCTGCTGTGTGGGCTATTCCGCAAAGTGGTCGTCTTGTCAATGCACGATGTTGAGACGCTATCGGCGGAAGAGTTCCGTCTTGTAATCGCTCATGAGTATGCGCACCTTCGCAGAGCGGATTTATGGTTGAGTCTATTTCCAGCAGCTGTTCAGTTGCTCTACTGGTGGTTGCCGCCAGCGTGGTTGGTATGCAGTGAATTTGAAACTTCTCGTGAAGCGGCGTGCGACCAACTGGCAGTTAGCAAAATGAATGCAGAGCCAGGGGCATACGGTCGATTGCTTCTCAAACTAAGCGCTCGCCCCGAGAGGCTGGATCCACTCAGTCTTGCAGGTGCGCTCGGCGTTTCTTCTCGTTCGCGATTGCTAAAAAGGAGGATTACGATGCTACAAACCGGATCTCTAAAGCCACGTCGTGCTGCAACACTCGCATCCATTAGCGTCTGCGCGGTTATTGGTCTCGTTCCGTGGCGCGTGGTTGCTGCAACACAGATTAATGCCGTTCCGGTGGTATCCGCGGCTATAACTATGCCAGCGCCATCATCAGATAGGAACGGTAACCAGTACCCGCTTCAGCCGGTTAACCTCGACTTTACCCACGGATTAGCGGGGTGGTCCCGTACGGAAGTACATAACAACGCGCAGGTGTCTGCGAGCAATAAGGACTACACTGCCGATGTGCAGCCATCGGGGCTCAGAACCGGAACGGACGCGCTGGTATTGTCGTCTGTCGCCGCTGCGCCGCGGGGAGATGTCCTGGTTAGTCAGCATCTGCGCCCCAATGCGTATCGTGGAAAGCGAATTCGCCTGAGCGCCATGGTAAAAACCCGGAACACTACGGCAGCGTCCGGAATCTGGATTCGGGAAGACACGACCGTTGGACAGCGTGCCTGGAATGAGTACTCCAGAGCGGTTGTAGGTTCGCATGACTGGTCTCTGCACCAGTACGTGCTGGATGTGCTGCCAACGTGCACATTGTTAGAGTTCGGCGCTATGCTGGGAGGAACCGGAACCGCTGAGATAGCCGATATCCGAATTGAACCGACCGATGCGTCTGCGGCAACTTCTGAACCGGATTTCAACTCAATTCTCTCGGATGCCCCGCTTAATATGAATTTCACGAATGGATTGAGGGGATGGAACGAATCAACTCACGATGGAGATGAGCCCTATTTCAAATCTGGTCTCGATCCGAATTCAAAGAGAAGTGGAGTTGCTACCCCTTATCTAGCTTGCAATTCCGACAAGGAGGGTGTGTACGGCGTACTCACTCAGTGGATGGATGCGTCATCCTACCGGGGCAAGAGGGTCCGATTCTCCGGGTATGTGAAGACCAGCTCGATCAAGGAGTATGGCGGTTTGATGATGTGTATAAATAGTGGCGATGGTTCCGAACGGTATGACATGCAGAGCATTCCACAGCGAGGCGACCGTGACTGGGCTCGCGTTGAGTATGTTGCTGATGTCGCACAGGACCGCACAACCTTTACGATTGGCATCAACCTGCAGGGCCGAGGCACCGTCTGGATGGACAGGCTGGCGTTTGAAGTTGTCGGCAACGATGTCCCACTGACGAATGCATCACATCATTCCGACTCGTTGGTGCCATCTCCGCAGAACCTCAGCTTTGCAAACGGGCTAGACCATTGGGGCAGATCTGCTAATGGCGATGGGTCACCGAATCCTAACTACGAGGTTGGCATCAGCAAGGAAAATTTGGACGAATCGAAACCGTTTGCTTACCTCAAATCAAGCGTACCCACACCCGAGGGATATGGCGCTCTCAGGCAGGATGCGAGCCCAACTCAGTTTCTAGGCAAACGGATTCGTTTCAGCGCTAGCCTGAAGTCGGATCGCATTGAAAAGTACTCCGGGCTGTTGCTTGTAGTCGTCAGAGCATCAGGAAGCCGAATGTGGACGATGGCAAAACGACCGATCGTCGGCACCACGAAATGGACCCACTACGAATATGTCGTCGACATCCCGAATGATTGCACGATGATTATGTTCGGTACCAGTATCCAGGGCAGAGGAACCGTGTATGCTAGCGACTTCAAATTTGAGATCGTCGGCAAGGAGGCTCCCGTTACCAAATTCGACTCTAAACTGTGAGTGTAAAGCGCATCTGGCATTGCGCGAACGAGTGTAGCAAATGTCGTAACCAAGTGGAATCTCGAATTAGTAAGAGTATTCCACGATGTGATTGCCCGCACACGGCGTCACAACGCAGAGCATACGCGCAACTGAAGAGAATGCCAGCGATGTAATGAGACGGCATCACCCGCAGACATAGGTGGAATGGGTGATAATTTCATCTGGTAATATCCTTAGGTTACTAGCGCCAACGCTCGCGAGAATTGCTATCACGAAGTTGCCAACACAGGTACGAGGTGAGCTGCGGCTATTTGCCTTTTTCCTTGGCAATGGCACGCTCAGTACAGATGTCCTTGATGATTTTGATTATACTGCCCAATGTGGCGAGGACCCGTCCGCGCTCGAGCAGATTTTCGCAATCTGGTCCAACGTCCTTGAGATAGATCAGAGTGGGAATGCAACTAATGCGGTGGAGGCGGCCACTCGCGCAGCCCAATGGCTGCGTCGTTACCTCGACGAGACTTATGTTGTAACGCCTCCATTTGAGGAGTGGGAACTCGAACTGCATGGTCCGTAAAGAAGCACCAACTGGCCAGTAAGGGCACGATTATTCGACTCTCATCGGAGTGAACTGTGGACCACCTGAACAATCTGAGGGGTAGGCTGTTCAAGCCTCAACCTGAGCCCCGAAACGTTATCGGAATCATTTTGTGGTGGGAATCGAGACGCTTTGCGTACAATGGCATCGTTCTCGCGTGCGGGTTCGTCAGCTTTCTGGGGTTACTGTTCTTTACGTCGACATCGGGGCTGCTGCGGTGCGGTGATGATGCCTTTGAGCCGATCGCCCTATTCTTTGCGCCAGTAATGATCAACATCTGTTACACCGTTGGATGGATCATTGAGTGCGCCGCCTTCCTGATCAAGCCGCTGCGGAATCACATCCGCGGTCCAATTCTCATGCGAATCGGGCTCTGTTTCTCTCTCTTTGTCATCTTCGTGCCGACTGTCTTCTGGGGTGGTCTTTGGGCATACGAGGTCGTTACCGGACACAAGAACGCGGTGCCAGTTAGAGATGGTTGTCAATAGCCGTGCGAGGCGAAGCCACCTGCACAGAATCGGGTATACCTAACCCATGAAGAAGCCATTCGCAATAATTTCGTCTCTGATCGCGCTCATCTACGGCATCCAGGCACACGCAGATAAGCCCGCCTTAGTACGCGCACCATCTGCTGCACCAGCATCCATTGTTAAGCTGCACGGCATCCCCACATTTCAAGTAGATGGCCGACCGTTCTTTATTCTCGGAGCGCAATGTGATATCTGGCGCAGCACCCATCAGGACGCTCAGACCTTAGCCTTCTTCGATGGCTTTCGAGATATGAATGCCACAACCGTTTCCGTTGGCATACCGTGGTCCAAGACGGAACCGAAGAGGGATGAATACGACTTTACATTTCTGGATTGGTTTATAAAGCAGGCGCAATCCCGAGGGCTCAAGCTGATTGTCAATCTGTTCAACTCGGATGTGTGCGGCAAGGTGCAAGAGGGTGTCGGCGATTCGGTATATCCTCAATATGCCCCGGACTACATTCTGAAGAACCCTGACGATTACACACGCATCACGCTTCCATACCCCTACAAGTACGATGCGGCTGGACCGCCGATGTGCCCGAACGACCCGCGAACCCTCGATCGTGAGAAGAAGCTCGTCCTGAAGACGGTGCAGCACCTGAAGGCGACCGATGGCCATCGAACCGTGATCATGATTCAACTCGACAACGAGTTCTACTACCAGCAGTGGGAGAAGGAGCGTCCGCCAGACGAGAAATCAATTCGGTGCCGCTGCCATTTCTGCGATGAAAAATGGGCTGCAGGCAAGTGGAAAGACGGCGAGGACTTCATGTTCCACAGCTTCGCAACTTACGTTAGATCCATCACAGATGCGGTTGCTGGTACCTACGATATCCCGGTCTATCTCAACAGCCCGTGGTGGCCGCCCTATGTCGTGCCAATTTTCCTCGATAACTGCCCTCACCTTAGTCTGGTTGGCATCGACGGAATATTCGCAGTCCGCGAACCCAATGTGCTCACCACCTCGCAGTTGAGCCGCAATATCCCATTTGCTGCTGAAAACCCCACAGAGCAGCCAGAGACCCGCCTTAATCTGGATATATTGCCCTACTACACGCTCGTGGGGCAGCAGGGCATTGGCAACCTGCTCTGGGAGTGCCATCAGCCGTTCACGGTTGTGGAGGATGCTGCCGCTCGCAGGCGATACCAAACTGCCCTGTACCCGCTCAAAAACGCGATGCAGCCTATCGCCGATGCACGCGGCACCGATAATCTGGTGGGTTGGTACACGGTGCGCTCGGTTGCGCCGAACCTGTCGGTCGATGCTTCCGGCAACTTCCTTCCCGGTAAAGCGGATGGAAAAATCGTAACCGCTCAGCACATCTTTTTACGAGAGGGCGCAAACAGCCGCAAGGTTGAAACAGAAAGCTTTGAAGTCACGCTCGGAGTCGCCCATTTGAACATCAGTGGGTCAGCTTCTGGGATAGCAGTTTTAACCAAGCCAGGAGAGATTGTCCTGGCGATTCCGAAGGGCAAAGTCACGATCACTGGCGTTGCTAAAGTCACAGCAGAAGACGGTAAGTACGATGGCGCCACCTGGATCTCGGCGGGCGAGGTGCATCCTGCACAGATTGGAAACGCATTTGTCCTTGATATTACGGAGTCAAAGGTGATCCGAGTGAAATTCTAATGCCTGGTGATCGTCGCAGTTTGCCTGTCAATTACCACCATGGTGTGAATATTGAGTTTCGGGACCACAATCTCAATACCACCCGATACGCGTTTACCAGTCAATTGGATCCCCTCAGGTTCCAGTCGAATACCGGCAATATCTGTGAAATTGAAGTGCAGCCTGATATCGTGAATCGGAACCACCTCCTCACGTAGCGGAACATCATCATCTGGCTTTGCATGGCCGGCCGTGGTATTGAGGTCGTTGAAAAGGTGCACGATGACCCGGTTGCGATGTGCGTTCTGCTGTAGAAACTGAGTAAAGTGGACGCACATAGGAGCGCTCACCGTGACTGCAGGAGGCTCAGAGGCCACAGATCGGATAGCATTTGCCAGCAGAACGCGATAGTAGGGATAGGCATACAGGTAGTTTGCCGAATCGGTTCCTACCGCAAAATAGCAGACTTTGCCTTTCCCGAACGCCCGATTTACGATTGCGGGCTGGGGCGGACCGGATGAGCCGCGTAGGGTGAATGTTGCTGCAACGGCCGTACTGTTGTCAATAATCCTAACTTCGGACGCCTGACCTTTAAAAACCACAGGCTGATCGCCAATCAGGTCATGCAGCCTCGGCTGCGATCGACGCATAGAATCCCCAGGCGTGAAATCAAAGATGTTCTTTCGTTTCTCCCAGTACGAGGCATCGAGCCCCTTCAAGAAGTTCTCATCTAATTTCTGTTTGCCGGCAGGTGTTGTTTGGGGAGCGCCGATATAGTTCACACCAAAAACATCCGAGAGGCCGAAGTTCTTTCGGGGTTCGCCTGCTTCGGTAAACAGCGAGGCATCCATTGAAGCGACCAGACCGCCTCCATTTCGAACATAGTCCCGAATCGCCTGCATCTGAGGTTCGCTCAGGCATGCCGAATTGGGAATCAACAAGACCTTGTACCTGGAAAGGTCCTTTGCGGTCAGGTTCCAATCTTCGATAATGCTAACTGGCAGATGCTCCTCCACACACGCTCGAAACGTGCCGAGCACGTTTGCAATATAACGTTCCTCCACTCGTCCAGGGTCTCTGCCATAGAAGCAGCGCGTGTTGTCGCTAAGCAGCAGAGCGGCCCAGGGCGCCTCCGAAACATGCGTGATCCACGGTGTTACGCGTTTTATCTCTCGTATAATCTGCATCACTGCAGGCTTTAGCGGAGCCGGCTGGGCGATCGCGAGGCTTGGCCTCGCGCCCCAGGTGATTGCAAGCATTGCCCTCCGGATCGCCTCCTCACCCGGGAAGCTATCTGGACCGTACGGATTTCCATGCGAAAAAAGATAGGGTGAACTGAAAGCGATCCGGTGATCGCTGGCCGCCCAGATCACAGCATTTGCAAAGGCCGGCATCAGCGTGTTGCCGCGATTTGTCTCGTCCATCCAGAACTCTTGATCTGGCGCATCAAGCAGCAGGTTCGTTCTGGCGGACATATTTCGTGGGATATCCAGCAGGTGGCCGAATCGGCCCGCGTTGGTGGTCCACGAAACCAGGGCAACCTCGGGCTTAATCTGCTTCAGCCGGGTCTGGATACGGATGATAAGCTGCTCAAGCTGACGGTCCTGCCACCTGACGAACCTTCGGAACTCAGCGCTGTTCATGTCCGGATTTGGTATCTCTTCACCCTTCTCTTTACGGTAAGTTGCCCTGCAGTTGGCACAGTAGCATACTCCCGCATGGTGCAGACCGTCGAAGCTGAATCCGTCCACATCTGGATTTCGCTTGAGCACTTCACTGAGGATATCGATAAGCCGATCTCCCCATGGGCCAAGCAGACATAGCCCTCCTCCGATATCGGCAGATGCTGGATCTATGACCGGGATCTGAGTTGTGTTGGTAGAGATCTTGCGCCACTCCGGATGTGTTGAATAGATCTCTCCCTGGAGCCCTGGCGGCACAACGCCAAGGATACGTACGTGCCGTCTCTTATAGTCGGCAATCTCCCGGCTCAGCGCATCTGCAGCGACACCAGGATCCTTGCGATGGAGATATTCGCTGGAGTAGGCGACATAGATGGGATTCACGAAGCCCATCTCGCTCATCTGGCTGCCGGCAGCGGTTGCGATGTCCCGTGTGGCAGCGTCGCTTACGGAGAAGCAGTAGGTGAGACAGGTGAGGTCTTCGAGCCAACGCGGCGGCTGGATGGCCCTGAAGGGCTGCGTATCTCCGGGCTCTAGAGGAAGTGAGCGAGCCCATATATTATGAATCTGCGCATAAGCGCAAGGAGACCAGAGTGGTAGAACAAATGCGGCAAACAGAGCGAACCATCGGCTTCGGGGCATTTTGACACTCCGTTGTTCTTATCCCTTACTGTTGTCTCAGGCTATTATTAACTGCCAGCATCAGGCGATCGATCTGTTCCGCAGTGTGTGCGCTCGAAAGCGTAAACCGGAAGTGACCACCCGGCGGGCTGCCAGGATAATCGATAAATGAAGGATAGATCTCTTGCGAGCACAGACAATCGGCAAGATACGCGTTACGGCCGGAATCAAAGTGTGTTACGGAGCAGATTGGCGCAGCCCCATCGGATACTTTGAACCCCAACTTACGCAGCGCAGGCTTTACTGTAGCGCTCAATTTCTGTATGCGTGCTAGCCTGTCCGGTTCAGCTTTAAGTATCTGGATAGATCGAATGGATGCTGCTGCAACCGGCAGGGGCACAGGAGTTGAGCCCATAAACGCTCTGCTTTTTGCTCTTACCGGGGCAGTATCCGACCTCGAGCCTGCGAAAAATCCGCCAAACCCGCCGAGGCCCTTGCTGAGTGTGCCGGTCTGATAGATCAGGTTGCGGTCGATCCCTTGATCCTCCCAGCTTCCTTTGCCAGTCGCCCCGATCACGCCGACGCCATGTGCGTCATCGATAACGATTCGGCCATCCCGTGGCGTAATGAGCTTTGATATTGCGGCCAGCGGTGCGATTCCGCCTGAGCTCGCAAACACGCCATCAGTGAGAACGAGCGGTCGATCCGATGGGTTTACACGCAGAGACCGTTCTAGGTCTCCCGCATCTCGGTGCGCATATCGTACTACCGGTTTGCCGCTTTGGAGGGCTGCATCCACAAGCGATCCATGCGCAATTTCATCAATAAGCAGCAGATCAAACTCGTCTGCAATCGACTGCACCAGCATTGTCGAGCTTAGATACCCCGCCGAGCAGATAACTGCGTCCTCTGTCCCGAGATAATCGGCCAGTACTGCTTCTAGTTCCAGATAGAGGGTATGGTTCGCGGTTGTGATTCGCGACCCTCCGCTGTTAATGCCATATCTGTGGACCGCATCGATCAGCGCCCCCGCGACCTCCGGGTTGCGGCTGAAACGGTGGTAATCGTTCCCTCCAAAGAAGGTCCAGAGCTTTCCCTCTGCCAGGACCTCGGTATCGCCGATAAACTCGAGCTGTGGTCCCATCAAATTTCCACTCTCGTCAGGTTTGTTAGCGCCTCGGCCGTAGGCTCCGCGCCGATGCCAGGCTCATCAGGCAGGGTAATCATTCCATTTTGTATCTGTATACCGCCCTGAATCAGGTCGACCGAGTGTTCAAAACAGGAGTCGATATCGTAGTATCGCGCCATTGGGCAGGCGGCGGCGAGATGTGCGGATGCCGTTAGGCCAAGGCGCGATTCTAGCATGCAGCCCACCATGCAGGGCCGATTCGTCGCCTGAGCAATCGCAGAAATCTGAAGAGCAGGGTGAATGCCTCCCGACTTTGCCAGTTTAATATTGAAATAGGGCGCTGCATTCTCCGCACAAAGGCGAATCGCGTCTGCCGGTGAGAAGAGCGCTTCATCCGCCATGATTGGAATGGAGGTCGTGCGGCCAACCTCTGCGAGGCCGGCGACATCGAAGGCACGAAGCGGCTGCTCACAGAACTGAATATCGAACTGCTCAAAGGCGCGAAGCGCAAGAATGGCAGCGGAACGGTCCCACGCCTGATTCGCATCGATGCGCAATTGGATATCTGGTCCCACCGCCTGGCGGATATTGTGCAGCCTCGCATAGTCTTCTTTGCCCGTGGTGCCCAGTTTCACCTTAATCGTGCGAAACCCCATCTCCAGCAATGAAAGAGCTTCTGCGCCGGCGGCGGAAGGATCGCCGATTCCGATCGTCATGTCCGTCTCCATCGGGACGTTAGAGCCGCCAAGAAAGCGATAGAGAGGTAACCCCGCGGCTTTCGCGGCGATATCGTATAGCGCAATGTCGAACGCGCTCTTTGTGGTCGTGTTGCGCGGAAGAAATCGGTCCATCTGTAAAGAGAGGCTGGCAATTTCAAGCGGATTCTTGCCTATCATAAGCGGTGCGATCTCACGCGCAGCAGAGATGCATATCGCCTGAGTCTCACCTGTGATCGAGTGCAGTGGCGAGGCTTCGCCCCATCCATACAGATCGGGCTCATCGGTACGAATACGAACAAGCATGTTCGGACTCACCGAAGTGCTCATCGTTGCAATCGTGAACGGTTTGTGCATCGGGATATCGAAGGGGTAGATATCGATTCCAATTATAGTAAGAGTTGAAGTTGCGTTAGGCATGGGTCCGATTGCATTCCTGCCAGGTGAATTCGCCGGGCATCTTTAGTCGCTAGGAGCAGGAAAATTGCGCCTCAAGTGAAATACGATGCTATAAGTATGCCGTCTTCAGGGAATTATTTATGTCTACGTCATTGTCGGAAAGCCTGGCGGCTGCAAGAATTGTGAATATGTCGGTTCGTTTTCATCCGGATTTTATGCATTGGCGTTATCCTGTTGAACAACACCGTACACGGTTCTTCCTGTTTATTATCTTCGGCAACAACATATGAAGGGAACGGTCACAATGCTGGACTTAGAGAGATTGAAATTCGAATTGCACCATTCAGAAGGACTGATGGGTCGCCGATCCTTTCTGACTCAACTCGCGTCTGGCGTCGTGGTAAGTACTTCGGCGCTATTGTTCAGCGAATCAGGCGCATTTGCGGAGCAGCTCATGAGCACTCCCGCTCTCACCGAAGGACCTTACTATCCGGACACGCTTCCATTGGATACGGATAACGACCTCATTATCATCAGGAATAGCACTACTCCGGCAGTCGGAGTCATAACCCATATGTCAGGGCGAGTTCTCAGCTCATCTGGTGAGCCTGTGCGGAACGCGACGGTCGAGATATGGCAGTGCGACGCCCATCAGGTCTATTTGAATACTCGAGACTCCATCCCAAAGGTCGCTCAGAGAGATAAGAACTTCCAGGGTTTTGGGCGATTCCTTACCAGTTCTACCGGTGGCTACCGTTTCCGAACCATTAAGCCTGTTCCTTATCCTGGTCGTACTGCCGGCCACATCCACGTAAAGGTGAAGCGCGGTGATCGTGAAATGCTAACCACTCAACTGTTTGTGCGCGGACATCCGGGCAATGCGACCGACAACGTCTTTAACGACATGTCAGACCCGCTGGATCGAGAGCTTGTTCTTGGCTCGTTTGTGCCGGTGAAGGCCTCTAAGATAGGCGAACTTTCGGTGAAATTCGATATCGTGCTAGGGCGAACTCCATCTGACAGGTAGGGTTAGGTAAACAGCGTCTGTTATGGCGTTGCATGCAGCGCCAATTGATTATAACGCCTGTGAATGGCCACTATAATGAGCCGCGGGCTAAGACCCCCAGGAGAGAATCGATGGTTCGAATGAAGGCAATTGGACAAGGACTAAAAGGTCGGATATCCACGACGATATTCATCTGTGTAACATCAGCAGCGCTGGCCGTACCGCAGGGAGGCAGCCCGGTTGACAGGTTCATGCAGTTTGATGTGAAACATGAAGGCAAAGTGACCCGGGTTGAGGTTACAGATCCCCGTCTTGTCCCGGTGTACGATGCAATCGACACTGCGAAAAAGGGAAGCATTACAAAGGCACAGGTCATAGCTTACTTTGCGACGCAGATTCAGAATTCACACAGAGGTCCAGGAGGTCCCGGTGACTTTGGCGGACTCGGCGGTAGACCTGGAGGCCCCGCGGGCCCAGGTGGATTTGGTGGTCCTCCACGGCCCGGGACTATTTTGCCCGGTTTCGTAGCCGATAGACTGGGACTTACTGCGGTGCAGAAGCAGAACCTCGCGGCGCTCCAGAAGGAAGTCGATGCTAAGCTCGCTGCGATCCTGACTGCTGACCAGAAGAAACAGCTTGATGGGATGCGACGGGGTGGTCCTGGCGGTCCTGGCGGTCCCGGCGGATTTAGTCCAGGAGGGCCTGAATAATCTGGACTCACGACAGATTGCTATGTATAGACTCCGTCCTGTAGGCACGCATTTTGTCCTCTCCCCGCGAGCTTGCGAGCAAATGTGGGAGAGGATTCAGGTGAGGGGGACAATTGTAATTCCGTTGCATGTGGAGTTATCTTTTCCCAGCTCTGAACGGTCCGGTCTCCGGCCGCGGCGCCGCTAAGATGCTAAGATTTTATGTATGCACACACCCGCATTGTAAAGATAGAATGTTAATATTTATTGAATGATATTGTGTTTTAATGACCTGTTTGTACGGCTAAGATTCGCTAAGTTTGCATCCGTTTTTGCGACGCTCCGTCCTTCTGAGTTCCATAACTTTTTTTGATGGGTTATCGCTTCGTAGGGAGCACTTCGTGCTTTCGTGTTGTGTTTTCCATCCCTCAGTGTACGCTTCGTAAGAAGCTCTTCCAGCGTGAAGGGATATCTAAGGGGCCAGCCCCTTAGACCCCGTTGGGAACCCTAGTTGCGAGGTCCGTGGGGGGCGCGGGCCGCCTCCTTAGTTTGAGAGGTCATAATCGCCGAGTTGACGGCACCCTGTTGTTTCGGCTTCGCGTTCGCTGGGAGTTGCGAACCAAATCGTCGATTTCGGTCGACGATTTGGTCGCTATGGGATTCCGGCAGATTACTTCAAGGATGTTTGCCATGTGCCGGCGGCGCCGATGCCACCGGTTCGCGTGGAACGCGTGACTGCCATCTTGGCACGGGAAAACACACCTCGGGAATGCCCCTGTGCGAGCGCCAGCTCTTCAAGGTCCTTGGACGGCATTGGCCCATCGGCCAGGGTTTCTCGAAGAAAGCGTTCTGCTGAAATTTGTGCTCTTTCCTCACGACCGGTGCGAAGTACGAGTGTGTCCGCAGTAACGGCTTTGGCAGCCCCTGCCCAGCGGATATGTGGATGGCTGACTCCGCGCTCCTGGTCGATGCAAAGGCTCCGTGCCGGAGGTGGTGGACCGAGGTTGCCTTTCACGAGCGCGAGTATTCTTCTGGATGGATCTTCGAGATCTTTAGCGATAAGCATCACTGAGCGTGCTGCCGCTGTGACTGCCAGGCTTCCGGCTGAACGCATTACTGCTGTGCCGGATCTACCCTTATTGGGATGGTGGACAATCAGGAAGGTTGTACCAAAATGCCGAGCAATGGCTGCCAGGTCGGCGAATAGCTCTCGTATCTGTTGGTCGCTGGATATGTGTTTCGAGCCCAGGTAGGCGCTGAGCGGGTCCACGATAACCAGTGACGCCGATAGCTCCTTGATAAGCGAGATCAGACTGCGGTAGTCGATGAATTGCCGCTGACCGCCGTTAGGAAAGAGATGGATGCGCGAAAGATCGGCGCCAGCTGCTTCCAGCCTTGGCCTGATCGTGTCCGCAACGTTGTCTTCCATGGAAAACAGGAGGACGTGCTTCGGGGCTAGGGGCTCGGGACTGGGGGTTAGGGTTGGCATCTCGCGACCAGTTGATAGGCGAGCGGCGATGTCCAGTGTGATAAGCGACTTGCCTAGACCCGGTTCGCCAATGATCACACTGACCTTACCTGCAGGAATCCAGTCTTTAAACAGCCATGAGACCTCTTCAGGCTTTACGTTTGAGACCGACGTGATATCCGCCGTCGACGGAGGCGGTGGTTGGGGCGGGCCTATGATGGCCTCCAACTGCTTGATCAGCATACGGGTCTCCTGAGCTGCAGTAAGCGGTTTTTCCTGAGGCGCGGCGAGGCTCGATGCCGTCGTTTCCGTTTTGGCATGCGCCTGGTCGCTCTTACGCGCCACGATCTCTCGCTGCAGGTCTGCGACGGAATAGCCAGGAGCGGTTGCGGCAGCGGCTGAATTGTTCGCATAGTCAGCTCGCCGAGTGAGCGAACTTTGTGATCGGGCAAATTTGCGATTGATGGATGACATGAGCAAGCACCTCCGCTAAATAGTAGACAATAATATACTATTACCGATAGGTTGGTGTCAAGGGGATGGAACGTGGGGCGGTTTAGCGAGCGAGTAAGATAGTGAGAGAGTGAGTTAGTGCGTTATGAGTCACTTCCGTCGGGGTCGGCGGGATGCAATGTAACAGAGGTCTTTGAGGTAGATGAAGTCTTTGAAGTCGTTTAGGAACATGCACGATAGGAGACTCGTGCGCCTGCAGGATGATGGCTGTTTGATGCCTGAGCGGTCGCAGCAAGCAGCGACCCTACCGACCCAAAGGTGATGTCTGCTGATTGAAGGCAGTGTGCAAACCGGATCGGTGCGCCGCAAGCAGCGCAACTACCAATTCGGGCGGTGTGCAAATCGTGTCGGTGGAACCAAGCACGGCTACGTGGATCGCATTGCAATCCTGTAAGGACTCTGCTATACTCCTGCCACACCGGCTAGTTGCAGCAGAGTTGCCGGTTGCGATTAATATAACGCCCGGGTGACGCCAATGAAATCCTCGCTCCTTCTCCTGTTTCTTACCCTCGCACCTCTGTCTTGGACGAGTCGATCGCACGCCGATACCGTCAAGATCACTGCCGGAATGATTCTGCAGCAGAGCTGTAAGGTCGCTGCCGGTACCTATTCCCTTGCGAACGAAGACTCCAGTGGCGCATCTGCCGCAGTATACGTTCGCGGCGACAATATAACTGTAGATTTTGAAAATTCGATCCTCGAAGGCACGCTCCAAACCACAACTCCGGACCATCGCGCCGGCACGGGGCTAAAGGTTGCCGGCAAGAACATTACAATCAAAAACCTGCGAGTGCGCGGTTACAAGGTTGGACTGGTTGCGTTCGATTCTCCTGGCCTTCGCCTCATCAATTGCGACCTATCCTATAACTGGAAACAGCATCTTGCAAGCGGGTTGGATCGAGAAGATGAGTCGGATTGGATGAGCTATCACCAGAACGAGAAAGATGAGTGGCTCGAGTACGGCGCCGGTGCCTACCTGCGGCGATGCGACGGCTTTGAAGCAAAGAGCGTTGTGGTGCGGGGCGGCCAGTGCGGCCTGATGCTCATGGAGTGCAATCATGGCCTCGTGTGGAATTGCGACTTTTCGTTCTTGAGCGGAATAGGTCTCGGACTGTACGAGTCCAGCAATAACCGCATCATGCACAACCGTATCGACTGGTGTGTGCGTGGATACTCGCACGGCGTCTATAACCGTGGCCAGGACTCCGCTGGGATACTTATCTATGAACAGAGCAATCATAACCTGTTTGCATTCAATTCGGTAACACACGGCGGAGATGGATTTTTCTTGTGGGCTGGTCAGACGACAATGAATACCGGGACAGGTGGCTGCAACGATAATGTGGTCTATGGCAACGATTTTAGCCATGCGCCAACCAATGGCATCGAGGCGACATTCAGCCGCAACAGCTTTATCAACAACCTCGTCATGGAGTGCTGGCACGGGGTCTGGGGCGGTTACAGCTACGACACCGTTATTGACGACAATCTGTTCGCCTATAACGCCGAATCGATCGCCATAGAGCACGGCCAGAATAATAGCATTCGTGGAAACCTGTTCTATCGAGAGGGGATGGCGATAAACCTGTGGCAGAAAGAGAAACAGGATCCTAGCTGGGGGTATGGGAAGTATCACGATACTGTCAGCCATGGTTATAGGATCGCTGATAACACATTTTCTCAGGTCAGTCAGGCGCATACCAGCGGTAGCAAAGCGCCGCCATCAGGGCTGGTCTACTCCATCAGGGCGACTTCAGACGTGCATATAGGTGAGAACCGGTATGGCCCGCGAGCCGCGACTCTCGATCTGCGTGGACCGCTGACCGAATTCAACATGAACGGCTCGACAGATTCTAGTAAGAAGAACGAAGGATTTAAGACCGTCGCACTTGCCCAACTCGGTACCGGCTGGGATCAACAGCATCAGGGGAGTTTCGCACTTGGTGGCGCCATATCGGGAATCTTACCGGGGGTGATGCGTTCGGATGGCAACGTAGCCATTCCCTATCCTGAAGGCGAGGAAGCATACGTAAAGCGTTTCCGTACCGACTGGAATCCGCTCTCGGATGATAAAATCGGTCATGTTACAGTAGGCGATCTGCGAGAGGGACATGCGCTGACCCTGACACCGGTACCCAACGATCCTCTGCCAACCCCGCTTGCGGGCGGAATCAGTCCATTTCTTACCAGGACGGCATTGCGTGGGCGGGCCTATATCCTGGTCGACGAGTGGGGACCCTACGATTTTCAGAGGCCAATTCTGTGGCCGCGCAAGAAACCCGGCACGTCGGACAGCACGGATACGGGCGACGAGCGTTTTGAGATACTGGGGCCGAAAGGCAAGTGGCATGTTACATCGATTGAAGGAGGTTCGCTTTCGAGCACGAACGGCGACGTTCCAGGTTTTGTTAGTTTCAAGCGAGCCGCAACTTCCGGCGGTAAGGTAAAGATTGTGCTTGCTTACAACGGGGCTAGAACAGTAGATTATCGAGGAATCGCAGCTCCAGCCGGAGCAACAGTCCCCTTTCAATACTCCGAGTTCTCGCTTCCAATTCACTGGGATATCAAACTCTTCAAATACGATAAGGCCACTCAGGAGCCACGAACGCAGACCGAGGCCTTTAGAAATTTAATCGACCACACCACACCTGTGGCCTCCATTAAAGCTTCAGAGTTAAACCTTGCGCCCGGACGCATCCCCGCATCGGTGGGTAACGACTATTTTGCGACCGTTGCTGATGGAGAGTTCGAGATCGAGCCTGGCGATTATCTGATAGACTCGACGCTAGATGATGGCGGTAGGGTCTGGCTGGACGGAAAGCTGCTCGTGGATGAGTGGAAATATGAGGGACCAACACTCTACACGCGGGAAGTGCATCTGGCGGGTAAACATCATCTGCACGTTGAGCACTTCCAGATTGATGGTTACTGGATGCTGAAAGTGTCAATTCGGCAAAAGCCATAAAACAGCACAGCCTCAACCAAGAACAAGAGACTCACGCAAAGTATCCCAACGGTCAGGCCCGACCCCGAATGTGATGAACGTAGCCAGATCGGCAGACATAGGCGCGCTCATCCCTCGCAAGCTATCCCAATCCCTTCACCCCTCGTTCCTCGGGCGGGATCGGGCCCCAGCGCGCAGGAGCCCTCCTACCCCTCAAATCCTCGCTACGCATCGGCGGGGCGGAGACCACGGTGGAGCCCACGGGAGCTTATCTTGAGTCATAGGTGAAGATTGCGCACGACGAGCCAACAAGCGGTAGGTGATACGCACGAATTGGTCACGGCGTGCGTGCTG